>NZ_JADNPO010000023.1:0-46567 GCF_015558105.1 Holdemania sp. 1001095H_141210_F2
GATGCGGATGAAATACGACGAGATGGATGAGAAGACGGTGTATAAAAAAGGCATAAAAAAAGGGATGCGGAAAGGTGTAAAGAAAGGCGTGAAACAAGGGATGAAACAAGGATTGGAACAAGGGATGGAACAAGGGATGGTTCAAGGAATCGTAAAAGGGAAAGTTTCCTTGCTGAAGGAGTTACTGCGGCAGAAATGGGAATTAACGGAAAGTGATGAGAAAGATTTGGACAGTTTAAATGAAGAAGAAGTGAATCAGATCGTCCAAGTTTTAAATAGAATAAATACCCCAAAAGATCTTCATGATCAACTGAAAAAGCTTTCCGGTTCAAAGCATCAAGCGGAGAGTCATGCTCAATTTTCATTTTCTCATGACTAATTGAAGGAGAGAAGCCAAGGGAGAAAAGCAAATGGACTATTTAAAGGACACCAGTGATGTAATCGTCAAGATGCGTATCAAACAGGATGAAATGAACATGTAGCAGATAAAAAAAGGCATAGAATAAAGAATAGCACAGGGTGAAAGGGAAAATTAACCCTGAAGGACAGACTGAATCAGAGATGAGCGTTAACGGAAACGGATGAAGCCTGTTTAGATAAATTAAAGGAGAAGGATGTCGATCGGATAATCTTAGTTTCATAAAAGATGAATACGCTGGTCGATTTCCATGATCAGCTTAGAAAACTCACTCCGTCAAAAATTAACGGTTAAGAATAAAATCTGTAATTCTTCAAACAGACTAAAATAAAATTGTCTTTTGGTTAACCGACAAATAAAGTGTCATGACCATAAAATTACGTTCAGGATTCAATCTATGAACCGATCAAATTTTGAAAAGAAGAAAGAGCAGAAACCAGTATAATGATCAATGTGGAAATCTTAATTTTAACGATAATCTCTGGTTAATTTAGACGGAGGTTCCATGAGAGGAGCAGACCATGAAGGGAATTTTATTGTTAAGCCATGGCGATATGGCGAAAGGCATGCTGCAGTCATCTTCAATTTTTTTCGGTGAGAATTTGCCGCAGGTGCAGGCTTTAGGCTATCAGATGACTGATGACAGCGAGGCGTTTGAGGAAAGGATTGGTAAGGCGATCGCGGAACTGGACAGCGGCGACGGCGTGCTGGTGCTGACGGATCTGTTTGCGGGAACACCGGCGCACAAGACTACGCGCTATTTAAAGCCGGGGCAGGTCGATGTGATCTGCGGTGTTAACCTGCCTTTGTTTTTAGAACTGCTGGGTTTGCGGGAAGCTGGTGATCTGGATCTGAGCACGGTGATGCAGACTGGGAAAGATGGAATTCGGCTGTGGGAAGTCGCACAGTCGCAGAGCGACGACGATTTCTTTTAAAATCGGACGATTACGATAAGACTGAAGATTTATATTTTACAAAAACCCTGGCTGATGGGGCGGTCCAATAAAACAGTATAATAATGTTTTCGGGAAGCGGCATGAGTAATCATGCCGCTTTTCCGTTTATAACGTCATAGAGCAAATCGGCGGGGAGTATGCCGATATAGTTGTAGCTGATCGTCACATCCTGCACTCGGTGTCCGCTGGACTTATCCGGTGCATGAACATATACGGCGTTGACCATATCGTTCAGAATAGTGGGTGTCAGCTTCTCCAAGTACAAGTACTTCTTTGCCTGTCGGATAAACCTATCAACATTCTCCGCTTGATCTTCTTGATTCTGTATTTCGTTTTCAAGCATTTCAATCTTAGCTCTCAGGTCTGCCTGCTCCTGCTCATAATCATCAGATAACATCTGAAAGCGAGCTTCGGACAGCTTTCCGTTTACCATGTCCTCGTAAATACGCTTGAACAATCTGTCCAGTTCTACCAGACGGTTTTCGGATTTCTGCAAGGTTCGTTTCTTGGCAGAAAGCTCTTTCTTTGCTTCGTCACTTCGCTTTGCGCCCAACGCTCGGCGGAACGCATCCTCGTAATCGGCAACGCATTGGATAACCAATCTCAGGTGTTGGAGCGTACCTTCTTCCAGTACCACGGCACGGATGAAGTGGGTGTCGCAGACTTCCTTGCCCTTTTTACGGGAAGTGGAGCATACGAAGTGATCTTGTCTGGTTTCAAAACTGTTGCTGGTACAGTAGTACAATTTTTCACCACAATCGGCACAGCGGACGAGACCGGAGAACATATTGGTCTTGCCTGTTCTGGCAGGTCTGCGTTTGTTCTTGCGAAGTTCCTGTACACGGGCAAAGGTTTCTTCGTCAATAATGGCTTCATGAGTGTTCTCGAAAATCTTCCATTGATCGGGAGGATTTTCGAGTTTCTTTTTGCTCCTGTACGACTGCTTGCGTGTCTTGAAGTTGACCATGTGCCCAAGGTATTCCTGCTTTTCCAGTATGCCGGTGATGGTGCGTGGTGCCCAATCGTAAGGATTGTCCGGTGTCTTTGCAGGAGCATTTCGTCCCATCTTCATCCAATGAACCGTAGGACACTCCACCTTTGCTTTCTTCAGCTTCTTAGCGATCTGAGAGGGGCCGTAGCCCTCCATGCACCATGCGAAGATCTGACGAACAACGGCTGCGGCTTCATCGTCCACAATCCAATGTTTCTTTGGATTGTCGGGGTCTTTCGTGTAGCCATAGGGCGGGTTGGTGGTCAGATACTCACCGGATTCGCCTTTCTGCTTCATGGACGCTTTGACCTTTTTGCTGCTGTCCTTGACATAGAACTCGTTGATGATATTCAAGAACGGAGTAAAGTCGTTGTCCTGCTGATTGGCGCTGTCCACACCGCTGTTTACAGCGATGAAGCGGACATTGTGTTCGGGGAAAAGCATTTCGGTGTAAAGACCAACTTCCAGATAGTTTCTGCCGATACGGCTCATATCTTTGGCAATGATGATACCAACCTTATCGTTCTCGACCAACTCAATCATTCGTTTCCAATCGGGTCTGTTGAAGTTGGCACCGGAGTAACCATCGTCCACGAAAAACTGGATGTTGCGGAAACTTTGTTCTTGTGCGTATTTTTTGAGAATCGCCTTTTGATTGACAATGCTGTTGCTCTCTCCTGTGAGTTCGTCATCACGACTCAATCTACAGTAGATCGCAGTAATTTTGTCAGACTGCCTGTTCATGTCTTGTTCCTCCTTAATCGGCGGGCAGTCTGCCAATACAGGATTGCTTGTATCCATTATATCATACCCCTGCAAACTTGTCTCCTTTGTCATTCGTCGGCCCCCTCCTTTGCCATGTGGTTGAGTAATTTACCGGAAAGACTTCTTGTGCCATCGTAGCTTCCGCCAAATCTATAAGTAGTCTGCCCGGAACGGATGGTCACGGTGATCTGCGGCAGTTCAGCCGCACAATAGTTGTGAACGACAATACTGCCGTTTTCGTTGATGGTGTAATTTCTGCTTTTCTGTTCGTTCATTTAATCGTCCTTTCTTGTTTTGGAATGGAATGGAATCGAAAGGAAAGGAATGAATCAGCGTTCCTCTTGCTTTCGATGATCTTTTTTCTGGTTGCTCTGCTCGGCATGGCATCCTTTTTCCACGCAGGCGTGAATGTGATAAATCTTCTGGTGTTCTTCACGGATAGCTTTGAATTTTGCATAGGTTTCTGCATGAGCCTTTTCAAGCGCTGTATACTCCTTGTCTAAAAGCTTTTGGTCGTGCTTGCCGTCGGGGCATGCCTCCAAGAGCTTTCGCCTTACGGCGTAGTACTGCTTCAATTCCTTTTCGTGTTCTGCCTTGTACTTCGCCTTCGCCTTATCGAACTTGATTTTCTGCAAGCCGTCCACAATCGGTTTCAGATCTCTCAGAACGGAAAGGTATTCGGGAACCTTGCGAATTTCTTTCATACGGGTGACTTCCTTATCCATGGTGACTTTCAATTCATCCACGGTGTTCTTCAAATCAGACACACGGCTTTCCAAATCCTCGATGGTGTAAATCTCATGGGCTTTGAGATAGTTTGCCATCAGGTTCAGTTCTTTCAGATTGTTGACCCTGGCTGTCTGGGAATAAGCCTTTGCGTTACGCATATCAAAATATCTCTGCAGCGGAATGATGACGGGATCGGATTGCGGCTTATCCAGCTCAGCCTTGATCTCCTTGATGGCTTCAAGGAGCGCCGACAGATTCTTACGGAGATTGCGAATAAAGGCATTGGTGGCTCTGATCCAACGATTAAACTCGCCCTTTTCAGTTTTAATTCCTTTCTTCTCCATGGCTCGGACGGTGGAGCCTTCGTGTCGTGTGGGTAGCAGCTCTACGCCTTGGCGTTCATAGCTGCGATGGTCGATGCGAACATCCAAGCCCTTTTCTTCAAACTTGGCGTTGCACATCACTGCCCATTGCTCACGCCAGAACTCCAAAGTTTCAGCAGAGCCCCAATCGGTAGTGGGAACGGCGTTGAACACATAATCACCTTTGCCATCGGGGATGCGGTTGCCGTTTTCATCAAGCACATACTCTCGTCTTTGCTTCAAACCCCATTTGCCGTTTTGCTCGATAGGACGGATTGGACAGAGGAAGTGGAAGTGCGGATTATTGATACCACCTTCTTCTCGCTCCGGTTCGTGAACGGCAAAGTCCACCACCATGCCACGGCTGACAAAATGCTCGGTGAGGAATTGTCTGGCAAGGGCGATATTTTCTTCCTGGCTAAATTCATTCTGAAAGGAAATATCGAAGCTGTAGGCAAGCTGCGCTTTCTTTCCTTTCTCTGCTTTCTCAACTGCGTTCCATAAAGTTTCCCGGTCTGCATACTCTCGTGGCGCATGGGGTGGCAGAAAGATTTCTGTATAAATCACGCCGCCCTTATTGGTGTAATCGCTGTCCTCACCGTAATAATCGCTGTGCAGTTTTTCGTCTGCCCGGTAGGCAGCGGATGCCACAACCGATTGCCCCTCGCTGCGTTTGATCTGATCTACATGGAAATGATATAAAGCGATACTTACCCCTCCTTTGCTCGTCTAACTTTTGAGTCGTGGTTGATCTTCATGCGGTGCACCAACTTCTGTATTTCTTCCTTGTGGAAGATATATTCCAGAAGCTCCATCACCTCGGTGATGTCCAGTTCCTTGATCTCCGGTGCGATACTTTCCAAAGTTCCTGCGATGGTGCAAAGTCTGTGAGTGCGGCGCTTGCGTTCGCCGTCCACAAAATACTTCTGGCGATTTTCCAGCCGAGTGATTTTGTGGGTGAGCTGTTCAATCTCCTTTTCGTTTTTCTCTTTTTCAGCTCGGAGCTTTTCAAGCTCGGGGTTAGATGTGTATTCCATAGAACCTCCTTTGAGTGTTGTTATTTTCAGCCTTGTGGGTACGGAATGATTTGAAAAATCGTTTCGTACTCATAAGGGCGCTGGGATAGCTGCATAGCAGCGCAAGGGGTGCAGCCCCTTGTTCGGAACAAAGTGACGGAAGGACAGATACAACTTCGGAGTTGTTGTCTGTCAGCCTCGCAGAGCGCACATACGAGGTGTGGAACACACCCGTATAGAAGTGCGCCCTTAGTAAACTAAGGGTTAAAATCGCTTTCGCCGTTCTACCCGAATGTCGTTCCTGCCCGGGAGTCTCACCCCAGCGTTGCTTCGCTCATGTCATCGCAAAGTCATATCCCATTCGGACGGTCATTTAGTTGTTGGATGTAGAAGAAAACAAAAAGAGCCGATTACACAGAGCACCAAGAATCGGCGGGAGCATAGCTCTCGCTTCAAAGTGATGTTCTATGTAATCGGCTCTGAAAATTCAAAGTCGGGTTCTGCTTTCTACAGCTCCTGCCAACAAAACCAAAGGCGTGGTGGAGCAGTTCGGCACTTCCGGTGTGCCGATACCGTGTCGGGTGAAACCGACTTATGGTGGAACATTGGTATTCAGTTGTTTATGTAGCGGATCACCGCTGTGCCACCATTATACAGATACATCACTTGACCGTCAAGTTTCTGAATGTCTCTCACTATATTCAGAATTTCAAAGAGCAGTTTTCAACGGGATCGAAAAAAAGATCCCTCTACTGGTTAGGATATTTAGGAGCGAATTATCAACGGTTTTTGAAAGCCTTTCTTCATATACCTCCAGAAAAAACTTTCACATTCGCACCTTGCACAGAAGAATTTACTTTCAAGTGGAGCCGGTGAGAAACGCTTTTTGTCCATAGTTGTTTTCAAATGGTAGCCGGGGAAACCAAACTTTTTATGCGTGCGTCGTTTGCAATTTTTCAAAATGTTTCTTCAAGTGGTAGCCGACGGGATTTGCGTTTTGGGGAGTGCCCACAGAAAAAATCTCTCCCAGTGGTAGCCGACGAGAAAGGCATTTTTAGAATCATTTCAAGAAAAAATTCCAAAAAAATAATTCTGCCCAAGTTGGACAGAATTTTCAAAATCAACTTCCCGACAACTTGTCGGGAAGAAAAACCCAACCTCCAACCAAGTTGGTCGGAAGTCCAAAATCCAACTTCTGCCCAACTTGGGCAGAAGTTAAAAATCACTTCGCCGTAACTTGCGGAGAAGTGAAAATTGCAACTTCGACACAGGTTGTGTCGAAGTTAAATATTCGCAAAAGAAGAAAGGCACTAACCGCATCAGTTAGTGCCTTTTGTGAATTGTGCTTACTTGTTACTGTCTTCCGCAAAAGATTCCCCAGCGTTGACCAGCCCGAAATACTTTTCAAAGAATGCTTTCAGTTTTTCAATAACTGTCTGCTTCTTTTTATCACGTGAACCACCGCCACCAAAACGGGAGACGGGCGGCATCAGACGGTCAACATCTGTGCCTGTTGTTTTGAGTACGCCATCACGAAAAGCGTTTTCAACAAACTTTCTGGTTTCTTCAGGCTTCAACTTTTCTTCTGCGATCAAGGCCTGAATATCGGTTTCACGCTGTTCTTTTACAAAACGCTGCCAATCTGCATTGACATCGGTTTTGGTGTTGATAGTAGCAATAAAGTTCTCGATCAGCTCTTTTTTCGATCTGAGCTGCAAACTCGACTTAATCGCCTTATCAATCGCAACGAGGATTTCTTTGTCTTCGCAGTTGCCGTCATGGTATTTCGCAACCAGCATCAGAATATAGTCGATGTTGACTTCAACCTGTTTGACAAGTTCCATTTCAAAGACAACATCATCCATGATGCTGTCTTTGCTTCCCGGCTTCGGCTTGATCTCATCGTACACATCGTGGTATGTACCAGTGTAGTCTTGGAAATCGATAGGAGACAAAATTTCGTTTCCGGCAAAGCGGTCAAAAGCTGACAGGATATTTCTCAGACGGAGAATATTACCGAACAGAACAATAAAATCTTTTTTATTCTGCTCGCCGATGATAGGCTGCCCCAATGGGTATTTCTGCAGTAGCTCTGCGATACGCTCTTCGTAGCCTTTCTGCTCACGTCCCTTGTCGTCAACACAGCCATAGTAATAGTCTTCGTAGGATTTCAGAAGAACAATGCCATTGGCTTCTTTGTCGCCGAATAAGGCGATGGCTTCGTTTGTCTCTTTTTCAAGATCACGGAAACAGACAATATTACCAAAGGTCTTAACGGAGTTCAGGATGCGGTTGGTTCTTGAAAACGCCTGAATCAGACCATGCATTTTCAAGTTTTTGTCTACCCAAAGGGTGTTGAGTGTCGTTGCATCAAAGCCCGTCAAGAACATATTGACCACGATAAGCAAATCAACTTCACGCTTTTTCACTTTGTCAGAGAGGTCTTTGTAATAGTCCTGGAAGCCCTTGCTGGATGTGTCAAAGTTGGTCTTGAAAGTCTTGTTGTACTCGTCAATCGCCATGTCCAGAAAATCACGAGAACTCTGGTCAAGTCCATCGGTATCAAAACTTTCATCATCCAAGATGCCATCTGCGCTATCTGCTTCGTTGGGGGCAAACGAGAAGATGGTGGCAATCGTCAGATCACGATGCTGTTCTGCAATCTGCTTTTTCAGTTCCAGATAGTATTTTTGGCAAACGGAGATGGAGCTGACTGCAAGCATGGAGTTGAAACCATTCACACGCTGACCCTTAAGACTGTAATAGGAGTTTCGCATAGTCTTTTGGTCAAAGTGTTCCAGAATGTACTTCACAACTTCGGATATACGTTCCTGAGAAGCAAGGGCTTCCTCGGTATCAATAGCAGCAACTTGCTTATCCTGTTTTCCGTCCTTTTGCTTTACCGTATTGATATAGTCAATGCGGAACGGCAAAACATTTCCGTCATTGATGGCGTCAACGATGGTGTAGGTATGGAGTTTATCACCAAATGCCTGCTCAGTAGTTTTCAGATTTGGATTTCCGCCAGTACCTGCATTGACCGAGAAAATCGGAGTGCCCGTAAAACCAAAGATGTGATAGTTTCTAAAGTATCTGTGTACTTTAACAACCTTTTCACCTTTTTTGATCTGACCGCCCACAATTCTCGTATGCATATCACCGAACTGGCTTCTATGGCATTCATCAAACACCAAAACAATATGCTTATCCCTAATGGGATGCATGGGGTTCTTCTGAATAAAGACATCCAACTTCTGAATTGTAGTTACAATAATTCGAGAAGTAGAGTCCTCAAGCTGCTTTTGCAGAATCGCTGTGCTCTTATTGCTGTTGGCAGCACCTTTTTCAAATCGGTCATACTCTTTGATGGTCTGATAGTCTAAGTCCTTGCGGTCAACAACAAAGAGTACCTTGTCAATGTACGGCAAGTTGGTAGCGAGTTGTGCCGTTTTGAAAGAGGTGAGGGTTTTACCGCTGCCCGTAGTATGCCAAATGTATCCGCCTGCTTCGATCTTTCCGGTTTTCTTGCTGTTGGAGGATGTCTCGATTCTGTTCAAGATGCGTTCTGTTGCAACGATCTGATAAGGACGCATGACAAGCAGCAATTCCTCAGATGTAAACACGCAGTACTTTGTTAGAATATTCAGCAGAGTATGCTTGGCAAAGAACGTTTTTGTAAAGTCAACAAGGTCTGCAATGACTCTGTTGTTACCATCTGCCCAATAGGAAGTGAACTCAAAACTATTGGAAGTTTTCTTGCTGTGTTTTTTGCTGCTGCCGTCATTCTCCTTGATATGGCTTGCTCTCGTGGTATTGGAATAATATTTCGTGAATGTGCCGTTGGAAATGACAAAAATCTGCACATACTCGTAAAGCCCGGAGCCTGCCCAAAAGCTGTCTCTCTGATAGCGGTTGATCTGGTTAAATGCTTCCTTGATCGCAACACCACGGCGTTTCAGCTCCACATGAACCAACGGCAGACCGTTCACAAGAATCGTCACATCATATCGGGTGTCGTGATTGCCGGCACCTTCTTCATACTGATTGATGACCTGCAAACGGTTGTTATGGATATTCTTTTTATCAATCAGATAGATGTTTTGAGTTTTGCCATCTTCGCAAGTCAGGTTCTGTACATAATCTTCCTGAATCTTACGAGTCTTTTCTACGATACCTTCGTTGGCATTGGCAATCTTAGATTTGAAGAATGTCTCCCATTCTTTGTCGGTGAAGCTGTACTGGTTAAGGCGCTCAAGCTGCTTGCGAAGGTTAAGCACGAGATCTTCTTCGTTGTGAATGGACACGTACTCATAACCTTGTTCGCCAAGCATTTTGATGAAGGCTGCCTCCAAAGCAGCTTCACTCTGATACGCATCGGAACGTTTCGCTTGCGGCTCATATTCAGTTACAACGGTACTTTCATTGGTTGAAAGCACAATGTTATATGTACTCATCGTATTATTTCCTTACCCCCATTCTGTATAGGATTTAATCTTCATGTAAGTCGGGCTGGATGTTTCCTTTATGGTTTCCACAAGCTTTAGTTCGTTTCCGCATACCTCAGCAAGCACGAAATGTCCTGCATATATGAATGTGAAGTACACATCGAATTGTGCGGCAACATCCTTACGATATTTGAATACTTCGGAGAAATCTTGTGTCAAGGCCTCGATAATATCTGCTACCACGGCAGAAAAGTCATTATTGGTTTCCGTAAAAAACTCATACGGAAAGAACATTAAAATGTGTTTTTGAGTTTCAAGTGTATCCAATAAGGCTTTGATATCAGTTTCGATTCCTTGCTTTTTCTCCTTACTGTTTCGAATTGACTTCAATTCAGCAAGATCAATTGATCTCAATGCCGCAAAGATGCGTGTTGCCTGAATAGGTTTGTACTTGGGATTATCGGCCTCTATTTTAGGACCGCAATAAGCAGTAACACCTTCTGCCATTTGATAAATTCTGCCCGAAAACAAATTTCTGGCCCGCAGCGAAGTTTCGCTGGCAATTAACTTGAAATCAAGGGAATAGTTTTCAGAAATGCAATCCCATTCACCATGAGATTCGTCCGGTGGCGCTGTATACACCAATCCGTTGGACTTGCTTTTGAAATACGCAGATGCATTGACTATTTCACGCAGATAAATTTCATAATCGCAATCTGCCATTCCGGTTATGTAGCCTTTGCAGATCAGTGCTGCAGGAAGCAATTTTGCAGTAAGTGTTTTGTCCATTTGTATTTCCTTTCTCAAGGAATCTGCTTGAAAGTTAGAAGCTTGTCTCGATAATACGCATATTGTTTTTGCCTCATTTCGATTTCTGCAGGCAAACCGGTGGAAACATTATTACATAATGCATCAAATTTTCTCACCAAATCGACAACTCGTTCTTGCTCTGTTAGGTTTGGTACGGGAATTTTTACATCAAGCAAGTCTTTTACTTTCAGATGCGGAACTGAACCTTTGGATATTTTGGGTTCGAATTGTCTTTTGGCACTTTGTGTATACAATGCGTACATCAAATAGTATGGGTTAATAACATCCACTTTGGGTTTTAGGCAAAACATGGTTTCACTTACAGCCCATGTATTGTCGTAGTTGTCTACCACGGCCATTCTTCCAACAGTTCCAGTACCCGTACTCGCAAAAAGGACGTCGTTAGTTGCCAAGCATGCTCTGCGGTTAATTAGTAAAACAACATCATCTGTAATGAGATCTGTTTTATCAGAAACATTGATCGAATTGTTATATATGTCTTTTCCTGTGATGTATGGTTTATCACCGCCTACATTCAATTTGAAGTTCTGTCGAGGATTGAGTCCAGTCTTGAGAGAAATAATTATTTCTCCAACGGCCATCCACTCGTTTGGGGGAATATCAGATACGAACAGGTAATCCGCATAATGTTCATACTGCTTTTTCCTTGCAATAAGTTCAAGTCCAAGGTTATTACCAAGAGATTCAAACTTATCGAAAATACGAACAATCTCGCGTTGGACAGATATCGGAGGGACCGGAACTTTGACTCTTTTCAAAGAATCAACTGTAAGAGATACATTTGCTCCTCCTCGCATGAGCGGAACAATAAGAGTATCCTTTTTATGATTCAAGTAATAGAACAGGAATTTTGCAGACAGCTCATCACTATTAACAGGAGTAACACCACAAAGGATATTACCGAGAGCAAACTTCCCCTCCTGATAATACAAGCTATTCAAAGACGCAACACCGTGACCTCTGGACGAAACCAACGGGATACAAACAGTTGGTTTGTCAAACTGATATGTATTGCAAGACTTGCGTTCATCGGTTGTCACAACTAAAGGAAATTCTCCAGGTATTGCTTTCTGAATGGGCGTGTTTCCCTTTTCCAACACACAGCAATCTGCGAGTTTTTTGTACTCAACACCATTAGGGCAAAGCTCATGTATCAAGTCCTTTAATTTATTCACTTTGCTCACCCCCATTGCTAAATCCTATTGCCGCCAATGCCTTCTTGATTTCGGCATTTCGTTTAATTTCTTCCTCGTTTTTTCTAACGTTCTCAATCACGCCAACAACCAATCTGCGCAAAGGTTCATACTCTTTCAAAGCAGTTTCCTCATCAGAGTTACCGTGAGCAATTTCACTCAGCTTTTGAAAGAGTTTATAACCGTTATCTGAATAAATCGTTGGGATGATAGAGCATTGGGCATCTACGGCCTGTAACACCTGATTAAAAGGTTTGGTACGACCGTTAGGTTGATAAATATCAACGCCTGCATCATTGCCCACTTTTATTGTAATCTGTTCCAAGATAGATCTTAGATAAATAACTGAACCGGCACCAAGTCTTTCTTTGTGCGCAATTTCCGCTTTTGCCAACCACTCAGTAAATTTGTCTTCTGTTTCAACTGGCAGCTTTATGTTTGCAGGTAGCTTGAAATTCTGCTTGATCAGATAGACGTTGGGCGTTGCCGAAAAAATATCGTCTGCTCCTACCAAAAACCATGCTTGGATGCAGTGGCTGCACTCTTTGCACGCTTGATTACTATCATCATAATCCATGCACTGCAACTGGCAATCAATGCTGATCATTTTCTCACTGATTATCAGGCAATGCAGATTTTTGGGAGATACAAAAGAAACACTATCATTGCATTTGGTTGAGTAAAACGGCAAGGTGATTTTACCAATCTGAATATCAATGAAATCACCGGCAGAGATCAATTGAAGATCTTCCGATTCTTCAGGAGAAATCGTGTACTTTTCCCAATCAATGAAAGATTCGATTTCACCGTGGTTTTTACTTTTATCAGATAATCTACTGCTGAGTCTCATAAATTATCCCTCTAATTCTGCAATGATTTTTGCAATTTCTGCTCTCAGCACCTGCTCCCTTGCAACAATTTCTTCAATCTCCTTATTGAGCTTTACGATATCAATTTCTTCTCTGGTATCCTCTTGCTCAACATAGGAGCTGACAGAAAGGTTATAGTCCTGTTCCACGATTTCTTCGTAAGGAACACAGCGTGCAAAATGCTCCTTATCCGCACGAGAAACGAAAGCATCAACGATATGTGCGATATTTCCGTCAGGGCCGTCGGTTAGTTTGTTGTTGTTCGTTACCTTTACGCACTCGTTAGTAGCATCAATGAACAGGGTTCGGTTGTCAGCCTTGCTGCGCTTCAAAACCATAATACAGGTAGCGATAGTAGTTCCAAAGAACAGATTGCTCGGCAACTGGATGATACAGTCGATAAAGTTGTTGTCGATCAGATACTGGCGGATTTTCTTTTCAGCACCACCACGGTACATGATACCAGGGAAACAAACAATCGCAGCCGTGCCGTTAGTAGCAAGCCAAGACAAAGAGTGCATAATAAACGCAAGGTCAGCTTTGGACTTAGGTGCAAGTACACCGGCAGGAGAGAAGCGGGGATCGTTAATCAAAACAGGGTTATCATCGCCTTCCCATTTGATGGAGTAGGGCGGATTGGAAACGATGACTTCAAAGGGTTCATCGTCCCAATGCTGCGGATTGAGCAGAGTATCCTCATGTGCAATATCAAACTTGTCGTAGTCAATATCGTGCAGGAACATATTGATACGGCAAAGGTTATAGGTGGTGAGGTTGATCTCCTGACCATAGAAACCTTGACGAACATTCTCTTTGCCAAGGATCTTCGCTGCTTTCAAAAGAAGCGAACCAGAGCCGCAGGCGGGGTCGTAGACTTTGTTTACTTCAGTCTTTCCTACAACAGCAATGCGGGTCAACAGTTCGGAAACTTCCTGCGGGGTGAAGAATTCGCCGCCGCTCTTTCCTGCGTTGGATGCGTACATGCTCATCAGGTATTCGTAAGCATCACCAAAAGCATCAATGGAGTTGTCCTTGTAGTTGCCCAGCTTCATGTCCGCAACGCCCTCAATTAACTTGACGAGATTGGCATTACGCTTGGCAACGGTGGCACCCAGTTTATTGCTGTTGACATCAATGTCATCAAACAGGCCTGCGAAATTATCTTCGCTCTCGCTGCCTTTGGCGGAGTCCTCAATGTTTTTGAAGATCGTTTCCAACGTCATATTCAGGTTTTCATCGCCCGCAGCCTTTTTTCTGAGGTTGCAGAAAAGTTCGGAGGGGAGAATGAAAAAGCCCTTTGTCTTGACCATGTCTTCACGAGCCTGTTCTGCATCTTCGTCAGACAGTAAGGCATAATCAAAGCCCTCATTGCCGGCTTCAATCTCACCCTCGTTAATATAGTTGGTCAGATTCTCAGAGATATAGCGATAGAACATCATGCCCAGCACATAGGACTTGAAGTCCCATCCGTCTACGCTTCCACGCAGGCCGTCAGCAATCGCCCATATTGCACGATGGAGTTCATCTCTTTCTTGATCTTTTCTAATGTCAGCCATTGCTCTTTCCTCCGTTTATGTTTCCAACTGTTTTTCTGTATTTGTCAGGATTTTTCAGATAGGCTTCTGCCGCTTCATTGAAAAAATCAGCAAGTGAGCTATCATCCTGTATTAGTGCCAATTTCAACTGCTTGTGTAGTGACGCAGGTAAACGCACCTGTACCTGCTTATCACGATCCGATTTCAGATCTGTTTTCTGCATCACTTGCCACCTCCAAATGATATCATTATATCTCGATATAATGATATCATATTTTAGTGAAAAAGTCAATAGAACTGAGGAAAACGCAGAAAAAAGCCGCTCTATGCTACCCATAAAAGCAACATAGAGCGGCTTCGTCAACTTGTGAAATTAGAGTTCTTCCATGACTTCCAACATCATTCTTGCGCCCAGCTTAAAGCCATTCTGGAAAATCAAACAGTCTGTATTGGTTTGATGCTCTCGCACACAATCGGTATATTTCTCAAACAGTTCTTTCTGCTCGTCCGTCATAGTGGCTTTGAGCTTTTCTTCATTCCTGCAAATCAGCTCCAGCAGCTTTTTATATTCCTTGTAAGAGGACGTGTCATATTCGGTTGGCTCGATGTTGCCGTGCCAAAATTCTTCGAGGATTCTCATACCGCATCCTCCTCATAGATCATCTCACGCAGAACAATTTCCTCGGCTCGGTTGCGGATGCTATTCATGGCTCCAACCCACGCCATCTGATCGTGCTGCTTCATGCGCTCTGTCATGCCCTCAGAGTCTTTTATTTGCTCAATGATAAGTTCAAGGCGGTTTTGTGCCTGTTCGTTCAAGTCAGCCAAGTACGTCCACAATTCGCCGCTGAGACAAAGATCGTTGATGCGGATAGGGTTGTGCTCCTTGATATAATCTCTGTGCATACGTCCCCACCGACCAATAGGTCTATTTTCCTCCGGTAAACGAATATCGGGAATATAGTAATCACCGCAACGGATATAGTTGAGTTCCTGCATCATATGTACCTCCAATAAGATTCAAACATTCTGTTAACGATAGAAAAAGGCGATACCTGGTTGTGAAAACCAAGTATCGCCAATTTTTCTTGTCGCACTCCTGTACGGCAGCTACCCTATGTCAGTAATGTTCTCATACTGTCTTATTGGAAACTACCCGAGGCTGGGTTTTTTGTGGTTTTGGGCATTGGAAATCAGAAATCCAGATCAGGCTGAACAGGAAGATCAAAATTTCTCAGCTTCTTTCTTCACCTTGGGGTTGATGCCGTAAATCAGAAAGCTTGATTCAAGTCACAACTAAGATCTCAGAATGAAAAGTTCACAAAAAGCGTCCATTAATTATTACTTTTTGAAATTTTAGGTGAAAGCGCTTTAAGTATAATGATGATGTTGAAATCAACGGAAATCACCGCTGATGAAAAAAGAGGAGGAAAGGAAGAATGATTGTTCAACTTAGAATCGACGAACGTCTGATCCATGGACAGATTACCACTGCCTGGTCACGCTATCTCGATGTCAGCCGGATTGTCGTCGCGAGCGATAAGCTGGCTAAGGATCCGCTGACCACCCAGACGTTGCTGATGTCGGCGCCTGCAGGCAAAAAGGTCGCGGTGAAGACGATTCCCGACGCGATTAAGCTGCTGTCCGATCCGCGCGTGGACACGGTGCGCGTGCTGATCATTGTCGACAATCCGAAAGACGCGGTCGCTTTGGTCAAAGCCCTGCCGATCACGGAGGTCAACGTCGCCAACTACGTCAAGAAAAAATCCGCCAACAAGGTCAATCTGACAAGGGGAGTCAATTCCGATCCGGAAGATCTGGTCTATTTCAAAGAACTGGCCCAGATCGGCGGGCATGTATTCTCACAGCTGATTCCATCCAATCCGATTGAAAACTTCGCCGAGATCGTTTCCAAACTTTAAAGAAAAAGGGGGTTCCTCATGACCAACGCATTATTGATCGCGTTCGCCTATCTCTTATGGCAGGTTGCTGACAACTGGCTGGGATGGCAAACGTTTACCCGTCCGTTAGTTTTATGTACATTAACCGGTTTAATGTGCGGCGATATCACCACCGGCGTCATCATTGGCGCTGAACTGGAAGCTGTTTACATGGGCGTCTCCGCCATTGGCGGCGAAGCACCGTCCAACTATCAGGCCGCTTCCGTTCTGGCTGTCGGCTTTGTTGTTCTGTCCGGTGCGGATCAGGGCGTCGGCTTGGCGCTGGCTGTTACCGTCGGCACGCTGATCAACGCCGTGAAGCCGTTCACGCAGGCCATTGCCTTAGCGCTACATCCGTGGTTTATGAAAATTGCGGAAACCGGCAATGTTAAGAAATTCCGCATCGCCATGTGGATGCAGGTCATCTTCGTTTCTCAGCTGCTGAACACGATCGTCGTCTTCTTGGTCGCGTTGGGCGGCGAAGCGGGTTTGCAGACGTTTATCTCGATCTGCCCGGCCTTTATCATCAATGGTCTCAACGCTTCCGCGAACATGCTGGTAGTCGTCGGCTTATGCTTGACGACGCAGGCGATCTGGAATGGAACAACAACCGTCATGTATGTCATTCTCGGTTTTGTCGCCGTCAAATATCTGGCGCTGGGCACGCTGCCGCTGGCGTTGATCGGCATCGTCATTGCCTTCGCGCATTTCCAGAACAGCTATAAATTAGCGCAGAGCCGCTCTGCCGCGGCGATTGGCACGAATGCTCAGGAAGGGGATGATTTCTATGAATAAGGCGCCGAAACTGACTCCGGAAGAACGGAAAATGTTGAATAAATCGTTCTACTTCTCCTTAGGCACCAATATGGCAAGCAGTAAGGTTTCCCAGCAGTCCAAGTGCTTCGCGATGGCGATGGCGCCGGGATTGGAAATGTTCTATGACGATCCCGAAGACCGCCGTAAGGCTTTCTACCGCCACGCCGGCGAATTCTTCAATACCCATCAGGTATTCTTGGGTTTGTTGGTCGGCATCGCGCTGGCGATGGAAAAGCAGCAGGCTGAACATCCGGAAGACGATATTACGGAAACCATTTCCACGCTGAAAGCGTCCCTGATGGGACCGACTGCCGGCATCGGCGACAGCTTCTTCTTCAACTGCTACCGCGTCATCATCGCCGGTCTGTGTATTGGATTATCCGCCAACGGCAGTCTGCTGGGCGTCATTCTGTTCGTCCTGTTGTACGGCTGCCTGCTGCTGGTCTACAAATATATCTTCTTAACGGCCGGCTACCGCTACGGCACCAGCCTGATCACGGAAGCCTTTGAACGCGGCATCGTTCCGTTAATTACGGAAGCAGCGGGCATCCTGGGTGCGATCATGGTCGGCGCGCTGATCGCGCAGAACGTTTCGATCAAAATTGCGCTGCAGCCGGTGATCGGCGGTGCGACGATCGACTTCCAGGGCATGCTGGACTCGATTATGCCGGGCCTGCTCTCCCTGTTATTGTGGGGCTGGAGCTTCTCCCAGGTCCAGAAGGGCTGGTCGCCGACGAAATTGATCTTCATGATCATGGGCGCCTGCGTCGTGCTCGCTTTCTTCGGCATCCTCTAAAAAACCAAAGGCTGTCACGCAAATTCCAACCCGTGACAGCCTTTTTTAAAGCACATGGAAAATCCCGACGACATCCTTATAGGAGCGGTCATACAGAGTGTTGATAAACAGCTCGTTCTGATGGATGAACTGCTTCAGCAGGTAGGAAATGATCTGAACGTTCTCTTTGCTTCCATTGCCCTGTTGATAAAAGATGTAGACGCTCGCTTTCGCCCGTTCCCACAGCATCGGCTTCTTGTTGACGAACACCTCGAAGACCGGCTGCGCGATCCGCAGCGCCAGCGGCGTGATCAGGATGATATTCTTTTCCTTCTCATAGCTGATGAAGCTGCTGCGCATCTTTAAATCATGGATGAAATGTTCATAATCGCCTATTTCATTCTGATACAGCTTGTAGATTGCGTCATAGACCTGCATCTGCGAGGTGAAGCTGCATTTGTGGAAGTTCTTTTCACGGAACAAGGTCCGCGCTTTCGCGTTGAAGCGCTGAATCAGAAATGTGGAAAGAGAATTGAGATCCGACTGGATGTGATTCAGGTTGCAGTCGATCAAGGCTCCGGCGTAATTCTCCGGCAGGATGTGTCTGTTGACGTCTGTAAGCAGCGCGTCATAAGCGTCAAGCTCATGATTGAACAATTCCGTATATTCCAACACGTCAATGGATTGGATATAGCGCCCATACTGCATGCGTATTCGATCGGACAGATTTTCGCTGTAATACCGACCATGCCGGGAAACGACCGCAAATTTCATTTTGTTATAATAAGTGTTATTTTTAAATAGCGCGGAATTGAAGATGTAATAGGCATCCACTAAATCGACCTCCTGCAGATACACGCCGTGTTTCACCTTGTAAAACAAAGCGAACAGCGAGCTGATATCCGCGGATAACAGGCCGATTTTTGTCGAACCGGGAAGCTTCTCGGAATCGGAAGTGAAATCAAACTCTTTTTTCAAATTCAAGCCGTACAGATAACAGGCAAAATCCCGATAAAAAATCGTGTCGAATATGCCGTCGACTTCGTAATATTTGGCAATAAAATCGACAACCTCCTGGACTTCCTCCTGAATTGCGTGCCGGTCTGCGTCAGGAATCCAATCCGGCTGTCTTATCGTCATACAACAGGCGATCAGCGCGGCAAAAGATAAAATGTCAGTTTCGCTTACGCCTTCCTGAAAATAAACTGGAAGCTGAGCGTAGATTGCCTGGGCAGCTGGATAAACCGGCAGCGAATGCAGCCGCTGGATCTGGGAGGGGGGTCAAGTGAAGATCTTTGCTGAAAGGGGAGCGGGTTCTGGCAAGCAGAAGATACTGCGCCAGTTTGATAAAGTGGATGTTTGGAATGGTGATCGCCTGTTGAGCGCTGAAATAACGCAGCACGCAATCGCGGACTGCCGTGGGATAGTCGGTATGATTGAGAAACAGCGCGTTGAAAATACTGGTGCGGACAAGCTGCGGATTTTCATGAACGAAGACCTTATGCATAAAAATCAGGCAGATTCGTTTCGACCATTCGGTACCTTCAATATATAACCCGTAATTGCGTTTGTTTTTCAAGTCGAGATGGAATTGATCGAGGATCAGCTGTGTCGAATCCAGCGTGCGCAGCACGGTGCTTTTGGAACAATATAAACTGTTCATCAGTGAGTCAATCGTCGTATAGGATGAAGCTGTTAACAGCTTCATCGCAATCGTATATGCGGTAGAAAATTCAGAGTAGTTCAAGTAGCGAAACTGGCGGAATTCTTTCAGGATCTGCGCTAAAAATGGCTGTGCCTGTTCCGGCCGGACCATCGTTAAACAATAACCGGAGGCAATCTTGGTGTCGATGAAGCAGCCATGTCCGCGGAGATAATCGTTGATCAAATCAATTTCCTTGCGGATCGTGTTGATCGAAACGTTGCATATTTTACTGAGTTCTTCGCTGCTGATGTAATCATGACAGGCCGCGATTTGCTGCAAAAGTGTTTTTCCAAGTTCGTTTAGCATCATTATTTCTCCTGAACTTCATTATAAAGGATTTTCAGGATTATTGCATGTGCATGGTGAGCAGACGGGTTATTATGGCCGTTTCGTGGTTTCGTTTGTTTCCGATTCTCCTGATCGTATTTCCAAGAACGCAGGGATCAGGAAGTGAATTTTTGAACAGCTGCAGGCTCTGCAAAATAAAAATGACGAGGCATATCGCAAATGGATTCATGTCCGGAGCGCTGCGCTTTTTCTCAAACTTCAATTTGATCCTGCTGCTGTAAAGTCTGACAAGGATGGATCTAAGCCATTTAGACAATGAAGCAAAATAGTCTTTTTACAAACAACGCCGTAAAATTTTACTGCGCCCATCGAAGAAACATTGCAGATCTTACTTCCTTTCACTCACCGCTGGCATCATTGCCGCAAAAGAAGAGGTGTTGTAAGATTTTATCTTCTGATTGTTATAACATTGTTTTCCCCGAGGCATGTTACTATAACACATTCCGGATGAGTTTGGCAGAGGAAAGTCAGGAAGAAAGCAGGGACTTAAAATAAAACAAAAATCATAGGTCCAAGTGAGGAAAATGATTTTCGAGGCTGTGCTTAAAGCGCTAAATAACGGATTGTGCAGGGAGATCAAGGAAGTTATAATAAGTTTAGATGAAGAATCTGGGCATGGGAGAAACAGCTGATGATTGATATCCGGGACAGAACCGCTTGTCCAACTTTGGAAGAAATTGGAGAGTACGTCAAGAATCCCCTATTTATTCAATTTTGCGAAGACATTAAAAACAGATATAAGGGCAAAGAAAAAATAGAATTTAGTTCCTGCAGTTGGAAATTCGGTTGGAATGTTAAGTGGAGAAAGGCGGGAAAGAATCTATGTACGATCTATCCTGAAAAAGGATATTTTTCCGTTTTAATCGTTATTGGACAAAAAGAGAAAGAAGCGGTTGAGGCTGTTCTGGAAGAATGTACCGCAGAATTAAGAGAGCTTTATTATCAGACGCAAATGGGGAATGGACAAAAATGGCTGATGATCGATTTAGAGGAGAAATCAAAAATGTATGCCGATATATTTCATTTGCTTGATATTCGCAAAGGCAGATGATTTCGGTTCAGTTGGACCAGCCCTGCATCTGGGAATTGAAATATAAATGGAAAAGAGGCAGATGAAAAGGCTGTCGAAAAGTATGGGGCAATTATATCGGCGGCACAGACGACAGTTTGACTTTGCTGGATTATCTCATTGGAAAGCAGAAAGATGAAATTTCATTAAGTGAAATCTTGGCGGATACAGGTCTGGATTAGCTGAATTGGAACTTCCAAATTACGGAATGGCCGCTTGAATTGAAAGACGAAGACGGTCTGGAACATGAATTTGATTTTTCGATCAGCCTTATAACCGATCTGGCCGCTCTTTTGTTGGAGTGTCAGGTTAATGGCAATGTGCCTTTAGGGCTAATTCAAAACAATGCGGATGACTGTACAATTCGAATTATTTCCACTTCCAAGGAAAAAGCTTGTATGAACAAAACACTGGCTGATTTGTCGAAGGACCCGCTGGCTCATGATCTCTATGAAATGGTTCCAGAGGAAGAAATGAAGGAAATAGCTCGCGACTGCGAAAATCTGCGTAAGGAATTATTTGGGTAAGCGGCCAGTCAGAATGAAAGGATGAAGAAAAGATCTGATTGAAGAACTTGCCGAGGTTTTGATGGATTTTAACGATGTTCTTCGATGTTATGGTATCTCTTCGGAAGAATTAAATCGGCTTATATCACAAAGTTTGAAAAAAATATGAAGCGTGGGTAAGCAAACCTCAGAAAAGAGAACCGGGCTCTCTAAAAGCAAGGTAACTGCTACACTACGGCATAGAAAGGAATGGAATTCGATGAAGACTGAAGAAGAATCCGGATGGGTTGAGAAAATTAACAAGATCTCAGGAAAAGAAGCTTTCATTCAATTTCTTGAAGACCTGTCTTTAGATTATCAACAACATCTTGAAGCATGGGAAAATACGACAATCCCTGACTATTTGCAACAAATGGCAAGCTGGATAGAAGACGATTCAGCCAGTCCCACCAAGAATATAGTCTGGGCGGAAGTGGATTTTCAGGTTTTGGCTAAAATTCTCTATATGGGAAAGCTCTATGAATAAAAGCTTTGCCCGGATTTCATCCTTCTCAATACGTTGGTTTCAAAAACATAATCAATTTGAAGCTGACGGACTGCAGCGAATCAATTCATTCGCTGTTTTTTATGGAAAAGAATGCGGCGAAGCGCTCAGTGTTCCGGAGGTCTTTTCTAGTTCAAAGCTCAGCTCATTGTTGAGTCGGAAAAGCAAAAGGAACGTTTTAAAATTGAGTTCAGTGGAAATCAGTTTCCGGATGTTTTAGCAGAAACCCAAACATGAACGCTTATCCGGATCCCATAAAAAAAGCGCCGCCGTTTATGGCTTTGCGCTTTACGAATTCAGTTCAGGCATGCTTTGCATTATAATCAAGACACCAGTTGATCGCATCCGCTGCGGATTCTACGATGTGCCCGGCGATGCGCTGCAGCTTGGGACTGCCGCTTTGCATCGCGAAGGTATGTCCCGCCCCGGCAAACATTTCCGCATCGTTCTGAGCGTCGCCGATCACCGCGATTTCCTCCGCTTTCAGCTTATATGCGGTCTTCAGATAGTCGATAAAGACACCTTTATGCGCCGCTCCGTTTCCAATTTCCAGAAGCTGTTTTCCGCTCTGAGTGACAAAGCATTGTCCCTGCAGCCGTTCACGCAGCCGCAGAAGGGCCGCAAGACAGACTTCCGGCGAAGGCAGCGTCAGCGACAGCTTGCCGGCGAGAATCCCGCGGTCATCGTTGAGGAACTCATCCAGTGTAAAATCCATGACCTGACCGATTCCAAGCTCAGCGCATTCCTTTCGGTAACGCTGCGCCGTTGGATGAAGAGGATCCGCAAAGATCCGTTCGGAATTCATGCCCTGAACCTGAATCATAGTCCATTGCGGAAACTCGCCGTCAAGGATGGCGACGATTTCGCGAAGCTGGCGGACCTGCAGCGGATCAGTGACGACGAACTGTCCCTGATCATAACAAACGGCGCCGTTAAATCCCGCGGCCCGGATGGCGCGAAACCCATATTTTTCTAACAAATGAATACCGTAGCCGATCATCCGTCCGCTGGCAACGCAAAACTCGATCCCCTGACGCTGAAGTGCTTTCAGCGCCGCTTCATTGGCCGGACATAAATCAAAGACCGTTTCTCCATGCCCTTCAAATAATGTGCCGTCAAGATCGCTGACAATCCATTTAATCATAATCGCTCCTTCTCCCCCCCCTGTTTTTTTTCTCTTTGCTTCTTATTTTACTCTGAAATCGGGCCTGAACGGAAGTTGAGATTTCCGCTTATCCGTCGCCGTTTCCGCTTCAGTATGCAGCTTATTCGTCTTCGTCGTCAAACTGCGGGAACTGATAATCATTCATGCAGACGACCGCTTCTCTGCCGACGTCGGCCAGCGCTTTGATCTCAGCCTCCGTTGCATTTTCATCCAGGCAGGTCAGCTGCAGCAACATGGGAAAATTCATTCCGGTAAACAGATAAGTGTTCGGCCGGGAAAGGTAGGGCAGAGCCAGCTGATTGACGCTGCCGCCCAGAATATCGGTGCACAGGATGACCTGATCGTCATCGTTAACACTTGCCCAGAACGATTCCAGTTCCGCTTTGGGATCACAATCGTCAACATAAGCACTGATCGCTGTGATCTGGTCGATATTGGCTGTGAAAATACTTAAGGTGTTCAGGAGGCCCTTCGCCATCCCGCCGTGACTTAAGAGTACAATTTTACGCATCATTCTTCCTTCTTTCTTTCATTTTTTCAGTTTTGTGAGCTGAAGCCCGCAAGGCCGCGCAGCCGCAGCTCGCCGATGCCGGTTTGGGGTCTGGATCCGATGAAGACCGATGATCGGAAATGAATGGAAATCATTTACCGGAAGCTGCTTCCCAGCGTCAGCACCGCGAAATGATATTCCAGAATTACATCCATCAGATGCTCATAATCCGGATTTTTAACCAGTTCGTCGATCACAAGCCGGTCGTGAAACACCGTTTCCAACAGATGCGGCACGTATTCATTTTCAAACCGTTCCGCATCCTTCGCGACCTGTCCGCGATCCCAATACACGATGATCTGCGCTTTATGCAGGCTGTGATTCCAAGGGATCGGCCGTTTCAGGACAAAGACGCCGATGATGACGTTGGCGGTGTGAGAATGCAGGCCGCTGAGAATGACGACGTTATCCCGTGGCTGTGACGCCATGATTTCCTCGCAGGTACGCAAGTCCTCTTCTAACGCCTGAGGGCTGTCCAACAGAACCGGCTTCAGCGATTCACTGATTCTTTTCAGACAGGCGTCCTCGCTGGCCGCCTCTACCCCGGTAAAGATCAACTCCGGCCGCAGATCACTGCGAATCTTGAAATTGCTGTGATGATTGCCGTTGACGAATAAGGAACGGATCTTGCGCTTGGTGCTTTCATCAAAGAACAGATCCAGCTGGAAAACCGTCAGCGACTTGGGAAGAAACGTTAATTCTTCAGGGTTGTACGAGGTAAATAACAATTCATACAGGCTTAAGTCAGCGTCTTTTAATTCATACAATTCCAAAACGTCGATCTGTTCCATGAACCGGCCGAAATTGCGCATCAATCGTTCCGCGATTCCGCGGCCGACGCTTTTGTCGATGTTGGATACGCAGCAGGCGCGGATCTTTTTAAACTTCCATGGGAAGCGGCCGAAGACCGGGTGGATTACCAGCGCCAGCCGCGTGATTTCCTCCGCGCTGATTTCGATTTCATATTTCTCATGCAGATACACCATCGCCTGCATCGCCATTTTCCGCGACATCAGCGAGCTTTCCACCTGCACCTCGCTGGCAAACTGCGTCGTGCGCAGATGATAGCGGGAACGGGTAAACAAACCGTCAAGGTGCAGCGCGATGTCGTCGACCAGTTTGATATCCTTGTTAATCGAGCTGAACTGATTGGTCTGCGCCAGATGCTGAACGAGATCGAATGCGATATCCTTGCTTTCCAGAAACCCGTCGCGAAACATTTCGTCCGGACTCAGCGCGATCCGGAAACCGACGAAACCGATTGCCAGTAAAATGATATCTTCGCGGATAAAGGTGCATTGAAGTAATTCGGCGCACTGGTTCAGCACCAGCTTGGCGACGTAATACGAATTCCGGTTCGTGAACCGGATAATGGTCGATTCGGGATAGTCCAGCGGATGACCGTTCTTGCTGCGGACGGCGGAGATCAGAATCAGCCGGCTCAGGGAAGCCAGACTGGAGACCGACAGGTTGTAGCTGATGAACATTTCCTGCAGCGACCGGATGATCCGCTCAATCCGCTGCTGAATCTGCGGATCAAATCGGTAAAGCCGGCCATATTCTTCCGGTTGGGCCAGGTGCAGTGAGGTCGTGGAATAATTGCCGTATTCATAATTCAGGCACAGCCGGAGATCATGTTCCCGGCCGCTGATTTTCATTCCGTGGCGGCTTTTGGAAACGATCTTTAAATCGAACAGCTTCAGAATTTCACGAGCCCGGTTCAGAATCTGTTTGACACTGGTCAGGTTCATGAAAAGCAGATCTTCCAGCTCCTCAATGCGGGTGTAATCCTGCCGGCAGAGCAGCGTGCGGATAATGAAATGCGCGCGGTCAACCTGAATCGGATTGAGGATATGCTGCGAAGGGCGAACGGATGTGTTCTGCATAAACTGCTCGAAGCGTTCCCGATCTTCAATGATCAGCCAGTACCCGCTGCCCGTTTTGGAGGCGATCGCCGCACCCTGATCGCTCAGCGCAAGATTCAGCTGGCTGAGGTTTTTACGGATTGTCTTGCTGGAAACGCCCAGACTGTTGGCAAGAAATTGGGAACTGACGGGTTCCTTAGTCCGGTTCAGCCGGTCGAGCAGCTGTATTTGAATCGGAAGCAGTTTTTCCTTCATCCGTTCACCTCCTGTTGTTCAATCAATCCAGTTCAAGGACTTCCAGCTGCGCATGCGCCGCGGCCCAGGTCTTTATGGCATCCAGGGCCGGGGGATCATAGACCAGAAAATCAACGTAACTATGCGCGTTGCCCAGCGCGGCGTTGATCAACATCCCGCTTTGTCCCTCGCTCAATATCCGGCTGACTTCTTTTTCCACCTGTTCCCGATGCGCGATCTTTTCCTTTTTCGCCAGCGCAGGCGCCTCGTTGACGACAACGCTGCAATAGCCTGCCTGACACGCCCGGACAAGGTTTGTTGATTCTTGTTTTTCAGTCGCTTCGCCTTCTTCGTTTAACAGCGGCAGGCAGAAGCTGATGCCTTCGATGATATCCTGCCGCAGCTGCAGCTTCTTTGTCCGGCGGGTGTAATTCTCAGCGATAAAGACGATATCGCGAGGATCAATCCAGCCACGTTTTTCCCATTCTTCATGCAGCACGGCTTCCAATTCGAGCAGCGACACCCGTTTTTTCCCCCGGCTTGTCAGCTTCCCGACCCCGTTCAGAAACTGAAGGGAGCCAAGATAAGCTTCGACCGCAATTTCCCCCAACGCGTCAGAAAGCATCATATATAATATCATGAAGCAGTCTTCCTCACGGAGGTCTTTAAATTTCGGATGTTTTTCGACTTTGAGGTTCAGCCGGTGACGCTTGTTGTCCAGCGTGGGGATAACCTGAATTTCTTCTGGTCTCCAGGTCCGGCCGTTGTATGTGAAATTGCCTTTGAGCGCCGGGTGGCTGGCGTCGAAACACCAGCGGGATTTCAGACTGTCAGGCAGCCGGGAACAAAAATAATAGGCCAGAATCCTGCGCACCGGATCCAGCGTCGTTGTCAGTTCCAGATGAATTTCCCGGCTGTTCTGCGGTTGGAACAATCGGAATGCAAAGCCGGGCAGCACCCGTTCCATCATTTGCAGCAGCTCCGGGTTCACCTCTTCAAATCGCCCCTGGCCGATCAGGCGTTCAAAGCGGTCATGCTTCTGGACGAATTCGTCCATAAATTGTGCAACGTTTTCTTTTAATCGAATCATCGGGTTCTCCTTTAAGAAAGGAAGCACGCAAGAGTCCTGCGTGCTTCCTGTTCATCCTGATTTTGCGGCTCAGGCAAGAATGCCGATCGCCGAAAGAACGATGGCGGCCACCAGCACGATGACGATCATCTTGCCGGACGTCATGCTCTTGCGGCCTAACCCCCAGTAGATCAGGGCGACGGTGACCACGTTGCCGAAATGCGGAATGATCGAATCCAACAGATCGTTGACCGGCTGGACGACTTCGCCATAGCTCATCGTAATGCCGAATTTGACGTTGACGGTCGAAGCGACCAGCGCGCCGACAACGGACAGGCCGAGTACAGACGCCGCTTCCGTGATGTGCTGCAGCTGCGCGCTGCGGGTGGTGACGAAGGTAACGCCTTGTTCATAGGCGACGAAGAACAATTTGTAGAAGGCAAACCAGATGACCAGCTGAATCACTTCGGCGATGACCCAGCCGACAATGCTGCCTTCCAACGCCATATACGCGGCAATCGCGCCCAGGATTGTCATAAACATGATCCAGATGATCGCATCGCCGATGCCGGCCAGCGGTCCCATCAGCGCGGTCCGCATTTCAACGGCCTGTTTGGTTGCGTCCGGATCCTTCGTGGATTCGATCGCGATGCATGCGCCGAGGATGATGTTGCCCATCCACGGATGTGTATTATAGAATTTGAAATGATCCTTGTACTTTTCCGCTAACAGATCGGCGTCGCCGTCATAGATCTTTTCCATCGCCGGATGGATGGAGTAGACCCAGCCGCCCGACTGCATCGTTTCATAGTTAAACGGCGACTGACGTGTGAAAATATAACGGTTTAAGCAGCGCCGGAGATCTTTTTTGGTTAATACATTACTCATCGTAGTTCCCTCCGTTTCCGGCCGCTGCGGCGGTATTGCCCTTTTCCAAGCCTTTATAGACCATGTAGGCGGCGACGAACGCGAACATTGAAATCGCGACCATCGACAGTCCCAGGTAGGAGGCGGCGGCGAAGCCGAAGATCATAAAGACGCCGTATTCGCGGATCGGCAGATATTTCATCAGGATCGCGAAGCCCACGGCCGGAAGCATCCCGGCGGCGGTATTCAGGCCCTTGGTCAGCCAGACTGGCATGTTCGCCAACAGGGTGGTAATAATCCCGGAGCCGACGGTCATAACCAGTAAGATCGGCAGCGTGTAGAGCGTAGCGCGGAAAATATTCCAGCCGTGCGCCCAGATACCCATTTTATCGAACTGGTGTTTTTCAACGCAGTCCATCTGTTTGTGAATGAAGAAGGAACCGCACATTTTCGCAAGGATATCAAACTGCGTGCCTAAGGTCGCAACCGGAATTCCGGTCGCCAGGCCCGCTTCGACCCCGCCGCCGGTCGCAATCGCGAAGACGGTACCGACGACAGTACCCATCGCGTAATCCGGAACGGAGGATCCGCCGTAACCGCCGACCCCCAGACCCATTAAGCATAACGTGCCGCCGACGGTCAGGCCGGTCGCAACGTCGCCCATGATCAAGCCGGTAACGAAGCCATGCAGAACCGCCACGCCGTAGCTGAAAAGCTGAACGCTCATTCCGATCACGGTGAATCCCCACATCCACGCGCAGACCAGAATGATTTGAATTGGAGTAAACATTTCTCTCATCCTTTCTTAATCCAGTTTATTGATTGAGTTGTAAATGAAACCGAGATAAATTGAAGCTAAGAGTCCAGAACTTCCTTGCAGAC
Organism: Holdemania sp. 1001095H_141210_F2; assembly: GCF_015558105.1. Taxonomy (NCBI): domain Bacteria; kingdom Bacillati; phylum Bacillota; class Erysipelotrichia; order Erysipelotrichales; family Erysipelotrichaceae; genus Holdemania; species Holdemania sp. 1001095H_141210_F2. The sequence continues at coordinate 28,446 of NZ_JADNPO010000023.1, forward strand.
TTTTACCGGATCGTCGGTGCGGAATTGACAGGTGATCTGAATTCCGGCATCGCGCATTTCGCGAAGCATCGCTTTTTCTTCGGCGTTGACCCGCACGGTTTTGTCAAGGATCAATGTTTCCCCGGTATTCTGGGTGACGTTGCCGAGATTGACCCGGGCAAATTGGACGCCGGCCTTATATAAGGCGTAAACATCCTGAATTTCACGACCGACAATAAACACGCGCTGATCGGCGTAATTGCCGTTTTTAATGTTGCCCGCGGCTTTTTCCGGAGCTAAGACCGACAGGCTGACGCCGGCCGGCACGGACATTTTCAGCGTGCTGCGAATCACCTGATTGTTGGAAGCATCTTCATTCACAACCATGACCCGGGTGCAGTGATTCTCTGGAATCCACATGGTAGCGACGATACCGTGAACCATCCGGTCGTCGACACGGACGTCTACAATACCGCTGCTCTGTAGATATTCGTTCATAAATAATCTCCTTTCGTATCAATCAAATATGCATATTTATCTGATAGGTTAATTATAAACGCTTACATTTTCTAATTATAGGATATCAAGTTCCACTAGGATTTAGCCTTTTCCAAGCTTGTTTTTAAGCGTCTGATGCCAAATAATGGAAAACATTTCCATTCGGACAGAAAAGTTCCGCACCGTTGTGATCTTGGACTGATCAAGCGGCAAATTGCGGGAAAACGGATGGCGGAATGTGTCGTTTCCCTGAAAAGGGGGAAGCGGGATATCGTTCCTTTTTGTCGAAGTTGTCGGGAAAGTCAGTCCGCGCACTTTGTCATGGATGTTCAGAGACCATGAAAATCTGAGGGTGAGCGTATCGGGATATCCATGCGCTATCCGTTCATCGCAAGCCGCAAGAAGCTGCAAAGGCGGAAGACTGCGATTTTGCGGCAGAAACAAGCTCACGGCAGCACTGCGCGGTCGATTCGGTTTCATGGATAACAGGGTCAGAAGCACAAGGGGAAATCCCTCCAGCAGTGTTTCAAAAAGGATGACGGCGGCGATCAAACGGGCTAGTCTTTGGAAGAGACTTACAAAGAGACTCTTACAAAGAGACTTATAAAGAGACTTACAAAGAGACTTACAAAGACACTAAAAAGGCGCAGGAATGGAATCGGGATCAACGAAAACGGCAAGATCCAGAACAAAAAAGTTCCGGAAGGACACCGGGATGGGATCCTTTCAGAACTTGATTGTCAGGAAGCGTCAGGGAAAAAGAAATCAGAACAGATTCTGGATCAGTCTGGCGACGTATTCCTCGGCCTGTCCGCGCAGAAGTCGGGTGGAGATGCCGTCGTGACCACCGTTAAACTCGCTCGCTTCAACGACATAGGTGCTGCAGCCATTGGCGTAACCCCAGACTAAGCAGAGTTTGGCGTTGGAGCTGCGCTTGATCTGACGGCCGAAGGCGCTGGCCAGCTCACAGGGAACGATCACCAGCTCCAGATCACCTAACCGCAGGATTGTACTGTTGAGGCAGACGTGCACATGATCCTGAGCCAACTTGCGCCGGGTACCGGAAATTTCCGAAAGCAGCCATTTGCGGGCGTCGAATTCCGTGGCGAAAGAAAGCTGCCGCTCAAGCTTTGCCAGCGCCTCCGTCAGCGCTTCTTTATCAGTATCATAGTCGACTTCAAAGCCGACTTCATGGTATCGGACCGGCGTCAGGCACAGGGAGGCGCCGTCATGGAAACCAGCGATATGCGCCGCAATCCCGGAGGTCACGCGCTTCAGTTCGTTAAAATCATTGCCATGCCGGTACAGCCGGTTGGACAGATCGCCCGCATTGCCGTTGCTCATGAGCGGAACGACGCCCAGATACGGCGCTAATTCCCGCCGGACATTCCCCAGCATATCGGCGCTTAATCGGGTTTCCAGCGGATTCATGATGGTGGAGTGGCACGACATGTTGACGAAGGCCGCGACGGTCTTGCCGTTTTCATCGCGGAATTCCAGAACGGTGATGACTTCGTCGCCCGGTTTATCCAACCCGTTGCGGTTGCCATAGAATCCTTTAACTTCACCCTGACGCACGACGACATCGCTAAAGGGCACGAAGTGTTTCGCGGCGTCCAGCACCGCTTCAATCGTTTTATCCAGCACTTCGTCTTCATATTGAGCTTCCGCTTCGGTTTTGGTTCCCGTCATTGCGGAAAGTCCGAAATAAGGCCCAGTGTGGGTATGGGTGACGCTGAAGATGGTCAGGGCCGGATCAATACCCAATAATTCATGGACGGTCGCCTGAACACGGCGGGCAAAGTCAAAGCCGACGCCGATCACATCGGCATTGATGAAGCAACATTTTGTATCTTCAAGATTGAGAAGCAGGACATGAACTTCCAATTCATCGTGGACGCCGGTGGAACTTTCCGTCCGCATTGCGTGGCCGGCGATTGGCACAGAGCCGGCAGGGGTGATGGCGCGGGAACTTTTTGCGACTTCTAACATGATTTTTTTTCCTCCTTGAACTAACGGAGATCTCCGTTGGTTTTTCTGATTGGAACTCTGATGATGACTTCGCCGGTCAATCGTAACTCTGCCGATCAGGGGCAATTATTTTTTATAACCGGGATTTTATGAATCAATTCTTATCGGGAGCGTCAGCGAAGGGCTTCTCAACAGAGCTGAAGGATTGCGGAACATTTCTGTTTTGTAAGAAATAATGGTATGAAGGCGCAGCGATCAGCGCAGGGCCGCGATTTCATTGAGAATTTCAGCGACGATTTCCTCAGTTGTGCCTTCCGGGATGGATCCCGCAGCGCTTTCAAATGATCGCCCATATTCGGCGCGGTCGACCAGATAACCGACGGAATAATTGGAATATCCCCAGACGATCGGACACACGGCGGCCATCGCCTGTTTCATTTCCAAACCGAAGCGAGAAAACAGCTCGGCCGGGATCGTCAGGATAAATAAATCATTCATTTTATATAACGTGTATTCCAAGTCGAAATCCGTTTCCTCTTCCCCTGTCTGATGGCAAAGAACCGCCAGACTGGAGGTATAAACTTTCTTTTCATCGAAGGTCTTCGCTTCGGCAATTCTTTTTTCCACCTCCGCGATCAAGGCTTTCTGCTTCTGCGGATCTTTTCTGAACGTGCGTTGGAATCGCCCAGTTCGCATCGTTACCGGCGCGAGGTTCAGCGACGTTCGCTCCGGATGGGCGTCCCATTGCGCCATGATCGCCTCGCTGATTCGCTGCAATTCATGAAAATCGTTACCCTGGCGGTATAACCGGTTGGACATATCGCCGGCCGCGCCCTGCATCACTAAAGGATACACGCCCCAGCGCTGCTGCAGAGAACGCGCCAGACTGCCGGCCAGATCGCCGCTGACAAAACAATTCTGCGGTCCTAACACCGTCGGATGGCAGGTGAAGCTGAGAATGCCGCCGACAATCCGCTCGCCAGATCGGAATTCAATCGTCGTCAGGTTTTTATCCGCCGGCTTGTCCTTACCGTTGCGGTTGCCGTAACACCCTTCAATCTGGAGGGTGGACGCATAAGCCTGAACTTCCTCAAAGCCCTTTTCAAAGCATTGGGCAACTGCTTTGAGAATCTGAGACTGGACGAATTCCATATATCCGGGAATCCCGGCTTTTTCCGTTCCGAAAAACGGGGAGACCGAATCATATTCCGGTCCGGAATGGGTGTGGGTGAAGCTGATCGTGATCGCTTCTTTCGCCACGGAATACTGATGGGAAAGCTCGGCGCGAAGGTGATCACTGGCGGTTTTGCTGAAGCCGGCCAGATCGACGGTGACCCAGATCAGGGTCGTTTCTTCGATCTTTAAGACGAGGGCGGTAGCCCAGAGATCGTCCGCGACGCCGGTGGCTTTTTCTGTTCGGATCGCATGGCCGAGAAGATAACATGGGAAAAACGGACCTTCCGGCGTGATGCGGGTGCGGCTGCTGCTGATCTGCATTTCTTTTCCTCCTTTAACCAGGCAAAACAGCGGCGCTGCAGCTTCTGTTTTAATCCTGTTTGTTATCCAAATTATAAGCATTTTAAAAATCGGATGAAATACACTTTAATTCCAGAAGCTTACGGACCTGAAGCGATGGTCTTGTTCTGAAATGGGAAGGAGTATCGGATGAAAACGCCAGATTTCGGCGGACTTTCTAACGAATGGATGAGTTCTGAAAACGAACATCGTTGAAATCAAATCAGGAAAATGCCGTACTCCCCTTCGATTCCTTTCAGGGGATGATGAAAATTTCTAATTTCATGGTCATGATGAATTACTTATTGAAATTTTAGTCGAACAGATCCTTGTTAAAATAAGCCTGTTTATGGGAGGTGTTTCATTTGTGACACAAGTGATAAAAAAAGGCCAAGTCGGAATGAACCTGACGGAAGGTTCCATTCTGCGCTGCCTGTTGATTTTTGCGATTCCGATCGTGCTGACCAATCTGGTCCAGCAGCTGTATTCGATGGTCGATCTGGCGGTCATCGGTCAGTATGTCGGCACGCTGGGAACGATCGGCGTCAATACCGGCGGCGAGATCGCCGATCTGGTTGCGCCGGTTGCGATGGGGTTTTCCACAGCGGGGCAGATTTACATTTCCCAGCTGTTCGGGGCTGGGGAAGAGGGGAAGATCAAGAAAACCGTCGGTACGTTGCTGAGCTTCATGATTCTCATTTCAATCGTGCTGGCAATCGTGGCGATTTTCTTTCATACACCGATTCTGAATCTGATCAACTGTCCGAAGGAAGCGATGGATCAGGCGAGCGCCTACATGGTGATCACGGCAATCGGATTTCCGTTTATCTTCGGTTATTATGCCGTCTGCGGAATCTTGCGGGGGATGGGTGAATCCAAGCGTCCGCTGATTTTCATTATCGTAGCGGCGGCGATCAATATCATTCTGGATCTTGTACTGGTCGCGGGCTTCCACATGGAAGCGGCCGGGACGGCCATCGCGACCGTGCTAGCCCAGATCGGATCGTTCGGCGCGGCGTTGATTTTCATGCTCAGAAACCGGGAAAAGTTTGATTTTGAAGCCAAGCTGTCCTATTTTAAACTGGATGGCGAAGTCATGAAAATTATTATTAAGCTCGGTATTCCGCAAGTAGTGCGCAGTCTGTTAGTCCGGTTCTCCATGTTGTGGGTCAATTCGACGGCCAATTCCTACGGCGTCATCGTTTCCAGCACTAACTCCATCGGCAACAAGCTGCAGAAGTTCCTGGAAGTCTTCGTTCAGGGCGTCGATACCGCATCCGCTTCAATGGTGGGGCAGAATCTGGGGGCGCATCAGGTGGAAAGGGCTGGCAAAACGACGATCTATACGCTGGGCTGCACGTTAGTCTGCGCGACGGTGACCAGTCTGTTATGCCTGTTCTGTCCAAAGGTGATCTTCGGTCTGTTTACTAAGGATCCGCTAGTGCTGGATCTGGGCGTGACCTTCTTACGCATCTTCATCCTGCATTTCTTCGTTTCCGCGGTGATCGGAGCGTTTCAGGCCATGGTTACCGGCTGCGGTTTCGTCGAGCTGGGATTTGCGATCGGTATCCTTGACGGCGTTGTCTGCAAGATCGGTCTCAGCCTGATCTTCGTCAATCTCTTCCAGATGGATTATCAGGGCTTGTGGTGGGGCGTCGCCTGTTCGCGGATTATTCCATGTCTGATCTGTATCGGCTATTACTGCAGCGGGAAGTGGAAAACCCGGAAACTGCTGACATCCGGTTCCTGAAGGGAACGATCAAGCGGTCAATCCGGGATCGGCGAATGAACCTCCCTTTCTAAACCGATCCCGGTTCCGACTGACTTGACAGGCAAAGGAATTGAAGAAGAATTCTAGAAGAAAAAAGGAAAATCAGAGAAAAATATGGAAGGCGCGGTCTGTAACAAAACAGCCCGCCTTTTTTCCTGGCTTTTAGAATTCGGCGGAGGCGGGATGAGGTTAGCGGCGTTAATCTTAACTTTTCCTGTTCGCAAGTGTCAGATCCTACAAGAAAAAAGGAAGGAAACGGCGTACAATAAAGCCAGAAGAAAAAAGGGGGAAGTCCATGCCATCGACACAGGAACAGCGGCATGTCTACTATGACCGCGATTTGGAAATCGAAGCGTACAATCTGGGCGGGATTGTTCAGAAGTTTCCCAATCATTTTCATGAATTTTATGTCCTTGGTTTTATCGAAGGGGGAAAACGGCATCTGTGGTGCCGGGGCGAGGAATATGACGTGAGTGCCGGGGATCTGATTCTGTTCAATCCGCGGGATAACCATTACTGCGCGCCGATCAACGGCGAGATTCTGGATTACCGGGCAGTGAACATCAATCCGGACGTTATGCGCAAAGCCGTCAGGGAAATTACCGGACACGATCAGCTGCCGCGGTTTACGCGGAATGTCGTGCCGCAAAGTGAAATCGCCGCACTGATCGGGGATTTGTACGACGCAATCTTAAGCCGTGCGCCGAAGCTGAAAAAAGCCGAAGCTTTTTACTTTCTGATCGAACAGGTGCTGCAGGAGTGTGCGGTGGATTATGATCAAAGTCCAATTCCGCAGCCCAATCCGCTGATTCAGGCGTTATGCCAATATATTGAGGAACACTTTGCGGAGAATATCACACTGGAAGAACTGGCCGCTCGGGCCGGGTTTGGCAAGTCGTATCTGCTGCGCTGTTTTACCCAGCAGATTGGCGTGTCTCCGTACCGCTATTTGCAGACCATCCGGATTGATCGGGCAAAGAAACTGTTGGAACAAGGCGCAGCGCCGGTGGAGGCGGCAGGAATGACGGGATTTGCGGACCAGAGTCACTTCACTAATTATTTTAAAGAGTTTATCGGTCTGACACCGAAGCAGTATCAGCGGATTTTTACCCCGCCGCAGGAAAGCGCAAAAACGGATGAGGAATAACAAATCGCTGCGGTCAGGTCAGGCTGCGGCGCTGGTGACAATTTTAATCTGGGGCACGACGTTCATTTCCACTAAGGTCCTGCTGAACACGCTCTCCCCGGTGGAAATTCTGTTTTTACGGTTTGGCATCGGCTATCTGGCTTTGTGGCTGGCCGCTCCGCGAAGGCTGCGGTTAACAGAGGGGCGGCAGGAAGGCTTATTCGCATTGGCTGGACTGTGCGGCGTTACCTTGTATTATGGCTTTGAAAATCTGGCGCTGAGCGCAACCCGGGCATCGAACGTCGGCGTGATCATTTCCATCGCACCCTTCTTCACCGTTCTGTTCAGCAGTGCTTTCTTAAAAGAGAAACGGCCGGGCCTGCGGTTTTTTCTGGGCTTTGTGATCGCGATGGCGGGCATCATGTTGATCAGCTTCCATCAGGATGCGGTTGAGCTTCATCCTTTAGGCGATGGGCTGGCGGTGATCGCCGCGATGATCTGGGCGGTCTATTGCTTGTTAAGCCGGCGAATTTCCGAGCTGGGCTATAACGTGCTGTTAGCGACGCGAAGAACCTTTTTTTATGGCTTACTCTTCATGCTTCCGTTAGTTTACACACAATTCCCAATCCGGATCCAGACGATTCTCAGCCCGGAGGTCCTGTTCAATTTAGTCTTTTTAGGGCTGGGCGCTTCCGCGCTGTGCTTTGTCACCTGGAATCTGGCAGTCGGGATTTTGGGCTCGGTGAAGACCAGCGTTACCATTTATATCGTCCCGGTGATCACCGCGGTGGCTTCGGCTCTGGTTCTTCATGAACCGCTGACGGCGAAGGTGATCCTGGGGCTGGCTTTAACGCTGGGCGGCCTGGTGCTGTCGCAGAATACCAATCAGGAAAAGGAGAAAGAAGAAAACTATGGAACACTCGAATGAAAAATGCGTGATGGTGATCAATGCAGAATTGCCCTTGGGCTTAATCGCAAACACTGCCGGAATTTTAGGCGTCACCTTAGGCAAGCTGGCGCCGCAGATCGTCGGCGAAGATGTTGTCGATCAAAGCGGAAATTCCCATCGGGGCGTCGTCGCAATCCCGATTCCGATTCTCAGCGTATCCAGGGAGAAGCTGAAAATGATTCGTGAACAGCTGTATCAGCCGGAGTTCTCCGACCTGATCGTCGTCGATTTCTCCGACGTCGCCCAGAGCTGCAAGAACTATCCGGAATACATTGAAAAGGCCGCGGCGGTAACCGAAGAAGAGATCACATACTTTGGCATCGGAATTTACGGTTCGAAAAAACGCGTCAACAAGCTGACGGGCGATCTGCCGCTGCTGCGCTGAGCCGCGTTTTGTCACAATCAGAAATGGGGCTGCTGGCAAGGAACGGGGAAATAACCGGGCCTTGCCTTTTTCTATCCGTTTTTTCGCAAGGACCAAAGAAGCTCCGGCTGAAATCATGAATAATCCAGGAAATCACAAGACATTTTAATGCTTTTGCGTCCGCTTCGTGGTATATTATTGATGTGAAAACAGGAGGAAATATCATGAACAGAAAACCTTTAGTTCTTGTTGTCATGGACGGCGTCGGATTAACCGATAAGGACAACGGCAATGCGGTCAAGCATGCCTACACTCCAAACCTGGACGCCTTGATGGCAACCTGCCCAAATACGAAAATCAAAGCGCACGGGACCGCGGTCGGTCTGCCGAGCGACGCCGATATGGGAAACTCTGAAGTCGGTCATAACGCGTTAGGCTGCGGCCAGATTTACAGCCAGGGCGCGAAGCTGGTCAACGAGTCGATTGAAACCGGCGCGATCTATACTTCGGATACCTGGAAAGAACTGATCGCCAACGCCAAGGGTCACACGCTGCATTTCTTAGGTCTGTTGTCGGACGGCAACGTCCATTCGCATATTGATCATCTGAAGGCGATGATCCGCGAAGCGAAGAAGGAAGGCGTGGAACGGGTCCGCCTGCACGTCCTGCTGGACGGCCGCGATGTTCCGGAAACCTCGGCGTTAATCTATGTTGAAGAAATTGAAAACCTGTTGGCGGAGCTGAGCGACGGCACCTTCGATGCGAAGATTGCCAGCGGCGGCGGACGCATGGTCATTACGATGGACCGTTACGAAGCCAACTGGAATATGGTCGAAAAGGGCTGGCATATCCATGTCCTGGGCGAAGGCCGTCAGTTTGCTTCGACCAAGGAAGCGATTGAAACCTATCGCGATGAGCTGCATTGTTCCGATCAGGATCTGCCGGGCTTTGTCATCGCAGAAAATGGCCAGCCGGTCGGTACAATCGAAGATGGCGACAGCGTGATCCTGTTCAACTTCCGCGGCGACCGTGCGATTGAAATCTCCAAAGCGTTTGAAATGGCGAACTTCGACGCGTTTGACCGCGTGCGCTTCCCGAAGGTGGTTTACGCAGGCATGCTTCAGTATGACGGCGATCTGCACATCCCGGAAAAATTCCTGGTTACCCCGCCGCACATCACCAACACGTTATCTGAATATCTGGTAAAGAAAGGCATTCGTTCCTACGCGATCTCGGAAACGCAGAAATTCGGTCACGTCACGTATTTCTGGAATGGCAACCGTTCTGAGAAATTCGATGAAAAGCTGGAAACCTGGGTTGAAATCCCTTCCGACGTCGTTCCATTTGAGCAGCGGCCTTGGATGAAGGGCGCGGAAATCAGTGACGAATTGATCAAAGCGATTGAATCCGGCGACTATGACTTCTACCGCGTTAATTATCCGAACGGCGACATGGTAGGGCATACGGGCAACTATGAAGCGACGATCATCGGTATGGAAACCGTCGATCTGTGCCTGAAGCGGCTGATGGATGCCTGCGATAAAGCCGGGGCGATCATGATCGTTACCGCCGACCACGGCAATGCCGACGAGATGGAAGAAAAGAAGAAGAATCCGGAAGACAAGGCGAAACCGAAGACTTCGCATACGCTCAATCCGGTTCCGTTCATCATCCGCGGGGCGGACGTCGAATTGAAAGACGGCGAGTTCGGCTTAAGCAACGTTGCGGCAACGGCAGTCGAGCTGATGGGTCTGGAAGTTCCGGAAGGCTGGAACGAAAGCATGCTGGCAAAGAAATAAAAAAGTGTTCCGCAAAATAAACAATCCCTCTGAGTTGTGGTATCATAAACTCAGAGGTTTTCTTTTTATTGAAGATGCCGGGGCCATGCCTGAGGATTTAGAACGTCTTTGGCTTCATTTCACAAGAAAACCATTCTCATTCTCTGCGGCGACCATCAAAAAGGAGGACAACTATGCGAAAAGGATTATCATTCATCTTGGCCTGCGGGCTGCTGCTATGCGCCGGCTGTACGCCGGCTGCGGAAAAACGAACATTCAGCGAAGACGGGAAGAGCGCCGTCGCTTATCAGGAAACATTGTTGGAAACTCAGAACCAACAGACCGAACAAATCGCCGCGCAGGCGGTGGGCGGAACTCTGGACAATCCTGTTGTTCTCGTCAATCCCTATGGATTAAGTCCGCTGAGCGCGTTGATTCAATTCGATACCGAAACCGCGGAACCGGTCACGGTCATTGTCAAAGGCAAACAGGCGCAGGCGGATCTGAGCTGGACTTATGAACCATCAACCGCGCATTGCCTGCCGATCATCGGTTTGTATCCGCAGCAGAAAACGACGGTTCAGCTGATCGTCGATGATCAGGTGAAGGAGCTGGAGATTGAAGGTCAGGCGCTGCCGGAGGATGCTTTCAGGGCGGAGGTGACGGTTGCCGATCAGAACCCGCAGCCGAATCAGCTGATCTTTACAACCCCTTCCAGCACCGGTTATGCCACCGGGTATGACAGTCAGGGCGAGATCCGCTGGATTTTAAATGTGATGATGTTATGGGATCTGAATTTACTGGAAGACGGCCGGATTACGCTGAGCACCAACCGCCTGCTGGACAGTCCATATTACACGACAGGATTTCTGACGATGGATTTGCTGGGGCATATCGACGCGGAATACAGTGTGCCGGGCGGGTATCATCATGATCTGGATCAGCTGCCTGACGGTAATTTCCTGATCGCTTCCGATGACTTCAGCGGATCGACCGTGGAGGATGTGATCGTTGAGATTGATCGGCAAACTGGGGCCGTAGTGAAATCCTTTGATTTGAAAACAATTCTGCCGCAGGATCAGGGAAAGAGCTTGAACTGGACGGCAAAGGACTGGTTCCACAATAACAGCGTCGATTATAACCCGGCGCAGAATACGCTGACGGTGTCCGGCAGGCATCAGGACGCTGTGGCTGTGATCGACTACGACACTCAGAAATTGATCGCGATCATCGGCTCGCCAGAGGGATGGTCGGAAGAAATGCAGGATTATTTTCTGACGCCGGAAGGCGGGGACTTTGAATGGCAGTGGGCGCAGCATGCCGCGACCTGGCTGGACGATCAGCACATTATGATGTTTGACAACGGGATGTACCGGTCGAAGACCGAAGAGAACGCGGTCAAAGCGGAGGATAATTATTCCCGGCTGGTCGTTTATGCGGTGGATCTGGAAGGCAAGACGATCCGGCAGGTCAGGGAATATGGCAAGGAGCGGGGATATGCTTATTATTCCCCCTATATCAGCGACGTTGATTTCCTGGGAAATGACCGGTGGCTGGTGACTTCGGGCGGAATTTCCTGGCTGGATGGCAAGATCAACAATATGCCGGGATCATTGACAGCTTTCGATCAGATGGAGGCGTATGTAACCGTGATCGACGGAGATCAGGAACAGTTTGAGATGAAAATCCCGGCGAATATCTACCGGGCTGAGATGATCGACGTTTCCAAGACGACGATGACACCGCTGGAATCCGGAAGATTATTAGGAAGTCTGGGTGTCACGGCATATCAAACGGAAGATGATCTGGATGCCAGACTGAAATTCAGCGAAGCTCGGCCGATTGATGAGAAACTGGCGGAAAAGCTGACGCTGACACATGAACAAGACCGCCTGATGGTGACGGCGACGTTAAATAAACATGATAATCTTGATCTCATTTTAGCGAATGAGGAAGGGCTGAGGATTTATCCGGTACAGACGGACACCCAGCCGGGAATGTGCGTGGCGGTTTTCAACCAGCCGAAATCGCCGGATGTCTCAACGTTAATTCAGACGATCAGCGCGGAAGGGCTGGATGGGACGTGGCATGTGTACTACCGGCTCAATAATCAGCTGATCGACGCGCGGCAGGTCTATCGGAATTGATTAAGGGAGAAATCGAAAAACAGAAACAGACTGGCTGGACTGAAGTCCTTTGAAGTGTAATCATTAAAAAATCGGGAATGAAGAAGTTCCCGATTTTTTTGGCCTTTTTTTATTTTTCCTGACGGTAACACTGATAGCGGAATGAATACTGATCCGCATGATAATAGGTTTCCGTATATTCAAACGGGGTGTTGTCCGTCAGATAGGAAATATGCGTGCTCAGGACTACGTCCCGCTTTTCAGCCATTTCCAGAGCTTTTTGAATTTCCCTGCTTGGCATGACGACGCTGATTGTCGTATCATTATAAGCCAGCTGTAAATTTAATTTTTCTTCCAGATACTGATAAAGTGATTTTTCCAGATAGGTAATATCCAGATAGGGCACTTTAAGAACAGAAATGTAATTGTAGCTGACGGCCATCGGCTTGCCATCTCCTAAGCGCAATCGAATAAAATAATGGATAAAATCATTCTCTTTCAGACCAAGCTTCTCCATGATCTCGGGAACCTCTTTAGCGCAGATCACGGAATAATGAAGCAATTTTGCTTCCGTTTTAATACCGACACGCCGATGTTCTTCAGAAAAGGAAAGCATCTCCGGAATTTTCCGCTCGATCCGCGGTCCTCGTACAAAACTCCCCTTGCCTGGAATTCGTTCAATGTATTCCTGATCGGAAAGGTGAGTCAGCGCTTTATTCACGGTCATGCGGCTGACGTTAAACTGGGCGCACAGCTCGTTTTCAGAAGGAAGCTTATCTCCACGATGCACTTTTCCGTGTTTAATCTGTTTTATGATATAATCTTCGATCTTCTGATATTGAAGCTGTTTTTTCGCCATGGTGTCCCTCAACTCTCTATTTGAAATTATTTTACCATAAATATCCAGCAAATCATCATTCTTCCGCACAATTACGAAGCGACGAATTTGCTTCCTGCTTTTTTATGGAAAAGCGGATCTGCGGCGAGGAAGGGATTGATGCCCAGCCGGTAGGGAATTCGTGATGAAATAATCTGCAGCGGCAGGATATACTCCAGAACATGAAAGTCCGGATCGTCAATCATTGGCAGCAGACAGTCTTTTTCCGTTGTCATCGACGAGTGCTGGTCAGGACCGATGATAAATTGATGGGAAGTCGTTTCCCGGATCACAGAATGGATTTGGACCAGTCTGTCTTTTTCATAAGGATCCGGACTGGCCAGATAGATCAGGCGGGTCTCTTTCTGAACGGAATTATAAATCCCATGACAGAACTCTTCCAGTTCATAGCCGACAATCCCGAAGCGGAGAGTTTCCAACATTTTCAGCGCGCCTTCTAAAACATTGGCATAGTTATTTCCATAACCTAAAACCAGGATTCGCCGGCCTTCAATCAATTCTTCCTGAATTGCATCTACCCAGGCGGTCGCTGCCGGGATAATTGCGTCATAATTTACAATCACAGTTTTCAGCCGTGTGAGCAGATCATTGACTTCCGCGTGGCTGATCCGGTTCAAGCACAACGCACCTTCAATTCCAAGCAGCCATAAAATTAAAACAGTAGCGGTATATCCCTTGGTTTTGGCGATGCTCAGCTCCGCGCCGCATTCCATAAGCAGATGCACATCGGAAAGCTGGAAGATCAGACTTTTGGGATTTTCGCTTAAACCGGCGGTCATGCATTGATGTGTCTTCGCTTTTTCCAGGGCGTCGGCGGTAGAGTAGCTGTTTCCACCCTGGGAAATTCCCAGAACCAGCGTATTTTTTGAATAGATCTTCTGCTGGGTTGTAAATAGAGAAGGCAATTCTGCCCGAACCCGGATCTGAAGCAGATTTTCCATAACCCGCCGGGCTGCCAGCGCCGCGTGATAAGAAGTTCCTGATCCGCACAGAACAAGCTCATCCACGTTTTTTTCATGAAGCATTGTGCAGAATGGACGGGTGATCGTTTTTCGTTTCTGGAGAATATTCAATAACACGTCTTTTTCTTCCAGAATATAATCGTACATCGTAATCTCGGTCATCGTATTTCCTCCTGCTTCAACATGGGAATACCGGAAACAAATGTCTGAAGAATCTGATAATCCTCGTCATAAACCGTAAGATCCGCCTGATAACCGGTTTTGATCAGACCTAAATGATCGTCCAGCTTTAACATCCGCGCCGGATTGATCGTCGCCGCGTTGATGGCGCAGGCTTCGCTGAGCTTTCCCAGAGTTTGAAGATTGCGGACCGACTGAATCATCGTGATGCAGGAACCGGCCAGCCGGCCGTCTGAAAGCCGACCGACGCCGTCTTCTCCGATTGTGACCTTGCGGTCGACGGACTCATAATAGCCCGGTTTTAATCCTTTATAACGAGAGGAATCAGTAATGACAACCAGACGGTCACTGCCTTTGCATCGGCCAATGATATTGATAACGGAGGGATGGACGTGAATGCCGTCGGCGATGACCTCAGAGTACAAAGCATCGCAGGATAATGCGGCTCCCGGCAATCCCGGTTTGCGATGATGCAGCGGATTCATACTGTTGAAGCAATGGACGACAGACGAGGCGCCCTCCTCGACGGCCTGCATCATTTCCTCATAGCTGACGCCGGAGAAGCCAACCGCAACTTCCAGACCAAGCTCTGCGCAATGTTTTAATACCTGATGCCCTTCATCTTTTTCCACAGCGAGGCCCACGCGGAGAATGTGGCCGCCGGAGGCTTCCATGAAACGGTCAAATTGTGCAATCTCCGGTTTTTGGATCAAGTATTTATCATAGGCGCCGGGATATTCGTGAGAGGTATAGGGACCCTGCAGGAAAATACCCGGGATGTGAGCGCCGTCTTCATTTTTTTCCTCAATGACGGTGCGGATGGCCTGAAGCGCCTGAATAATTCGAGGTTCTGAACGGGTTACTGTACCTGGCAGAAAAGAAGTAACCCCTTCCTGCGGCAAATATCGCTGCCAGACCCGAAGGGTTTCCGGGTCTCCGTCAGAAGCGTCGCCGCCCGCGTAACCGTGGGTATGCACATCAATTAAACCGGGGATAATCCGGGCATTCTCATAGAATTGAGAATTTTCCAGGATGCCATTGTGAATTTCTGTGATTTTTCCATCTTCCAGTTTTAAGGTGGCAGGAATAAATTGCTCGTCAATCCAGACGCGCTGACTGCTGATAAAGGTCATGAACGATTCTCCTTTCTGCTGAGGCGAAGAGCTCAGCACTTGACTGCTTATCTGATAAACAAATTATATACCACTGCATTTTAAAATGGAATAAAAATATATACAAGTTTATAAAAATGTATTGCATAACTGCAAATTTTATTTATAATGAAATCATAACAAACCTGATGAAGTAAGGAAAAGTAATCATTTTTTAATGAATAATACTTCATCGAGAAAACAGGACGTTAATAAATAGAAAGGAGGATCGGGGCTGTTCAGTATTACGACAAGAAGCAATCCATCATAATGAAAGGGGCAGACTTATGACAATCTTCCAGATTTTGTTACTTACTCTGTGGGCAGGCTTATCGCAGGTTGATCAGATGACGTTCAATCTGCTGCCCAGCGGTATTATCCCGACGGCAATTTTTACCGGACTTGTGGTTGGAAAACCAGAATTGGGGCTGCTTGTCGGCGGCACGCTGCAATCCTATGCCTTGGGCTTGGGGATGTTCGGCGGTGCTTCCATACCGAATTACCCGGTTACGGCGATTATCGTTGTTGCTTTATCAGCTTCGGCGGCGGATGTGCCGGCAACGATCGCTTTGATCGGCATTCCAGTCGCGACGCTGACGGTTCAAATTGACGTTTTCGGACGTTTCTTAAACACATTCTTTCAACACCGCGCGGATAAATACGCAGCGCTGGGAAATTCCCGGCAAGTCGCATACAGTAATTATTTGGGTGTTTTAAGCTGGTCTTTATCGCGAATGATTCCGGTCTTTGTCGCCTTGTGCTTAGGTCCAACTTTCGTCGATATGTTAAATGCGATCATGCCGCCATGGCTCAGCTCCGGGCTGTCGATCGCCGCGGGTATGTTCCCGGCTGTCGGATTCGCAATCTTATTGAAATACCTGCCGATTCGCTCTAATCTTCATTTCCTGATCCTGGGCTTTGCGTTAACGGCGTGGGCGGGAATGCCGACGCTGGCCGTAGCGACGTTTGGCGCAGCGGCCGCGATCGCTGTTTATTATCAGACGGGAAAGACCGATAAATCCAATGCAGGGGGTGAAGTCGATGAGTAAGCAGTTCACAAAAAAAGAAATCCGCAGGTTATCCTATCGCTGGTCATGGAATCGTTCATTAGCCTGGAACTATGAAAAAATGATGACAGCCGGCTATATGACGACGATGCTTCCGGTTATTGACAAGCTATATCAGGATGATCCGGAAGGCCGGAAGAAAGCCTTTGAAACGCACAGTGTGTTCTTCAACTGCGAACCTAATCTGACCAATATCATTCTGGGAATGGATATCGCAATCGAAGAAGAAATGGGCGCGGAAGGGCTGGAAACTGTCGCGGGGATTAAAGCCAGCTTAATGGGGCCGTTTGCGGGGATCGGAGATACGTTGTTTACCAGCGTCTTAGCGACAATCTTCGGTTCAATCGCGGTTACGACCGCTCTGGACGGCAGCTATTTTGGAATTGTATTGTGGGAGATCTGGTTATTCTTCGTGATGTTCGGGTTACGGCCTTATCTGATGCAGCTGGGTTATACGCAAGGCATTAAGCTGGTCACAACGCTCAGTGGAAAATTGAATCAGATTACGCAGGCTGCCAGCGTTTTGGGAATTATGGTAGTCGGCTCGATGGTCGCTTCCTTAGTAAAAGTCAAATTTGGTACCTTGACGATCATGGGGACGGAATTTGATCTGCAAACTAAATTATTCGATGCGATCATGCCGAAGTTCGGCGCAGTGCTGGTTGTCGCTTTGTGCTATTGGATTTTAGGCAAGATCGGGATGAAATCTTCACGGCTGATCCTGATGATTATGGCGCTTGCCATTCTCTGTTCCTTCCTTGGCATTTTGGTGCCTTAAAATGAAAATTATCGTCAACGCTGATGACATGGGGTATACCTGCGGCGTAACAGAAGGAATTATCGAAGGATATGAAAAAGGAATCGTTACTTCAACCACCGTCATGTGCAATATGCCGAATGCTGCGCAGGCAGCTCAACGATTACGATCAGTTCCGGGTCTTGGAACCGGCGTTCATTTAACGCTGACCTGCGGCCGTCCGCTGACGAGAGCGAAAACGTTGACGGATCAGCATGGTGATTTCCTGAAAAACACGCAGTTTTATAAAGTTTATGTCGATCCCGCTGAGGTGGAAGCCGAATTTCGGGCCCAGATTGAGAAGTTTATGGAGTTATTTGGCCGCCAGCCGACGCATCTGGATTGCCATCAGGGCTGCTATGACGGACAGACATTGACAATGGCCCGTGTCGGAGGCATCGGCGAGGAACACAATACCGAGGAAATTCTGGCCGTGACGCTGGATCTGGCTAAAGAATATCACCTTCCGCTGCGGCGTCATTGCGAATACCTGTGGCTGAGCTCTTACCATGGCGAACAGGCAACGCCTGAGCATTTCATAAAAATGCTGGACGAGCACGCCGATGCCGAAAAACTGGAGTTTATGGTTCATCCGGGATGGTGCGATTTAGAACTTTATCAGAAAAGCTCGTATAGTTTGGAACGAGTTCAGGAACTGGCCGGACTTTGCGATCTCAGACTGAAAGAAGCGCTGCAGGTGCGAAATATTGAATTAGTTCATTTTTGATATTTATAAGCAGGCGTTTGTGCTTAACACACAACGCCTTTTTTTGGCTTAATTTGTAAAGTTTCAGACTAAAACAAGGCGGGAAGAGTTTTGATTTTCATGAAGATTGGAGTGGAAATTCAGACGGCAAAAACAGGGAAATCAGATTGATAAAAGGACGCATTTGAGTTATAATGAAATTGTAAAATTAACTCAAAAAAGTATTTTTAATTTTTTTAATTATTTTAGGAGGCTTTTTCCGATTTTCCGCAATATTAATGATAG
>NZ_JADNPO010000024.1:0-46480 GCF_015558105.1 Holdemania sp. 1001095H_141210_F2
TTTAACACTTTAAGCTCTGGCACCACGCGCATAGCACGTGGTATCCACTTCGTATGAAAAAGCGGCGCTTTGCGGCAGCCGCTTTCAGATCCTGTTATTGCTTTTCCGATTTCTTGTTCAGATACGCGTCGATCTTCTTTTTCTGATCCTCCGGGATCGTCCGTTCAATCGGGAAGACGGCGCTTTGATCAAGCTGATCCAGAAAATTCAGCACCAGCTCCGTCGTTTTTTCCAGACTTTCAGCGCTGAGATAGCGCAGGACGTCGTGACGGTTGTGGATATAATTGGCTCCCTTTTCGCCAAAACGCATAAAGCTGACCGACGGAATGCCCTGATCGGAAAACGGCACTTCGTCGCTGGAATACACGTCGCTTTTGACTTCCAGCTGAATCCCGGTCTGGGCGGCATAGGTTTGCACCATCGCTTCCAACGACTGCGGGCCTAAGCACCAGGCGCTGTCATGACCCAGAATTGCACCGGCCACGTCGACGTTCAGATTGAAGCGGATCGCTTTTAAATCTTCCTCATGGGTGTCGACATAAGCATGCGAGCCTAACAGCCCGCGTTCCTCGCTGCCGCACCAGATAAAGCGCAGCGTGCGGTTGGGATGATGGTCGTGGTAGTGCTGAAGCAGCGCCATCAGGATCACGCTGCCCGCCCCGTTGTCGTACACGCCGGTGCTGTATTCGACTGAATCATAATGCGCCGTCAGCACGATCACATCCTCCGGCCGGGTTAAGCCCTGAATCTCCGCAATGACGTTCTGCGAAACCGCCGGTGCAGATTTCTGACGCACGACCAGCGTGACCATTTTCGGGTTTTCCTGAACCAGCCGCATCGCGTCGTGTATCGACATGTTCACGCCCGGCAGTTTCCCCAGCTGTGCCAGCTTTTCCCGCAGCTCGCGATGGGCGATATCCGTGGCTTCCTCCTCATCGCGGGCTTCGCCGTTATAAGTGATAAACCCCACCGCGCCGCTTTCAATCAACGCCTGATACAGCTTATAGTTCAGATAACCGTTGACCAGCACGATCTTCCCGCTGGCCTGCTGGAGACTGACAGGCCCGGGGATTTCCATATAATAGAACGGCGCGGTCAGGCCGCTTTCGTCGGTTTCCCCGCAGTTGCCATAGGCTGTGACCGGATAGCTGTTCTTTTCGGTAGCGCAGCGGACTTGTTCGATCTTCCAGCCGGGAACCTCAAACATTTCCAGCCGGGCTTTTTCCCCGCGTTCCTCAATTTCATCCCGCAGAATCTCCGCCGCCCGTTTTTCCTCTGCCGTGCCGCTGACTCTTACAAAGCCGATCTTTTGAAGTAATTCCCATTGCGTTGTGCTCATTTCTCATCTAACCTCTTTTCATAAGCGACCCTCAGACTCAGATCGCGATGCAGCTGAATGACGCCGCAATATTGATAATGGTGTTTTTCCAACAGCCGCCGCATCGAAGTATTGTCCTGATGCGTGTCGATTTTCAAACTCTCTACCCCACGCTGCCGGCACATCTGTTCCGCCTGTTCCAGAATCCAGCCGGCAATCCCCTGACCTTTGAGCTTATCGTCAACCGCAATCCGGTGGATTACGGCATACGGCCTCTCGGTCAGCCATTGGCCGCTGACCATCGTCGTGTAATTTTCGTCCGGCGCAAAAGCGATCGTCGCGCAGGCAGCTACCGCGCCGTCAAGCTCGGCGACATAGGCGGTTCCGTTTTGAATATCCCGACGCAGGGTCGCTTCGTCAGGATAGCCATCCTGCCACTGATCAATTCCGTGGGCTTTAAAATATGCCTGAGCTTGATGCAGAATCGTCATGACCGCCGGCAGATCTTCTTCTTTCGTCACCCTGAATCTCATCGTGATTCCCCCTTTTCTCCTATTGGATATGCTTTGTTTTCGAGCCGGGAAACCGGGCTGTATCAGCCAGCCATTCCCCGGCATGTCTGGCTTATTCCAGAAACCGGCAGGTTTCCAGCGTCCGGCCGAGAAACTCCTGCAGCCGGGCCATTTCCCTGTGAATGCAGGAATGCTCCGCTTCGTTCAGGGATTCCCACAATGTAACCTGCACCGCTGCCTTCTCCCGTTGAACGCGCGCATTCCAGAATCCGACAATCCGCGTATCTTTGAGGAGGACGCCGGGACTGCCGACTGTCCGCCAGACTTTCTTCTGCGCCGCTTTGTCCGGCAGAATCCAGCTGCGCTGAGGCAGATCCAGAAACGGATCGTGCGGACCGAGCAGCTGAATCTTGGATTCCTCCGGCGGCAGACTTACCAACAGATCAAGATCCGCTTCCAGCATCCATCCGCGCTGCCCTTCCACTTCGATTTCCACCCGCTCCTCTTCAGTTAAAGCCCACAGTCGTTTTGCATGAGGCAGGCCGCATCCGCTCCAGCGGGCAAAATCCTGCACCGTCGCCGGGCCATAACAATGCAGAAACTTTTCCACAATCCGCGAAGGCTGCGCCTGTAAATCCAAAGCTTGTCCAAGCTCGGCAGCAGGACTGGTAAACGACGGCTGATTCCCCTGACGTTCTCCCATCATCACGCGGCCTTCCAAAGCACATTGTCGAAGCAAATACGACACGGCCGCTTCCAGCAGCGTCTGTTTTTCCGCTACCAGCGACGGTGCATCCGCCCGTTCACGGATGGGATCCGGCAAATACGGCTTCATGGCTTCGGCTAAAACATGATCAAGCCGGGCTTTGCTTACGATCCGGTTGTGCTCCAGCACCGCGCAGGCCCGGCGCAGCGCTTCCAGCAAGACATTGCGGTCAGCGCCTAACGCCTGCGCGGTATAGGACAGCGGCTGCGCGTAGATCGGCACTTCCTCCGGCTGCGCCGCCAGCGCGCTTAAAAACGTTCCCGCTTCCGCAAGCGGAAATATCGTCGGCGCACCGCGCAGACTCCACGTCTGCATCAGACATTTCGTTTCGATCAAATCCTGCCGCAGATCGCTGCGCTCAAGTTCCGCAACCCGCACCGCCATCGCCAGTTCCCAGCTGCCGGGCGGACTGTTGACGATTCCGCAGGCCGAAACCGCTTCAAGTCTTTGTGCCCGCGGCAGTTTCTCATCTAAATGATGAGCGTGCCGCTGATGGCGCAAGGCTTGTTCTTTCGTCATCGTGCGCATGGCTGATCCCTCCGTTCATGCTTTCAGTGTATCACAAAACGCAGCGGGCTGACACCATAAGAAAAGCGAAGATTCACTGCGCCAGCAGGATCTTCGCCCGTTGCTTTCCTTCTTCCAATGCCGCTTCCGCCGGTGCGCCCTCAAACACAAAACCCTCGCCGCACAGCTCGCCGCCCGTCAGCCTTGTCCGTTCTTCCCAGGGTTTCATGTACGCACCCGCACCCCAGCCGTAAGAACCGAACAACAACACCGGTTTGCCCCGTAAATACGGTTCTATCTGGGCCAGTGCCGGCAGAAACTCGTCGCCATCCAGTTCCTCGACGCCATGGGCCGAACAGCCCAGCGCCCAATGTGTGATCGTCGGCAGCTCCGCAGCAGGCAACGCCGAGGCCGGACACAGAACCACCTCCGCGCCTTCTTTTCGCGCCTGTTCCGCAATCGCCTGAGCCATCTGTTCTGTATTGCCGGTCGATGACGAGTACATCACCATACATTTTTTCATTTTGATCCGTCCTCCTGCTTTCAGGATGGATCGTTTTCTTCTGTTTTAAACAGAGTTTCCCGAGAACTTTTCCCCACTCTTGATCTTCCGGATTTTACTGCATTCCCAAGCCTTCTTTTTCAATGCCTGTCTTTTGAATCAACCAAATGAAAAAACGGAAGCTTGTTGCCTCCGTTCTTTGATTCAGGATTACAGTTTCAGGAATTTCTCAACATCTAGCACGAAGATTGTGGCCCCTCCGACCTGGACTTCAACCGGGAACGAAGCATAACGGCCAATATCGTAAGAAGCGGTTGACGGAACGATTTCTGTTCTGCGCTTACTTTCATTGCCGATAATTTCAATCGCCTGATCCACTTTATCGTCATCTGTACCGACGATCATCGTTGTATTGCCTGCCCGCAGGAATCCGCCGGTCGTCGCCAGCCGGGTCACCTGGAAATTGGCTTTGGTTAAAGCAGAAGAAACACTGGAACTATCATCATTCGAGACAATGGCTAAGATCAGTTTCATAATCAAGGCCTCCTTTTATATATCTCTATTTTATCATATTTTGCCCGCCTTGAAATCCCTTTTCAATGATTTTCATAGAATCTTTATCCTTCTTTCAGAGCCGGCCCGCTAAGCCGCAATCCCGCTTTTCTTTCTGTTTTAATCCAATTCATGAAGCGTTAAAAAAACAATCTGCGCTGCGGCAGAACACAAAAGAGATAAGAATCCATGAAACAAACAGCTTTTCATGACGGCAGAAAAGCCCTGTCCTGCCGTTTCGATCATTTTTATAATCTTTCAAGGAAATTCTGGTATACTGATTTCAAGGAAGTGATCGGCATGTCCAACGAACTTTTTCAATATATGATTCAATCCGATCCGCTGAGCGAGCGGCTTTACCATTACCGCCTGAAAGCGTTTTGCGCCGGCCGCATTTTAGCGCAGGCTGAGGAAAATCCGCAGTCCTACGTCCATTTGTTCCGCGTCAATTACGTTGTCCGCGGCAAAGCTCTGCTTTTGATTGACGATCAGGCGCTTCCCGTCCATGCCGGCCACGCCGTGATCATTCCTCCGCGCGGGATTTTAACGCAGGCCAATCCGAAGGAAGAAGTGGAAACCTACTTCATTAACTTTGACGTCAGCAATCTGGCGATGCGCAGCGAATTCATGACGCGCTTGTTGGAATGGTTCCCCTTCTATCAGGTCCGCGACAACGATCGCCAGATCCTCCGCTACTTGCTGGAACGGATCTTTGACGAAGCCGCCGATGCTGAAATGGGTTCCTGTCTGATCGTTCAGAACCTGTTCTGTTCGCTGCTGATCAAAATGGTGCGTATGGCCCAACAGGGAAAAGCCGTTTTGACTCTGCGGCCGATTCCGATCAGTTCCACTCATTATCTGATCAGCCGGGCCGTCAGTTATGTCTATCAGCACATCGGCGATCATCTGACGGTAAAAGAAGTCGCGGACAGCCTGAATATCAGCGAGATCTATTTGTACAAACTGTTTAAGGAACATACCTCGCAATCGCCGCAGAATTTCATTCTGGAATATCGTCTGCATTTAGCGCGGGAATACTTAAGCAATCCGGATGTTCCGATCAAGATGATCGCGCAGCAGCTGGGCTTTGCGAACGCTGATTATTTTTCAGCCAGCTTCCGCAAATATACCGGATGTTCGCCCTCCGTCTATCGGCAGCAGCTGTTAAGCTCCAACGAAATGCTGCTTAATCCGGAATGAATTAAGAATCAAGGACAAACCATGAGGTTGTCCCTGCGGCTTTATCGCAGAAGTTTCCTGTAATCCAAAGTTACGATAAAACCCACCTTGCGAGTGGGTTTTTGCGTTATGTTTTTACGTTAGCGCCGTGATCCGACCGCCGCTTCGCGTGTTTGGCAGTTCTGTGGGTGATCCAGTTCCTCCCGCAGCACCTGATCGAAGCTCGCCAGCGGCATCGGTTTGAAATACACATAGCCCTGGACGATATCGCAGCCGGCAGCCTTCAGGAACTCCACCTGTTCCGCCGTTTCCACCCCTTCCGCAATCGTTTTCATCTGCAGCTCATGCGCCATCGTCAGAATATTGCGGATGATGATCCGTTCGCGGCCGATATCCACAGATTGGCGGAAAAACAGAATATCAAGCTTCAGCACCTGAATCGGCAGATTTTTCAAAATATTCAGCGAGGAATAGCCGCTGCCAAAATCATCCAGCGAACAGATAAATCCCCGCCGGCGTAATTCCTCGACGACGTGCAGGAAGATCTGATCGTCTTTTAACATCACGCTTTCCGTAAATTCCAGTTCCAGTAAACCGTCGGGAATTGCATAGCGCTGCTTGACCGCCGTATACCAGTCAAGGAAATCATCCTGAAACAGATCCAGCCGCGATACATTGACCGCCAGGTTGATCGGCGGGCGTCCTTCTTTGAGATAGGCGTGCAGCCAGGCACAGGCTTTTTCAAACATCAGCCGGTCAAGCTGGGTAATCATGCCGTTGTGCTCAAACAGCGGAATGAACTGATCGGGCGGAATCAACCCTTTCTCCGGATGAATCCAGCGTGCCAGACATTCCCCGCCGACGATCCGGCAGTCCTGCTGAATATTGACCTTGCCTTGGACGTACAGTTCGAATTCCCCGCGTGCCAGGGCTTTTTTTGCCTGAGCTTCCAGCTCGGATTCCCGCAGCGTCTGAGCGCGCAGCTGCGGGGTGAAGAAAGCGAATTGATTGCCCGGCTGATCTTTTACTGAACGATGGGCAATGTTGGCCCGGTTGACCATCTCGTTCACCGACAGCGTTAGATCGTCTTCGCAGACAGGGAAAAAGCCCATGCACAGTTCCAGATGAACAAGCGCAGAATGTTCGTTAAGCTGTTGATCGAGCTGCACTAACAGCTGGTTAAACCAGGCGGCCAGCCGCTGGGGGTCCAGAGTCTGCAGCAGCCCGGCAAAATTATCGCCGGACACCCGGCAGAACAGCTCGTCCTTCTCCAGCGACGCTTTCACGACGGCGGAAAAATCACGCAGCAGTGCATCGCCCTGTTCATAGCCGAACAGATCGTTGAAATATTTGAACTTTTTGATATCGCAGTACCATACGGTACAGCCGCTTTTGAGCAGCGCCGGAACGTCTTTCTGAAACGAGGCAAAATTGCCTTCCTGCGTTAACGGATCCTGATACGCCAGGGTTTCCAGCGCTTTCTGATTTGCTTGCATACTGCGGTTCTGCCATTCCATCAAGAGTAAAAAAATCATAGCAGCCAGCGTGATGACAAGCGTCATTCCCAGCGAGGTTTTGTCATAATTTTTATGCAGCGCCGCCGTCGGCACCGCACAGAACAGATACCAGCGATTTACGCCCAGCGGCACCAGCTGCGCAATCGCCGGCTGTCCGGTAAAAGAGCGGTAGCGCAGGCTTCCGGCGTGTCCCTCAGTCAGCCAGTTCCGCAGCGTATCCCGCGTTTTATCCGTGAATTGTCCCAACTCCGCCAATGTCTGCTTCCTGGCCTGCGGCTCATGATGCGGGCGCATCAATACAGCGCCGGTTTCATCCACAAGCAGGCTGTATCCCTCGCCGTTAAGCAGCGGCGCATCCAGAATAGAGCTGTAAACATCCATCAGATTCTCCGCGATTAAAACACCGGTCGGTTCGCCGTCGTTGTTTTTAATCAACATTCCATAGCTGCCCATCCATTCCTGTTTTTCATCCAGCTGCGGGTTGGAGAGACTGCGGCCTTCCCTCACCGTCTGCTGAAAAAAAGGTTCCCGGCCTACTTGTTTTTTCAAATGATGATTGCTGCGGATATCGACCAGATCCGCATTGCCGCTTAAATCGGCATAGCCCATCCGGACGAACTGATTCTGATTGTTGATCGTTTCCAGAATGGCAATCATCCGCTCCGCGTCGTTGATTCCCGTTTCCCCCAGCACGATCGCCAGCGCTTCCAGCGTTTGAAAATCACCGTCAATCTGTTTGATCATCGTGTTCTGCAGCTGGGCGGCGGCATTGTCCAGATATTGAACGCTGTCGTTTTCGCTCTGCGTGCGCATATACTGAACATACCCCAGACTGCCCGATAAAAAGCACAGGCAAATCCCTATGATTGCAATTTTGGTTTTTTTCTGGGCTGTTTGTGGATTCATTTTTTTTACCAACCTGTTGTTTTAATTTTACCATAGACCGTTGTTCCATGACAAGGAATAACCCGTAGGGAAGTCCTCAAAAGCGCACGGAATTGAACAAAGTTCCTGATTTTCCCAAACTGATTTCATTTCTTTCCAAACAAAATGGGAAGTCGGTTGGCAAACGCAGTTTCCACGCAAAAACATCCCGCGATGAAGCCGGGATGTTACTCTGCATTAACAATCAATGAGGATATTCAGCTTAAACGTTGAAGCGGAAATGCATGACGTCGCCATCCTGCACGATGTAATCCTTGCCTTCCAGCCGCAGCTTGCCCGCCTCTTTTAAGGCGGTTTCACTCTTATACGTCATCAAATCGTCATAGCTGTACGTTTCCGCGCGGATAAAGCCGCGCTGGAAATCGGTGTGGATAATCCCGGCACATTCCGGCGCCGTCATGCCCTCGCGGAAGGTCCAGGCGCGGACTTCCGGTTCGCCGGCGGTGAAGTAAGTCTTCAGCCCTAACAGATGATACGCAGACTTGATCACGCGGTCCAGACCGGATTCAGGAATTCCCAGCTCTTCCAGAAATGCCAGCTTCTCTTCTTTTTCCAATGACGACAGTTCTTCCTCGATCTGCGCGCAGATCGCGATGACGTCGTTGTTCTCCGCTTCGGCATACGCCTTGACCAGCTTGTAGTAAGCGTTGTTTTCCGGATCGGCGATGTCGTCTTCCGACATGTTGGCGACGTAGATCATCGGCTTGGCGGTCAACAGCTGATAGCTTTTGGCAATCAGCGCTTCTTCCTTGCCTAATTCAACGCTGCGGGCCGCTTTGCCTTCGCGCAGCGCTTCGACCAGCTTGCTTAACACCGCGTATTCTGCAGCGGCTTCCTTATCTTTCGCCTGGGCTTTGCGTTCAACCTTGGTGATCCGGTTTTCCACTGTCTGCAAGTCGGCCAGCGCCAGCTCCAGATTGATGATCTCAATGTCGCGGATCGGATCAACGGAGCCTTCGACATGCGTGATATCCGGGTTGTCAAAGCAGCGCACGACATGGCACACAGCGTCGACCTGACGAATGTGGCTCAAAAACTGGTTGCCCAGACCTTCGCCTTTGGACGCGCCCTTGACCAGACCGGCAATGTCCGTAAATTCGAAAGTCGTGCGGATAATTTTCTTCGGGTTGAACAGCGCCGCGATGTTGTCGATGCGCTCATCCGGCACTTCGACGACGCCGACGTTGGGCTGAATCGTTGCGAACGGATAGTTCGCCGCCTCGACCTGACTCTGGGTGATGGCGTTAAACAGGGTCGACTTGCCAACATTGGGCAGTCCGACGATACCTGCGGTTAATGACATAAGTTTTTCATCCTTTCACTCACGCGGCTTCTCAAGCAAAGCTGGCCGCGGAAATCCTTTATTAGTTTACCTTTTTTCAGTCTGATTCTCAAGATGCAGCGGACGGTCAGCGGCAGAAAAGACGGATTTTACTCCGCCTTGTCCGCTTTCTCAATCAGTTTTTTACATTTCCGCTCAAATTCCGAACGGGGAAACATGATCGCCGCACCGCAGCCCAGACATTTGATCTTGATGTCGGCGCCCATGCGGATGATCTTCCAGTATTTTGATTTGTGGCAGGGATGTTCCTTCTTCATCTCCACAATGTCGTTTAAATCGTAATCCGTAATCATTGGTTATTCCCCTTCATGGTGACGATAAGCCTTCAGTGTATTTTTCAGCAGCATCGTGATCGTCATCGGCCCGACGCCCTTGGGAACCGGCGTGATGAATCCGGCCTTCGGCTCGACTGACGCAAAGTCCACGTCGCCGACCAGTTTGCCTTCAGCGTTGCGGTTGATGCCCACGTCGATCACCGCCGCGCCTTCCTTCACGTAGTCCGCCGTGACCATTTTGGCCCGGCCGACCGCGGCGATCAGGATATCGGCTTCCGCGCACACCTGCGCAAGATTTTCCGTTTTGGAATGGCAGATCGTGACGGTCGCGTTCTCATTTAACAACAGCCGCGCAACCGGCGCGCCGACCAGATTGCTTCGGCCCAGCACGACCGCGCGCTTGCCTTCCGGATTAATTCCCATCCGATGAAGCAGCTCCATACAACCCAGCGGCGTGCACGGCACAAAGCCGTCTTCTTTTAAATGCAGCTTGCCGACATTGATCGGATGAAAGCCGTCGACATCTTTGTCCGGCCGGATTTCGCGAATCACCTGCGCGCTGTCCAATCCCTGAGGCAGCGGCAGCTGGCATAAGATGCCGTCGACCGCCGGATCCTCGTTCAAACGCCGGACCACCGCCATCAGTTCAGCCTGAGAAGTCGAAGCCGGCAGCTTGATCAGCTCCGATTCCATTCCAACCTGCGTGCAGGCTTTTTCCTTGCCGGTGACATACGAAAGCGAAGCCGGGTTATCCCCAACCAGAATCACTGCCAGCTTCGGCATCCGCCGTCCGGCAGCCCGCAGCGCCCCGATTTGTTCGCTCAGTTCTGCGCGGATGTCTTTTGATACTTCAGAGCCATAAATCACCTGTGCCATCGTCTTCCTCCTTGATCAGACTTTCCGTCTGTTTCCTGCTTTCTTTGCCCGCTTTTGTTTCAAGCGGCTTTAAGACCGCCCGCGCTTAAAATAATTCGCGGCTGTCCAGAATTAACGTCACCGGCCCATCGTTGAGCAGCCGGACTTTCATCTCGGCTCCGAAAATGCCCGGCTTGACGACCAGGCCTGTCTTTCGCAGCGCGTCGTTGAACGCGTCGTACAACGGACTGGCGATCTCCGGCCGAGCTGCCTGATCGAAGCTTGGACGCCGGCCTTTCTTACAGTTGGCGTACAGTGTGAACTGGGAAATCGACAGCACCTGTCCGCCGATTTGCTCAATGGATAAATTCATTTTACCATTTTCATCTTCAAAAATGCGCAGATCATGTACTTTCGCAGCCATTTTCTCAACGGTTTCCGCAGTGTCGCCGTCGACGATTCCAACTAACAAAAGATATCCCTGCTGAATTTCATTAACAAGCTGCCCGTCGATCGTGACGGACGCTTCACTCACCCGCTGCAAAACTACTCTCATGACTTCCTCCCTGATAAGAAACCTTTCTCATTTTTAGTTTTCTGTCTTTCTTCTCTTTAATTATAACGGAAAACCGTTGCACCGCAAGCACAGAGAGGATGCAAAGCGGTCGTTATCAAACAGAATCAGTTCTCACTCTCGTTTCTGTTTTCCTAATTTCTCTGCGCAAACTCCTGAAAAGCACGATTCTTCCGGACCTGCCCAAGCACTTCGGCTGCCGGAAAGAAGAAACGTTTCCTATTTTGTTTTCAGATGGTAAAATAAGACGAAGGAGTTGATCGCATGAAACAACCTTTAGCCTTTCGAATGCGGCCGGAAACTTTGGACGAGGTGATCGGTCAGCAGCATCTCATCGGACCCGGGCAGGTGATCCGGCGCTGTATTGAACAGGGCCGGTTGTTTTCGATGATCTTTTACGGGCCGCCGGGGACGGGCAAAACGACGCTGGCCTCAGTGCTGGCCAACGAGCTGCATCTGCCTTACCGGCTGTTCAACGCCGTCACCGGCAATAAAAAAGAACTCGACACCATTTTTGAGGAAGCTAAATTTTACGACGGACTCGTCTTAATCATCGACGAAGTTCACCGCTTAAATAAGGACAAGCAGGATCTGCTTCTGCCGCATGTGGAAAACGGGCGGATTATCCTGATTGGCGCGACGACCTCCAATCCGACGATGGCGATCAATCCGGCAATCCGTTCCCGCTGTCATTTGTTCGCGATCAAGCCGTTGGAAACCGACGATATCATCGCGGCGCTCAACCGTGCGGCAGCCAGTGAAAAGGGCTTAAACGGACAAGTCAGACTGGATCCGAGAGCAGCCGAACTGATCGCCAGCTATTGCGGCGGAGACATCCGCTATGCCTTGAACGTCCTCGAGCTGTGCGCGATCGCCAGCGATGAACCGGTGATCAGCCCGGAACTGGTGCGGCAATATGTCCAGCGGCCGGTACAGGGCATCGACAAGGACGGCGACGGACATTACGACGCCGTCAGCGCATTTCAGAAAGCGATCCGCGGCAGCGATGTGGACGCTTCCTTATATTATCTGGCGCGGCTGATTCAGGCGGGTGATATGGACTCGATCGAGCGGCGGCTGCTGGTCATCGCCTATGAGGATATCGGGCTGGGCAATCCGGCCGCAGTGGCCCGCACGATCTCGGCGATCGACGCCGCCAAGCGCGTGGGTTTCCCGGAAGGCATGATTCCCTTGGGCGTTGCGGTGATCGACTTGGCGCTGTCCCCAAAATCCAAGTCAGGCGAACTGGCGATCCAGGCCGCGATGGCGGAAGCGGAAGCCAGCGATCCGCCGGTGCCGGCCTATCTGCGTTTCACCCCGGTCGGCATGAAGGAAGAAGACAAGTATCCTTATGATCGTCCCGATTTGTGGCACAAGATTCAATATCTGCCCGACGCGATCCGAACCAAACGGTTTTACCAACCGCAGGCCACCTCGGCCTATGAAAAACAGCTGGCGGCCAACTATGAATCATTAAAACGCTATGTTCGCTCCAAAAATCTGGCAGAATTGAAGCGGGGAAAATAACCCGCTGCGAATTTCCGCTTCGCTCACGTTTTAACAGGTCTGGACGTCTTCGCAACGATCCGGACTTTTTCATTTTCGGTTATGCACCGTCTCAAAATTTCCACCCGCTTCGGTTATGCTTATCGCATCTCAAGCTTGGTTTTCAGCTGAATTTTCAGGCTGCCCGCACCGCCCTTTCACCCCGAAAATGCAAGCGGTGCCATCACAAAAATTGAAGGTTAAAAAATCTGATATTTTTACCTTTTTTCAAGAAGAATCTTGACCGATCGCCCGCATTGGAAATCTGACAAAAACGTCATTTTGTCTGCGGATTCACTCAGAATGAGTCGGTTTTGCTAGTCATTTTTGAAGAAGTGTCTACGGAATTCTTAAATTTTTATGAATTTCCGGGAAAGAAAAACGAAGGAATTTTCTCCCATTTTTAACAAAAAGGCCTTCAAATGTGGGATTTTCATGTGAATTCTGTGAAAATTTCCTTATTCAATTTGCCATCGAAATTATTTCATTATACAATAATCATGGTCGTGAACCGAAGGAGGAAATTATGACTCAAAAACATAAAGCTCTTTCCAGTTCATTAACGATCGTTACCTTGCTTACATGCTTTACCACTGCGGCGATCACTTCTCCGATCCGAGCCGAGGGTGAATCCGAAGCAGACGTCAAGCCAACGATCCGTCTGGAAATTAACGACCTGAATGCCGCTGATAAAATTAAAACAGCGTTATTTCAGGAAGCCGCTGTCAGTGTCCCGGCCGAAGAAACGACATTGATGGCCCCGGCCGCTGATCTGACGAATGCCGAAATTAAAATCGATCAGTTAGACTTGAGCAAAATTGGACAACAGGATGTCATGGTTCATTTGACGCTGAACAACAGCGCTGCGCAGAACAGTCTGCTGCAGACAACCTTGTCGCGCGAAGTGACCCTGGACATTCAGGATACAACCGCTCCGGTCATTGAATTAAAGTATCCGCACATCCGTTTGGAATACGAAGAGGAATGGAATCCGCTGGATTGGGTGGAATCTGTTTCCGACAACAGTCTGGAACCGTTAGACATCCAGCAGCTGTGGGTAGAGAATTATGTCGACGCTTCTCAAAGCGGCGAATATGAAGTTTATTTCTCGATCGCTGACGCTTCCGGCAACGTGGGTTTTGCCACGCTGGGCGTCCAGGTCAAGGAAAAACCGAAGCCGAAATCCAGCGGCGTGGTCGCTGGCGACGCGATTACATCCATGTTGAACCTGATCAACAATGCCCGCGCCGATGCCGGTTTGGATCCGTTGTCGCTGGGCGATGAAAACGCGCAGGCGGCGATTGGCGTCCGCGCTTCGGAAGCGGCAGGTTATGTTTCCCACAAACGTCCGGATGGTTCCCATTATAAAACGGCGTTTGATGAATACGGCGTTTCTTACAGTCATCCGCTGGAGATTCTGACCTACGCCGGCAGCACTGTGCAGGATAAATTCAACTGGTGGATGAATTCTTCAGGCCATCGGGCGATCATCCTGAGCAGCAGCTCGACAAAGATCGCAATCGGCTACTCCGGTAAGATGTGGGCAGCGATCGCCTATCAATAACAAACCCGGAAAGGGATGTTCTTCTTGATGAAGATCATCCTTTTTTCTTTTTCCTCGAGGAACACGCTGTAATAAAAGCAGACAAGGGACGTGATCGGAAGGAAGGTTTTTGATTTGAACGGCAGTCCGCATGTAAAAAACCGCACCTGTACGACGCCGCAGGAGATCGAGAAGCTATTCCATCAGGAAAGCTTGCAGACGATAAGTCAGCTCCTCTGCAGCATGCGCGATCTTCTGCCATGTCTGAAATCGGGCAGGACTCAGCTGCCGATGCTGGGAAAGGATCGCCCGATTTTGATCCATTTCATTGGTCATCTCTCCTGAAAAAAAATCTGGATGTCCAGATTTTTTTACTTATGCCTGTGCTCTCTCTTTCCGATGGATAACCGTTTACTCCGCCGCTTTCCGCGCCAGTGCCAACGCCTGCGCCACCGTTGCGACACTGCAGGAAGCCTGCGCCTGAATAGCCGGGGCCGCATGGTCGATGCAATAGCTTAACGGAATGACCTTGAACATCGACAAATCGTTTTCATTATCCCCGACCACCGCAATCTCGTCTTTGTGAATTCCTGCCGCCCGCGCCAGTTCCAGAATACCGCTGCCCTTGTTGATCCCGACCGGACTCACGTCCAACATATCCACATCCGAAGCCGCAATCTCAAACCGACCGTCAAAGGCGGCGTGCAAAAGCCGCGACGCTTCGCTGTGCTGGGCGGGTTCCACAAACAAGCTGATCTTTGAACAGCGGCCCGAGCGCGAGGCAAAATCCGCAAATTCCAGCCGCCAGTTCTGCCGGATAACCGGACTGTCCGGCGTTAACCGCTGGGGATAAGTCGCTTCGCTGCCAAAACCATAGGAACCGCCATCATCCCCGCGGGTGATCAGGGAACCGTTGATCCGATGTTTCTGAATGAATTCTGCCAGTTCCGCAAAGTCGTCAAACTCCATCCAGTGCTCGTTAATTTTTTCTCCGTCTTCATTTAAAATGATAAACCCGTTCATTCCGATCGCAGCGACCGGAACCCCCAGTAAACCGCTGATCAGGGTCTGAGCGTCCGCCCCCCGCGAGCTGGCGATCGCCACATGCCCGCCTTCGTTGACAAACGCCGTCAGAGCTTCCCGGTTTTCATCACTGATCCCGGCTGACAGCTCGTTTCCAATTTTCAGCAATGTTCCATCCAGATCGGTAACCAACAATTTGAGCATTTTCTGTCCCCTCTACCTTTTTTCTGTTCCTTATCATTCTCTTTGCTTTTCATTGTACCTGAATTTGCCAAAAAGAAAAAGAGGTTTTCCTCTTTCCCTTACTCACAAACGCCGGCGGCTTATTCGCCCCAGAGCTGCGATGAAAAACAATCCCATGAACACGGCGAACACGCCGACGCTGAACAGATCCAGCCCTTTTCGGATGATCGGCCAGGTCGTCGCCTTGAAGCTGATATCATTGACTGCCAGTTCCTTCTCCATCGCCTGCCGGGCAATTTCCACGCCGTTTTTATTCAGGATTGCGTAAGCCTGAACCGTGTCCGGATCCTTTTCATTCTCGACGATTACGCTGGCGGTATACTGACTTTCATCGTCGTCAGCCTGCGCGAGAATCTTGAAATCATAGCTCATTGTAAACTTTGCCGTGGCCCACAGCTGCCCGCGCTTTTTGATCTCCACCGTCTTTTCTTCAAAGGAAGAGGCGGGAATGGTGATCTGCTTGTAGTTGGCAAAGCCATAATCGAACAATGTCCGGGTATCGGTATAGCGGGCGTTCTTGTTGGAATTCTTCAGAACGACCGCGATCAGATTCACGCCGTCTTTGGAGGCGGTGGTCACGATCGTGTAGCCGGCATCTTCCGTCCAGCCGATCTTGCCGCCGGTGGCATATTCATAGAAAAACTCGCCTTTTTTCAGCATATCGTTGCCGGAAGCGAAGTAACGGACGTCCTTCTGCTTGTTCGTCGGCTGCATTTCATATTTCACCGTGCCGAAGATCTCCGCGAAATCCGCGTTCTGAATCGCCATCCGGGTAATCATCGCCATGTCGTAGGCGGTGGTGTAATGGTCCTCATCCGGCAGACCATGCGCGTTGGCAAAATGGGTGTTCTTCGCCCCGGCCGCCGCAGCCGCCTCGTTCATCATCTCCGCAAATTCGCTCTGAGATCCGCCGATCGCTTCGGCCAGAACGTTGCTCGCGTCATTTGCACTGGCCATGATCGCCGCGTAACAGGCGTCTTTTAACGATAATTCTTCGCCATAATCCAGCCAGATATGACTGGATTTGCGGTCGATGTTGTCAATCGCCGTATCGGTCGCTGTCAGGATCTGATCGGGATGCCCCTGACTTAAGGCAAGATAAACCGTCATAATTTTTGTAATACTGGCAGGATAATGGCGATCGTCAGCGTTTTTCTCATACAGCACCGCGCCGCTGTCGGCGTCGATCAAAACCGCCGATTCGCCATCCAGATTCAGTTCTTCTTCGGCTTTGACCGGCATCGCCGGGATCATGCCGATGACCAGCGCCCAGGCCGCCAGTGCTCTTATCCATTTTCTCACGCTCATCCCACCTTTTGTTCTGTTTCGCATAGACTTCTTTATTTTACACCATAACCGCCGGCCTGGCGAGACGAAAATAACCGCGGCGGCGGTTATTGGCGAAGCTGTTCAAATAAACTTTCTGTTCGTGTTCCTTCGTTTTTAAGCACCCGGATCAATAACAGCCGGTCAATTCCAGACGGACTGGCTACGGTCAGCGCCAGATCAGGTTCCGCCTCCAGAGCTTTCCCGGATGTCGGATCCGCCTCCACGCGGCTGGCGTTCAAAAACGGCTGCACCTTGCGGATTTGCGCCCGGGGCAAACAAAGAATTTGTTCACCCTCAATTCGAAGTTCATTGTCCGTAATCGTCAGAACGGCCGATTGTGAGTCCATTTTCCAGTCGTCCATGACTTCGACAAAGAAGCGGCTGACTGTCCGGCTTATGTTTTTCATCTTATCCTCCCTTTTTTACGACGCGATTTTCAACATACCCATTCAAACGTGTCTTTCCTTATCTCTATTATTGCAGAAAGAGAGCGAAAAGGGTAGTCATTTATGGCTTAAACTTGATCCCCCTGCCGTTTTCCAATCGTCATTCGGACTTCGAACAGTATTCAGCTGAAAAAGGAGTCCAAGCCATGCAAAAAAAGCTGACCTCTTCGCAGGAGTCAGCTTTCCAGATCAGCCTGGCTGTCAATTTTTCTGACTGCGGCCTAAAATCCGCAGAACATACAGGAAAATATTGATGAAGTCGAGATACAGATCCAGTGCGGAATAGATGGAAATCTTATCCAGCATTTCCGGTTCCGATTCGCAGGCATAATACATCGCTCTCATCTTCTGCATGTCGTAGGCGGTCAAGCCCAGGAAAATTCCGATCATGATATAATTCATCACCATCGAAATGGCGTCCAGATTGATGAACCAGCCGACGATCGTGATGACGATCATCGTGATCAGTCCGGCCATCAGAATCGGGCCCAGACCGCTTAAATCTTTCTTTGTGGTCATGCCGATGACGGCCATGCTTCCAAACATCAGCGCGGTGAACCCAAAAGCGATAAACATCGTGCCGAAGCCATAGGCCAGCGGCAGAATTGAGAACGTAATACCGGTCAGCGCCGAATACGCAAGAAACAACAGCTTCGCCGTCGAAGGCTGCATTTTAGCCAGCTTGCCGGTCAGAAAAATAACCACGCCCAGCTGTGCGACCAACAACACCAACGGCGCCAACGAGAACGAATAAATCGTAATCCACAGCCCGCTGAACAGAGTAAGAAAAGCAACAATCGCCGTGACGGCCAAACCGGCAGTCATCCATAAAAACGTATGGGTGAGATGCTGCGAAAGGCTGACGCCTCCTAAGGACGAAACAACTTCCTGACGATCCATAATATATCCTCCTTTATTTCATAGAAATCGAAGACAACGCCGTCTCCGATCCGTTGTTATTAGAATACCACTCAATGACGCCGCGATCAATATCCAATACTGCGCGATACTTCGCCGAAGCTCGGTCCAATCCCTGATTTTCATCCTCATTGACATAGCTCAGCTCATTTTCATCATAAAACATCAATTCCTCAGACGAGATCTGCGAAAGAACGTTGGAATAATATTCCGCCATGCAGATTTCCTCCACGTTGTCCTCGCTTACATCTTCCGACGCTAACAGAATATCGCTCCAGCTGCTCTCCTCGTCGCCATTGAGCGTGAATTGATAACGAGCTTCCGTTGCGGCATAGCTTAACGAGTAATATTCTGCGACAGAATAATCGTAGCTGCTGGCAGCCCCTTCGACATAGTCGTTCAGGAAACAGTATTCATAAGGCTTCGCCAGCGGAATTTCAAGAGTGCCTAATTCTTTGTTGTTTTCATCGTAGACCACCATCTGACCGTAGAAGAAATACGGTGTTCCGTTGTAAATGGCGAACCTCGTCTGATTGTTTTCACTGGATACAATCAACGGTTCAATCGAATCCTCATCGCCGTCTGTCTCGACGATCAACCCTTTGGCAATCTGCTGGAACTGATCGTCTTTGACCGTTGCGATATACGCGTCAACCTGACGGTCTTTCGCCTTTGGTTTCTGCGGCTGGCTCACGATATTCGGCGTTGTTTTCGGCGCGGATGTGCGCGCTGGCAGCAGGTTATAGATTACAGAGAACACGACGACCATTCCAACAACGCCCAGGATCGCCGCAATGGTTTTCTTACCGCTCTGGCCCTGCTCCTGCCGCAGAATCCGGTCCCGACGAGCCTGACGATCTTCCACAGCCGGATTGACCGGTGTCTTATCGGCAGACTCTCCGGCTGTATTTTCCGGCGTCTCCAACGGCGGGAACCACTGATCCAGCGCATCCGTAACCCGCTCGAAATCGCCCTTGCGGCTGCAGATAATCTTATACTTTTTCTTCAGTCCGACAAACAACAGAATCATCGGATAGGTGCGCCCCTTCTGATAGTAGCTCGTTTCCTCGACATGGTCGATACTGCGGCGGTGCAGCGCGAAATTGGAACCGTACAGACCGCTGACAATCCAGTTCTTACTCATCGAAATCTCTTTGGTCACGAACTCAAATTCTTCCTCTTCGTTCAATTCGATTCCCAAATCCTCGCATTGACGCTTAATCATTTTGCCGATGCGCAGATACGGAACGCTGCCGATCAGTACGAAGATCAACATGATTATTCCGAACATCAGCACCATCGCCACAACCATCATCAGCGCCTGCTCGACGCCTTCGCCAAGCATGATCAGCCCGAAGACGGCGGTGACGCCGAAAAAGATGGCTGCCAGCAAGGCAAGCGTCTGCGCCATGCCCCGGCGGGCCAGTTTCTTGATTTGCTTCATAAAATACCCCCTCAACGGTGGTATTATATCGAAAACTGACAGCGATGAGTACACTTATTTCAGTAATTTCATCCTTCTTTCGTAAATTTTAATCCTTTGTTCAGTTTTTAATCCTTCCGACGTTCAATTTCTTGAAAACAACCTTTTTTTTGGCTTATTTATCCCTGACGAAGAGTGAAGAATGTTTCTTTGCCGAATGAGTAAGAAGAAAAAGACTTGCCGCCTTTTGCCCGATCAGTTCAGGCAAAATCACAGACAAGCCTTCTTGTTTTTACTATTTCCACCGTTTCCTTTGAATTTTCATTGTCCTTATCAGCTTTACTTTCGCAGGCTGAAAAGCTCAATCTGGCAAACACATGGGAAATCCCGAGAAGAATGCGGCTCTTCCTTCAACCGGAACCGCTGAAAGCTTTCGTTCTTTCCGCCTATTCTTCGATGGAATTGATCAGTGCCTGAAACACCACCGAAGCGCAGGTCAGCCCGGCGGCGGCCGGCACAAAGATCGTACTGGCCGGCGGATATTTCTGCTTCAAGGTTTGTCCTTCGGCGTTGACCAGCTGATTCTGCGTGCGCGGCAGCTCCCTGGACCAGACAACCGGAATCTTCGCGTTGAAGCCCCGCTTGCGCACCATCTGGCGAAGGGCCCGGGCGAGCGGATCATTGCAGGTCTTATCCAGCGTCGTGACGGTCAGCTGGGTCGGATCAAACCGATTCGCCATTCCCAGCGAGCTGATGCACGGCACAGAATGACGCTGCGCCATTTCAATCAACGCCAGCTTGCTTGACAGCGTGTCGATCGCGTCGATCACGTAGTCGATCTTCTGATCGAACAGGCTCTCGCTCTGCTCGTTGAAAAACACGTTCACCGCCTGGACTTCGCATTCCGGGGCAAAGCTGCGGATGCGCGCGGCCATGACTTCGGTTTTCGACTGGTTCAAAGTATCCAGCGTGGCGATGATCTGTCGGTTGAGATTGCTGGGGGCGACCGTGTCCGCGTCGACCAGGATTAATTTTCCGATCCCGCTGCGGCCCAGTGCCTCCGCGGCATACCCGCCGACCCCGCCGATGCCGACGATCAGCACGCACGCCTGCTTCAGCCGTCCGATCGCGGCCGGACCGACTAACAATTCCAGTCTTTGCAGCGGTGTTTCCACGCACATTCCTCCTTCAGCCAGACGGCGATTTCCGCCACTGCCTGTTCTTTCTCACCCGGCTGATCGACCGCCGCCCAGCGGATCGGCGTCTGCCGGGTAAACCAGGTCATCTGGCGGCGCGAAAATTGCCGGGTATGCGTTAAAATCTGTTCCCGCGCCTGATCGATCGTTTCCCGGCCTTCAAAATAGCCGCGCCATTCCTTATAGCCGATGCCCTGCATCGACTGATCGTCAAAGCTGACGCCCTGCCGCAATAAGCCGCGGATTTCCTCGATCAGCCCGGCGGCGATCATTCCGTCGACGCGTTTTTCAATCCGCTCTATCAGCGCCTGCCGTTGGCAAGTCAGACCGCAAATGAACGTGTCGTACATCATTCTGTGTTCCTGCCGGCTTTCCAGCTCGCTTTTCGGCGTCTGCGCCAGTTCGTGAATCACCAGCGCGCGGATGATCCGGCGCTTATTATGGGGATGAATCTGATCCGCGGTTGGCGGATCGACCTGTTTCAGCCAGGCATACAGCTCGGCTTCATCGCGTTGTTCCAGTTCTTCGCTCAAGCTTTGCGCGCGCGGATCCTCGGGTTGAAACTGATAATCATACAGGGCCGCTTTGATATACAAACCCGTGCCGCCGACGATCATCGGCAGCTTGCCCCGGGCGCTGATCGCTTCGATCGCTGCACGGGCTTCCCGCTGAAAATCCGCGACGCTCGTTTTTTCTTTCGGATTCCGCGTGTCGATATTGTAATGCGGCACGCCCTGCTTTTCCGCTTCGGTAATCTTCCCCGATCCGATATCCAGCCCGCGGTAGACCTGAATCGAATCGCCGCTGATGATCTCACCGTGAAACCGTTTCGCCAGTTCAATCGAAAACGCCGTCTTGCCGACGGCGGTCGGACCGACGAGTACCAGCACTTTCTTCATCGCTGGAACTCCTTGATCAGCTGCTTTTCCGTGATGGTGATGAACGTCGGACGGCCATGCGGGCAGTGATACGGCTGTTCACAGCGCGCCAGCTGTTCGATTACCTCCTGCATTTCGCCTAACGACAATACGCGGTTGAAACGGATTGAATGATGGCACGCGATCGTTGCCAGCCGGTGCCGCTGCAGATCCTCCGCACGGACTTCGCGGCCGTCTTTCCACAAATCCAGCACGTCCTGTAAGAACGCCTGTTCGTCAATTTCACTCATCCAGGCCGGCAGCTGACGGCAGATCAAACTGTTCTGACCGAAGTTTTCCAGATGGATGTGCATCGGTTCCAGCAGTTCGTTCATTTCCTGCAGCCGGGCCGCCACGGACGCGCTGCCTTCCAAAATGATCGGCACAAGCAGCTCCTGCATTAAAGGCTCCTGATCCAGAAAGCGCTGCTGGACTTCTTCAAAATGGACACGTTCCTGCGCGGCATGCTGATCGACAATATAAAGCGCGTGTTCGTCCTGAGCGAGAATGTATTTGCCATGCATCTGAGCCAGCACCTGCATCTGTGGGAAGGTTTGTTTTGGAACTGAGCGCAGCGCTTCGGCCGAAGCTTCTGTCGACTGAACCCGGGGATCCAGCGGCTCCGGCTTTGACAGCTGATCGGAAAGGCTGTCCGCAGATGAGGTCTTTGCGGTTGGCTTCGGCGTTGTTAGCGACGATCCTTCCCGGTTTTCCACCTCTGTTTTTTTAATCAGGGCTTCAGGCTCCGCTGGCAAGACTGCGGATTCTTCCGCTTTTCCAGCAGCTTCCGGATTCTGCGTTATTTCCCGGGAAAGCGACGCGGTGATCTGTTCCCGTTCGCGCTGTTCGCTCATCAGGGCCGCCTGTCTGCGCCATTCGTTAGCTTCGACGGAATCCTCGCGCACCTGATTGGCGGGAACAGCCGCGGGCGTTTCAAACAGCTGCGGCATTTCCACTTTCTCCCTCGGCGTTTCCACGCGCATGACCTCCGGCGCCTGCATGTGCTCGCGCAGGGTGCGGGTCAGCGTATCGCGGATTAAAAATTCCAGCTGCTGCTCCTTGGAAAGCCGGATTTCCCATTTGGATGGATGGACGTTCACATCGCACAGATGGCTGTCCATCTCGATATCCAGCACGACAATCGGATAGCGGTCCTGCGGAATATAGTTCTTATAGGCTTCCAAAATCGCTTTCTGAATCCGGTAGGAGCGGATCATCCGGCGGTTGATAAAGACCGTCATGTAATTGCGGCTGGCGCGGGTCTGCGCCGGCAGCGCCATCAAACCGCGGACCGTGTAATCGAAGTCCTGCCCTTCCACCTCGATGCACTGACGGGCCAGATCGCGGCCGTAGATGATCGCCATAACTTCCAGCAGACTGCCGTTGCCGGCGCTGCGGAACACTTCCTTGCCGTCGTGGACAAGCCGAAACGCGACGTCCGGATAGCTCAGCGCAAACTTCTGAATGACGTCGAGGATCAGCGAGGTTTCATACGGAATCGACTTGAGATGCTTCAGCCGGGCCGGTGTTTTCTGAAACAGGCCGCTGACCGTGATCTGCGTTCCCTGATTGCAGGGGTAAGGCCGCGCGGACTGGCGCTGACCGTAGCGGATTTCCACACGCGTGGAATCTTCGCCGTTGTTGGTCAAGAGTGTCAGATTGGAAACGGAAGCGATCGAAGGCAGCGCTTCACCGCGGAAACCCAGCGTGTGAATCGCCCACAGATCTTCCGTCGTCTTGATTTTACTGGTGGCATGCCGTTCAAAGCACAGACACGCGTCTTCCCGATCCATCCCGACGCCGTTGTCGATCACTTCCATCAGCTCGGTGCCGCCCTGGTTGATGTTAACTTCAATCCGGGTCGCTTGCGCGTCCAGCGCGTTTTCAACCAGTTCTTTGATGACGCCCATCGGCCGTTCGACGACCTCCCCGGCGGCGATCATGTTGGTTAAATGCGCGTCCAGCTGCTGTATTTTTGCCATCGTGGATTCACCCTCCTGTTCTGTGAAGCTGTTTCCGATTGATTCCCCGAGGATGCGATAAATTCAGGGAACCGGTCATCCTTTTCAAGTGCTCCGGCGAACTGCCGGTTTGCCTTATCTTTTATTGTCCATGCCGCATCTTTTATTGTCCATGCCGCAGAAACTCGTAAAACGCGAAACCGATCGAGATGATCGTCAACAGCCCGACGATCATTTCCGACAAACTGTTGGCGTACTCTGCCTGCGTCGGATCGGCCAGCGCCAGCACCAGAAAATACAGGCACCAGATAAAACCGAGGATCAGCATCGCAAAGGTGACATAGGTCAGAATCCGCGAACCTACCTTCCAGCGCCGGCGGCCTTGTTCCAGCTGCTTAGGCGTATAGGTGAAATCCGGATGGTTGCGGCGGCGCAGCGTCTGCCGGACTGCGCTGGCGATCAAGCCGAGAATTAAACCCTGACTTAACGCCAGGCAAAGCATTCGAAACATCTTCATCGCTTTTCCTCGTTTCTGGTTTTACTTTCGTTATTTTCGGTTTTACTTTCGTTATTTCTGATTTGACTTTCGCTTCTTTCCCACGGCGAAAGCGGCGTGAGACTGATCGCAGTCAGCTGTTATGCTTTCTGCGCTTCCTTCAGTTCCTGCTGCAAATCCATGATCATCTGCAGCGCCTGAATCGGCGAGAGCTGGTTGGGATCGACCATTTCCAATTTATCGAGCACGCCCTGTTCCTTGACCGGCGCTTTGACCATTTCGACGATGCCCAGCGACTGCTGAACGACGCGTTTTTTCGATTCGTATTCCGCTAACAGATCGCCGGCCCGTTCCAGCACCGCTTCCGGCAGCTTTGCCAGCCGGGCGACGTTGATGCCATAAGACCGGTCGGCTTTGCCTTTTTTAACGCGGTACATAAAGGTGACATCGCCATTGTCCTCATGCACCTCGACATGCACGTTCTTCACCACCGGCAGACTTTCATCCAGACTGGTCAGTTCATGATAATGTGTGGAGAACAGCGTCTTCGCGTGGATGCAGACGGCGATGTATTCGATCATGGCCTGAGCCAGCGCCATGCCGTCATACGTGGAAGTGCCGCGGCCGATTTCGTCAAACAGGATTAAGGAATGCTCCGTGGCCTGAGATAACGCGTTGTTCGCTTCCGTCATTTCCACCATGAACGTCGACTGTCCCGACAGGATGTCGTCGCTGGCGCCGATGCGGGTAAAAATCTTATCGAAAATCGGCATTTCACATTTCTTCGCCGGCACAAAGCAGCCGATCTGCGCCATCAGGATGATCAGCGCCACCTGCCGCATATAGGTACTTTTACCGCCCATGTTCGGACCGGTAATGATCAGGATCTGATTTTCTTTATCCATCGCCAGACTGTTGGAAACATAGCGGTTAGGACTGATCTTTTCCAGAATCGGATGGCGGCCTTCCTCAATTTTCAGCTCGTCCTCCGTGAAGAGGGGACGAACGTAGCCGTTATCCGCGCTGATCGAGGACAGGGCGTAATAGACGTCCATATTCGCCAGCATCAAGGCCAGCTTCTGCAGCTTCGGCAGATAGCTGCGGATCTGTTCCAGCAGATTGGCAAACAGCTCGGTTTCCAAACGAATGGAGCGCTCCTCCGCATGCAGGATCGCGTCTTCCTTTTCTTTCAGCTCGGAGGTGATGTAGCGCTCGGCGTTGGTCAGCGTCTGCTTGCGGACATAGCCGTATTCTTCCTTCACCTGTGCTGATGCGCCCTTGGACACTTCAATATAATAGCCGAACACCCGGTTGTAGCCGATTTTCAGTGTCTTAATTCCGGTGCGCTCGCGTTCGTAATTCTCCTGTTGGAGAATCCAGGTTTTTCCTTCCTTCTGGGCATGACGGTATTCGTCCAGCTGTTCGCTGAAGCCTTCCGCAAACATCCCGCCTTCCTTCACGGACACCGGTGGATTCTCAACGAACGCTCCGTCCAGCAGCTCCGTCAGCGACAGGCAGCAGTCGACGTCCCGGTATTCCTGAAAAACCGGCGCATCCTGAAACAGCGCCAGGATTTCCGGCACCTGGCTCAGTGTTTTCTGCAGACGCTGGCAGTCGATTGCATTGGCAGAACCATAGGCCACTCTGGCAATCAGCCGTTCCATATCATAGATCTGGTTCAGCTTGTCCTTGAGATCCTCGCGGACAAGATAGTTTTTCATTAAGTATTCGATCCGGTCCTGGCGGAACAGGATTTTCTTTTTATCTACCAACGGCCGTTCAATCCATTTTTTTAACAGGCGGGACCCCATTGCGCTCTGGCAGCGGTCGAGAAACGACCACAGGGTCTCCGATTTGCTTTGCGTGCGCAGCGGAGCGACCAGTTCCAGATTCTGCTGGGTTGAGAAGTCCATATACAGCACGTCGTTTTCATTCTCAATTTCGACAGTCTGAAGATGATGCATCATCCGCTTCTGCGTTTCGATCAGATAATTGAGCATCAGCCCATAGGCTTCCCGCTGCGCCCCGTCGCTCACTTCCTCGCACAGCGGCAGGTATTCCTCGCCGATCTGGTCTTCGGCGCAATAGGAAATTGCCACGGCGGACAGATCGCGGACTGCACGGATAAACTTCTCGTCGAAGCCTTCCTTCACGACGATCTCGCGAATATTGTTTTTCAGCAGCGTCTGCTGCAAATGGAGAATATTGC
This sequence comes from Holdemania sp. 1001095H_141210_F2, assembly GCF_015558105.1. NCBI lineage: Bacteria > Bacillati > Bacillota > Erysipelotrichia > Erysipelotrichales > Erysipelotrichaceae > Holdemania > Holdemania sp. 1001095H_141210_F2. The sequence continues at coordinate 26,094 of NZ_JADNPO010000024.1, forward strand.
GCGGAATATGCGTTACCGTCGTTTCGCCGGTCGACATTTCGCAGATCGACAAGGCGAATCCATATTGATAGTCCACAACAGCCGCCAGATAAATGCTGGAGCGTTCGTCAAACAGCTCGTCGATCACCGTGCCGGGCGTCACGACCTTGATCACATCGCGCTTGACCAGTCCCTTGGCTAAAGCCGGATCTTCCATCTGTTCGACAATCGCCACCTTGTAGCCTTTCTGAACCAGACGCTGTATATAGCCCGTCACGGCGTGAAACGGCACGCCGCACATCGGCACGCGGTCCTTCACCCCGGCGTTTCTGCCGGTCAGCACCAGGTCCAGCTCACAGGACGCGATCTTGGCATCCTCAAAAAACATTTCATAAAAGTCGCCCAGACGATAAAAAACCAGGGCGTCCTGATAATTCTTTTTAACCTCGAGATACTGCTGCATCATCGGCGTATATTGTTCCATACTTTCACCTCTAAAAAAACTGTTCTTATTATACCATCATTTTTTCTGCAGGTCAGGGGAGTTTTGGGTTTATAATAAGGAAAATGGAGGTGCGGATATGAGAATTTGCACGATTTTAGGCAAGGGCTATGAGGAGATCGAAGCGATCGGCACGCTGGCGTTATTGAAGCGCAGCGGACTGGAAGCGGATCTGTTTGGAATCAGCGGAGAAAAGACGACGGGCAAGCATGATCTGCCGATCTGCGGCCTGCTTCCGTTATCCGACTTGAACCCTGAAAATTATGATTGCCTGCTGCTGCCGGGCGGGCCGCATTATGCTTTGTTGGAAAGCAGCGAGGATGTGAAACAGATCATCCTGAAATTCAAAGCGCTGGATAAGCCGATCGCGGCGATCTGCGCGGCGCCGACGATTCTGGGACATCTGGGCTTGTTGAAAGGGAAGCGGTACACCTGCTTCACAAGCATGAACGAGGACTTCGGAGGTACCTATGTCGATCAATACACTGTCACCGACGGCAATCTGATCACCGGCCGCAGCGCGGCGGCCACGATTGATTTCGCGTTTGCGATCATTGAGAAGCTGCAGGGAACCGAGCAGAAAGAATTCATTCAGAAACAGATTTATTATTGATCAGGAAGGCTGCAGGCAGCCGGACTTTCATCGAAAGCCTGAATTTTGATGCGAAGTGTCATCAAATCGCAAAAGACACCCGGACTGTTTTTCATACCGGGTGTCTTTTCATCATAACGAGAGCTCCCCTTCCTGTGGCGTTCTCCCCATCGTTAAAGGCCACGGATCTATCCCTTCGTGGCCTGATTAAAGCTTGAATCTATTTTTCTGATCAGTCGCTCAGACGGAGCGCTTGGCTGCATTTTTGCCCGCCAGGCGGCCGAAAGTAGCTGTTCTTCCAGCAGCCGCACCGGCCAGAAGATTCGGATAACTGGTGGCGAAATAACCTCCAGTACAGTCGCCTGCAGCATATAAGCCTTCAATCGGCTGCATGTTTTCGTCCAGGACATTCATGTCGCAGTTAACCTTAACGCCGTCAAACGTATTGATGAAATAGCCGCCGCTCATGCGGATGCCTTCAAACGGCGCTTTGCGCATCTGCGAAAGCCGGAATGCTTCCTTGCCGAAATCCGGATCCTCCTGATTGTCATATAATTCATTGTAGCGCTGACAGGTTGCGACGAAGTTTTCTTTGGGAAGTCCAAGTTTTTCAGCCAGCTCTTCTAACGTATCTGCGCTGACAATATAGCCGTCTTCGCGGGCCTGCGGCAAAACTACGCCGTCGATGTACTGAATCGGCATAACCGGTTCGGTACCATTGGAATGCGGGAACATTCTGGAACAGCCGTGAGTATCGAAGCGTTCAATATCCGCAACATAATCAGCATCCCAGACCATGCAGTAGGTATGATGAGGAAGATTCAGCGAATCATGCAGGATATGATCGTAAAAACCACTTTCATTTGTAAAACGTTGACCCTTCAAATCAACCTTCAGGAATGGCTGCGAGCCCATCCAGAACATATAACCTTCCTCATTGCCGACCGCATCCGGCTTGATTGCGCCGCGATCGAAAACAACGGAGCCATGAACGTCATCCATTTTAGCTCCGGCCCACAGCATCGCTTTAATTCCTTCTCCTGTCGATCCCGGGAAAGAGCTGTTGTTGTTGTCATAAAGCAGTGTTTCCGGCTGGAGAGCCTGCAGCATTTGCGGATTCAGGCTGTAGCCGCCAGTGCAGACAATAACCCCTTTGTGGGCAATATATTTCACAAAACCGTCTTGCGTCGAAGCAATGACGCCGGTTACCTTTCCTTCTTCCTTGATCAAAGCTTCCATTTTGGTTTCATAATGGATCGTTAATCCCAGGCCGCTGGCGTATTTCTTTAAAACGCGGGCGGAATTGTTCGGGTCGTAGGCGTTGGTTCCCAGCTGCAGCGTGTGACCCGTGTCAAATGCTGCATAACGCATCTTTTCTGTTTTCCCGTCAATTTCGTGTAGAAACTGCCAGCCCTCTTCATTGAGCCGCTCAGTAAACCAGTCGATCATCTCGCCAGAATGGTCGGCCCAGGTATTATACAACCGCATATCGCCATATCCGTTCGATACGCGGTACAGTTCAGTGATCACTTCCAGCCGATCCGGATTATCGTTATTGGCAATCTGTTGTTTGGAATTGATGGCTCCCAACGTATCGCGGATCCCGGAACCTCCGAATTCTTCGCTGAATTTTTCAATTAAAATGGTTTTGGCTCCTTCTTCGACCGCCGCCGATGCGGCAAAAAGGCCCCCGTTTCCAGCACCAATGACTAAAACATCCGTTTCATAGGTTTTGACGAAATCGCTTTCCTTGAATTCCGGAGCCTTGCCCAGCCAATCGGAAGCGGCAGGTGCTTCAGTAGGAGCCGGCTGCTGGGAAGCGTCTTTGTTTTCGCTGGAACAGCCGGCAAGCAGTCCCGCGGCGGCAAGACCTGCCGCAGACAATGCAGCGCCTTTGAGAAACTCACGGCGTGATACAGTTTTCATGATCTTCTTTCCTCCTCGTTTGTGAAAAAATCATCCAGTTAGAGGATAACATCTTTTCAACCAGGACAAAAGCAGTTATAATGATCACACAAACGCAGGAAAAACCTGCGGTTGGAGGAGATTATGGATATTCAATCGCTGCGTTATTTTTCCGCAACTGCACGAACGCTGAATTACACAAAAGCGGCGCAAGAGTGCTATATCAGTCGGCAAGCGCTTCGTCAGCAAATACAATTCTTAGAACTCGAGCTTCATTGTCGTTTGTTTCAAAACGACCACAACCGGATCACATTAACCGCAGAAGGGAAATATCTTGCCGAACAAAGTCTTCCGCTGTTGAAAGAGTTTGACCTGCTGCAAAAGAAAATGGCGGCCCTGAATCCGCAGTTTCATCAGCTGCAGCTGGGCATCTGTTCCTCGATGATTCCGTTTCAGTTTCAGGTCAGCGACGCTGAATTTTCAGCTTATGAAAAGCGGGCAGACCTTCATATAGAACGGCACTTTTTAGAACTGGACGAATGTCTCAGCCAGCTTCGCAAGAAGCAGCTGGATGCGGCGCTGATCTTTCAATTCCATGATGACATGTCAGAATTCAATAAATTCCCAATTTTTGAATGTCCGGTTTATTGTACGCATAGTTCCAAACTGGACTTTAAAAAATCCTGCTTAACCCTTGATGACATTTTGCCATACCGCTTTTTCGGCATGGGCAGCCTTGAAAATACATATCCGCCCCTGTTTCGCGACCTGAAGAAAAGGGGACAGTCTTTTCTATTTGAAAACAGCCCGAATACGATTGAGACGTTTTATCGAATTTCAGCGAATGAAGGCATGATTTTTGATCTTTTAATCGAAGCCTTTCCGCTGCCGGGATTAACCATGACGCCGTTTCGTGATTATCACTGGTTCGTTGGATTGCTTGTGCGGCGAGATTATGTGAACCAGAAAGCGGCTGAAAATCTGGCTGACTTTTTGAGATCACGATATCCGCAGAAAAGACAGATGTAGTCCGGGATGAATAAACAGCCCTTCGTGCATCAGATTTCGTTTCCCTGCCCCTCAGTTTCCCCAAATACTTTATGAAATGGAAATCTTAAAATTGTTATTATCCCGATCACGGGTAAATTTCATTTTTTGCTTTGTGAGCAGCAGTGAAAATATCGTTGATATTTTTGTCAGGCTAAAACCGAAGTATCTTTCCCTGTCTTTTTAAAAATTGTTCATAGCATATCTATATTCAGCGTTTCTCCAATATGCCGGAGTCGGGTGAACAGGAATACTAACGGATGTTCATTAATAAAATCTTTGATCAGCTTCTTTGATCTGCATAGCAAGATTCAAAAGAAGCGAAACGATAATCCGGGATTCCCACAGGCAGCGGCCGCCTCTCTGCTTGTTTTGATTTTCGAAAAACATCTCATGCTTAACAGATTGAGATCGTCCTCTTGCCTCTTTATGAATAAGAACCCAATCCTCATTAGTAAAACGATTTTTGGTAGATAGAAACCACGCTGTCAATGAGTTCCTGATTTATTTCGATTTTAGTATAATAGCGAAATATTATAGCTCTGTTTTCGGAAAGCAGATAAATTGTATTATTCGGTATGCCATAGGATGTGAGTTCAACATCAAATGTCTGACTTGAATAGGCCAATTCCGATCCCCATTGTTCAGCGTCTAATTCATGCATATCTTCAAGATAGTGTTCAAGATCTTGCTTTTGAAACGTATTTTGATGAACGCTTATTCCCATCTCACGCAGATAGCCAACCACAGGATTTATATTTTCTTGGTAATCAACCACTTGAACATTAAATCTAACATGTTGATTGGCAGCCGGATCCTCTCCCAAAAGGATACATTCAACTCGTTTATTTCCTTATCCATCAGTCCAGCTATGATTTTTTTCTACGCTTTCATCCACAAAACCAAGATCCGAAAGATAAATTATTAGCGGAGTTTCCTGGCCTATAGATTGATTCCTGGTCATTGCCGTAAAACCATAAGTTACTAAGATATATACCAAAAAACAAAGAGGAACCACTTTAAGGCTACGAACTTGATCATAAGACCATCCATGACGATATAAGAATTTTTTCATTTTTTCCCCTTCGATTATTCCAACTCTATTGTTTGTTTGCGTGTTTTGAACTATCCAAAAGATAAACTTCAGGAATCCTTGTTAGAACCTTTTTTCAGGATAATCTTTTCATAAGTATATCTCCCGTATTAACTTTATTGTAGCTTAAAATTATAAGATCATAGTTGCTTGATTTTGACCACAAATAAATATGGATATTCAGCTTTTTTGTTCATTACAAGGCTGACCTCCTATCAATTATTCTCTTTTCCTAAAAATTTCATCACCAGATGCAGTACTGTCCGATTAAAGGGACAAAGAAAAAACGTTTTAATAATAAATAGATGATGAATATGAAAAAAGAAATCAGTCTTGAAGCTTTGAGAAAAAAAACGGGAAGCCCTCAACCATGAATACTTATCTCGATATCTACAAGAGAATCAAGCCCTAGCCCGTTGTCCGCATTGTGGCAGACTTCACTGTTATCCGCATGGTCAAACAAAAAGCAGGAATTCCGCGATTTTATTGTCTAAATTGTAATAAGGTCTTTGTTTATAACGTCCATTCTGTTTTCTATAAAACACATAAAAATTATGACCCATGGTAACGATTTTTAGAATGTTATCTTCGTGGAGAAAGCTTAGATGTTTGTGCTCGCGAAGCTCAAATTCATCGAAATACTGCCTTTCGGTGGCGGCACAAAGTCAATGATGCTTTAAATGCATTGATGAACCAGGATCAATTAGAGGGAACAGTCTATCTGGATGAAACTTTTGTTGAACGGATAGAAAAAGGAAAGGAAGAACTGAAAGGCTCAAAAAAACGAGGAATTAGTAAGCAGAAGGTCAACATATGCTGTGCAATTGATATCCAGGGCAGGAGCGTAATTCAAGCCAGTGATGTCGGACGAATCAAAGCCTCCAGCTTAATTCATGTTTTTCAAGGAAAGATTAAAGAAGGATGTGACTTGGTCACAGACAGTCAGCGATCTTACCACCGACTTGTAAAAGCGTTAAAGGTAAAGTGGCATAAGATTCCGAGTGGAAAGAGAAAGGTTAACACTTACACGTTGGACAAAGTCAATTTACTGCATAATAATCTTAAACAATATCTTCAGCGTTTCAGAGGGGTCAGCTATGCCTTTTTACAGGATTATATCATTATGTTCAAAGTGAATGAATTCTATAGAAAAAGTCGTATGTTAGGGCTAAGCGAGAGACTCATGGTTAAGTTAATGACCTTAACAAATTGATCGTCAGCAAGTTTCCTGGCTTGTTTTATAGGCTTTTTTTCAATACTCATTCTGGTGATAAAATCTTTCCTAAATTATAAATGATTTTAAATCTCGTCTTTCTAAAATCCACAAAATTTTAAAAATAAACATTATAATCACCTTAGTCAAATTCAGGTGACCATTCTTTAATTAGCGCTGTTATTTTTTTGATATAATCGTGTCTTGTCATTCTCAGCATCTTGTACTCATCTACATTTATTCCTACATAAAATATACCAGAATGCTTATAACTTACTCCTCCATTATTTTCTTTTTTCATATCATAAACATCTTCAATTATGATCGTATTATACTTTTTCCCAAAATATATGATCCATGGCACATCATTATCACAATAATATGGCCCTTTATAGTAGCCTCCGATTAAACCTTCGGGTTTATTTATTTTACAGCTTCTCCCTTCAAAGTTCAATTGGATGTAAGCGGTAACACTGTTAAGTTCCATATCGCTCATATACGTTATTTGACTATTAACATTATTTATAGAGGCAGTACGAAGAAATTTCACACCTAGAAACTCCGATTGTGTGCAATAAACAAATAAAGTTAATACATTAAAAAATAGCAGTGAAATTATCGAACATACTATAATTAATAAACATTTTTTCATGATACACCTTCTTCAGTTTTCCTTAACTTTCTTTTCTAAAAGTATCAATTTACCGATAAATTTTATACTATAAATAATTAAGTTAAATACAGAATTATTTAAGTAATCGCTTAGCACTACTTTGTGACCTCATCTCCTTTAGATAGCTGAACATTAACGTTAACTAATAACATATATTAGCTCCTATATATAAAGACTTTTATTCGTAAAATGAAAAATTGTTATAGAAATAGCTGAGAATATATGCAATAGCCTACTCTACATCCATCATTTGGCGAAAAAAATATTTCTCACCGTAAAGATGTTATGTCAAAATCAAATCGGAAGTCTTTTGGCAACTACTTTTTCATTGTCTAGCACTTTTATCACTACAAATATATTGTTTATTGACAAAATAGATAAACATATAGAGTTCCTAATTTTAAAGAAAATATCTTTAAGCCCTTAATGTCATTCTACTACCATTTCAGAAAGATATTTGCGCAAAGAATGTTATCATTGAAGTATAAGGAAATATATTGCACTAATATACGAATATTAGAAGTCATTAAAAGCAAGAATATACAAACCTTTATAAGAACCTATTCAAAAGAATTCTTGATAATAGAGTAAAAGCACACAACTATTATTAAATATAGATACACAAAAACTGAACGTATTTTAGATTGCCATGTCATGCGTAATAAACTTTAAGTATAATTCATTTGACAAATATTTTCCTTTATTTTGTTTTTACCTATTAGACTTCTTTTTAATTATACTGGAAGGTATTCTTTATCATTTTAAGCTCTGGTACCACACATAATTCTTGAAATTGACTTTCTTGAAAATAAGAGGTGAACATCACACCTCTTATTTCGCACTACATATTCTATTAGTTATTTGGTATATAGTCTTTATAAACATTATAATATAACGTATTATTTCCTGTTGCGACTTGTCGTGCTCTTTCTTGTAGCCACGCATCGTCGTCATAATGTTCCTTTTTCTCACACGCATCATAATTTGAGTGGGTAGAGTTAGGATAATTAGTTTTTATAGCAGAATTAGTGCCATCACCATTGCTCTTATATTGATTAACTATATATTGCGTAAATTGTTCATGACGTTGAACTTGTGCACCAGGAATCCAACTTACTGAATATGCTGAAACTTGTTTTGTTGTATAACCATTCTGTACGTTTGTTGTTACAATAGTTTTTAAATTATTATTCATAGTCACATTACAAAATGACGCTGCCGCTTGAATAACAGAAGAAATTGCAAGAATACGATTTGAAAAGCCTAACCCCAGGATAGCGATGGTTATACCAGCTAAATTTGATAGATCTTTCAGCGTTTTACCATCAACATTAACAAAAGGTTCACTGTTATACCAGTAGGCAGTTCTTGTCGATGCTGCAAATGGAGTTGCCTCTTCATAACTAACGCTTCCTAAATAAGTAATTTCTTGTGCGTTTTTATTGTATGAATTGATTAAAATTCTTTGCTGAATTTGAATTGGATCAAAAATAAAAGTCACAGAATGATCATCTGTAATTATATTAGACACATGAATCCCTTGATTTCTTGACTCTAAAATGCTAGATGTCATATCTATCCAATCTTCTCGTAAATAATCTTCAGATGGTAAAGGTAATTCTTCCCCAGAGCTTTTACTTTTTAACAGTTCATTATAATATTCTTTTCTTGATTTACCTTCTTCATCTATATTTGTTTCAGCATTTATCGGCACAAAAACAGAAATGGTAATACACATTGTAATCAATGTTACAGCTAATTTTTTTAACATTTTTCCTCCTAATATTATACCTAAAGTTCTTTAAACACTTTGTGCTTCAAAAATTTAAACAATTTGGGAAATAAAAAGTAATTTATCCCCCAAAACCACATTCGGGAAAAGAACATCTTGCCTTTATTTCGGTTGTATTTGTTGGAATGAAACTGAAGGATAAAACCAATCCTAATAGAAGTAAGAGCAAGATCTTTTTCATGAACATAATCCTCCTTGTTGATTTCATTTTAGCATAATCATTATGAATTTCTTGAAATTGAACTGTTCTTTAAATTTTCACCGTTTTCTTTATTATTTTTGGAGAATCATTCAAAGTTCTTAATGAATCGATAATAGTCTTTATAATATTTATTAGGACTCTCACTTATCAGTAGATTCCATTGATTTTTAAACACACCAATTTTTAATTGATTACCGTTTTCTTTAAGTTCATCCAATACTTCCGTTTTTAAATAATGAACTAAATCCGTTATTTTAAAACCATTTAAGTATTTATAATAGAAATATCGTAAGTAGATATTTGCCTGATTTATGTCTATCTTGTCCAATATTTCTTGTAAAGGTTTGATTCTGCTTAAATCACAGGCTGAAAAATAGTATATTCCAGAAGAATAGATCTTCAGCGGATCTTCAATAAACAAGCTTTCAAATAATAATGAAGCCTTCCTGTAATCTTTTAAATCAACATAATATGTCATTGCCAGCATTAATAAGACATTACTGTAAATCGCCGAATTCAAACGTTGTTTCTCATTATTCAGTAATTGTTCTAATTCTTTCAAAGTATTACATAATTCAGGTTTTTGTATATCGGCAATAGTTCCAACATAGTAACTTAAAACTTTACATTTTTGATTAATTAAGTTTCTTTTATCTATTTTATCCATAACCGTAGAATGAATCTTTTGATATTCAATAAATCTTCTTTCGCATCTTAAAAGCAGTAAGAAATCCGTTTGGATGAATAAATAGCTTTGATATTTCATTAAAATTGGCTCATAACTGCAAATCTCTGAAATATCCTGATTATAATTATGCACATGACAAAAACAGAGATGAAGCAGAAGGATATTATATGGCTCCGGCATAAATTCCATCATTCGCTGATAATATTGATATTCATTAGGTGTTAACTTTCTTTGATTTAAGCTAACGTGAAGTATGTCTGTACAGCTGGAAAAGATTTCTTTATAATAAAAACTGTTAATTTTATTAAATGATTTAAGATAAGATAAGATTTCATCAGCATCAACTGCATTCAGCGTCTCAAAATAGTTCACTAAATTATAGCTTAGATCCTTTACTGCATTATCTAATAAACTATTCTCTTCATAACTTCTATTTAGCTTCTTAATCAAATCATAATAGATGATGTCGTCCTGTATTACTTTCCCTTTTTCTATCCGGTATAAGGTGGATAGAGAACAGATAGATTTACCTTGATTATCATGAATTAGTTGCTCTTTTGTTAAACCTAATCTTAGCCTTTCTAAGCGAATCATGGGTCCAATAATTCTCTTATTTGCTATACTAATCGTTTTCGGCATTGCTTCGTCATCCCCTCTTTTTTATCATAGCCCACATTGAATCAGAATAAATTATATTACCTATAAAACACATTAACATTACCAGAAAAGAAAAGGAATTGTCCCGATCTCTCGTATCGTTTCAATCCCAAGTGTTTTTGATTATGCGCTGCGCTTCATTTCCTTTATCCGCTTGTTAATCTCATTTTTAATAATCGTGCTGCCGGCCCCAAAGTTAACGGAATATCCGGCACGGCTCTCTACCACCCGGCTGGCTCCCAAGCGCTGAATCTGTGAGAAGTTGATCAGCGAGGAATCCACAACCTGAATGGTTAACCGCGTCGGCGAGGAATGCATCATCTTGATGTTTTCCAATCCGCCTACCGCTAAGATAAAGCCTTCTACCCGCCGCTTGCTGGCGCCGGTATTGAATAAGTCCAATGCCAGATATTTGAAGTAGAAACGAGTGAACGCAAAGTAGAGCACAAACAGAATCACGCCGACCAGGAAAATCATCCGAATTGTGTGCTGCATATTGGGATTCCGCACATACAGCATAAAATCAAATAAGGTTCCCGGCATGGCGGTGACGGTGCTGCCGGTATAACTGAAGCCCAGTGTCACGCTCATCGACTGGAAGATACCGAACAACGCACCGGTCATGACCAGATGGAAGACAAACAACAACGGGGTCAGAATCAACAGATACAGCTCCAGCGGAAGCAGTGTGCCTGTGACTAACGACACCAGAATTGCCAGCAGGAAGAACAGACGAATCCGCCGTTTTTCCATTTTATCCGTAAAGATCGTATAGAATCCGATCAACATGCCCGGAACCGCAAACAGGTTCAAAACATAATACGGCGTGATCAGCCGACCGACGCCGCTGGGCGTGATCAGACTGTTCATCTGCGCTGTCCAGATTCCCACGTCGCCCATGTAATTAACGCCTAAATTATTGATCCAGGTACCGCCCTGTTCGCCATACCAGAACAAGGTGCGCATCAGCGCGCCCAGGTTGAGATCCGCTAACAGCCGGTCCATGACGCCGTAAACAAACAGGTTCATCGGATTGGTAATATCGGTAGCGATGAACTCAAAGATCGTATTGAGAAGATTAAGCACGATCGGCCACAGCCAGACAAGCGCGAAACCGGTGATCATACATAAAATCAACGTTAAAATCAAACCCCAGGTATCGCGGTCGACAAACGAGAAGAAACCGTAAATCGACTTCGTCCGCGACTTGGAATACGCGATCCGCGATGCCAGAACGACCGCGGCGCAGGCAAAGAACCCCGTCTGCAGCGGATAGCGGGTTCGATCGAACAGGGATGAAGAATAGCTTAATCCCAGAATCGCCGAGGAGGCCGACGTCGGCAGGCCCGCCGGCTGGAATAACATCGTAATAACCAGCACCAGCACATAGCCGGTGATTCCGATCATAATCGGAACCGACGAATTGCTTTTCGTCGCTAAAAACTTTATCATGACAAAGAAAGGAAAATTGACGATAATAAAACTGCCCGTCCGTTTGAACAGATCTGCCAGCAGCAGGATATTGCGGTCATTCACCAACCAGAACACCGATAAGCTCTGGTTGGTAATCAAGGTTCCAAGCCCCGTCAGGATGATTGCCACAAACAGCATTTTCAATGGAAATTGAATGATTTCTAACAAAGAATGCCATCTTCTCATACCATCACCTCGCCTATTATGATACCATTATTGTACATCAGATTCAAATGAAAGGAGTGGTTTGACTTTCATGAAAACCAAGTTTGCTGAAACACAGGCGGATTTCTTCCGGATTGTCAGAATCCGCACAGAAGTCTTTGTCATAGAACAACAGGTCGACCTGCATATTGAACAGGATCAGGACGACGATACCGCCATGCACTGGCTGGTGGAAAACGAGGCGGGCGAAGCGGTTGCCTGCTGCCGGGGACTGGACTTCGGCGAGGAAATTCACATCGGACGGGTAGCCGTCCTGAAGTCTTATCGTGGGCAGCATGTCGGAGCGTTGATGATGCGTGAGATTGAAAAAGATCCGCATCTGGCACGCTTTAAGAAGATCGTTTTGCATGCTCAGGCGCAAGTTGAAGGTTTCTACGCATCGCTGGGATATACCACGGTGTCCGAGCCATTTTATGAGGCCGGCATTCGTCACGTCACGATGGAGAAAGTGCTATGAGCCAACAGCCGGAACGGATCCACAAGAAATTCCATATCGACCGGACGCTGATGCTTCTGCTTTTGGCGATGACCTGCGTTTCGTTATTGGCGATCTACTGCGCCGATCCGATCATGGCGACGCGCTTGCAGGGTACGCATCTGTGGCTGAAACAGGGCATGTGGTATGCGATCGGCTTTCTGATGCTGGCCTTTCTGACGCGGTTTGGCAGCGACCGGTTATTTACCGGCGTCAAAATCTTTTACTGGATTCTGATGGTGCTGTTAGCGATTTTACTGGTGGATAAGTATGTGATCAACCTGCCGGACCGGTTTATCCGACCGATCAACGGAACGACGGCCTGGTATCAGATCCCCGGGTTGGGCACCTTTCAGCCCAGCGAGTTCATGAAGGTCGTGCTGATCATCATGGTTGCCAATATTATCCACGAGCATAACCTCGGGAAGACGGAAATGTCGTTTGCGAGTGATTTCAAATTGTTCTGGGAAGTCGGCAAGATCGCCGTCCCGCCGCTGATTCTGATCTTTTTGGAACCCGATACCGGGATCCCGCTAATCATCATCGTCAGTATCCTGGTCATGCTGGCGGTCTCGGGCGTCCGCAAGGAATGGGTCTGGCTGGGCGCGGCCGGTTTAGTCATCGGCTTCGGCGGACTGATCTTCATGTTCAAGTTTTATCCGAATCTTTTATCCTCCGTCTTAGGCGGAGGTTATAAAATGCGGCGGATTTACGGCTGGCTGGAAACGGAGAAATACATCAATACCTGGGGCAACCAGCTGTATACCTCGTTATTAACGATCGGTTCCTCCGGCTTAACGGGCCATGGCTTCCGCGAAGTCCTGATTCGTTTTCCAGAGCCGCAAACTGACTTCATTTTCTCTGTCATTGGTCAGAATTTCGGATTTCTCGGCACGACTTCGGTCGTCGCGTTATTGACGGCGTTCGATTTAAAGCTGATCAGCATCGCCTCGCGGCATGATCAGCCGCGCGAGCGGTATATGGTCGCGGGGATGATCGGCATGTTATTGTTTCAGCAGCTGGTCAACATGGGCATGATCACCGGTTTGTTTCCGATCACCGGCATTACGCTGCCGTTTATTTCCTACGGCGGCTCAAGTATGTTGTCGTATATGATTCCGCTGGCAATCGTGTTCCAGATGAGTTCAGAAAACAAGAGCCGGCTGATGCACTAGCTTAAGCCCCTGTCCCAATGCCGGGAATGCAGAAAATGATAAACGGAAGATCAAAGCGTCTTCCGTTTTTTATGTAATATAGAAAAACAGGAAAACGAGACCTTCATGAAAACCTCGTTTCCTGATGGGCAATCTGACGTATTTTATTCTCTTGATGCTGATAGCGCGGCGAGCCGTCCCGTACTCATCGCATCCTGCAGGCTCATCCCATGTCCAATCGAATCCTGTCCGGTCCAATTAGAAGCCGCAAGTTCACCAGCTGCGTATAGCCCTGAAATGATATGCCCTTCCTGATTAAGAACGCGGCACTCTTCATCGACAACAGGTCCGCCATAAGCCGTCATAATATAGGGAACACCCGACATTGCATAAAAAGGTCCGTTTTCAAATGGCTGCACGTTTGTCATATCTTTGCCAAAATCTGAATCCTGACCTCCTGCAAAACTGTTGTAACGGTCCACCGTTACACGTAAAGCTGAAGGATCCACCTTTATTTGCTCAGCTAATTCTTCAATCGTATCCGCGCTCAGCACAGTGCCTGCCTGAGCTGCAGATTCCAGTGCTGCACGATCTGTCGTATTTACGAATTCAAAGAGTTCATTCGCGTCATAAATATAATAATGTAGCCCACCTTCCTGCCGGGCAATGGCATTAAAGACTTCAATATTCACTGTGTTCTCGTTGACAAAACGTTCTCCCTGTTGATTTACTAAAATAAAATCACTGGTCAGCGTAACCGGCAAGCCCATAAATCCATCCACGCAAGCTGGTAATTGTTCATTGATCGCTGCACCGATAGCTTCCGCCATCAATATGCCATCCCCAGTATTTCCGGTTCCAGTTAAATGAACACTGTTGGCAAAGCCTGGAGCCAGTTTTTCTGTAAGTTCCGAATTTCGGTCCCAGCCGCCTGTCGCGAGAATTACCGCATCCGCTTTTACCGTCAGTGAACTACCATCAGCTCTGACTGCCTGAATGCCGCATACAGCGCCTGTATCATCAACAATCAACGATTCTGCTTTTGTCCGGTTTAACAGTGTAACGTTATTCATCGCAGTTAATTTTTCGATGAAAGGTTCAATAATTAAACCGCCTGCTCCGAGAACAACACTTTTCTTTGTTGAAACCAGATAAGAAACCGTATTGTGTGCCAATGTTTCCCGAACCGGAAAAGAAATGTCAACACCAGCTCGATCGCGTAAAAATTCAAGACTATCCCCTGTCATTGAGGCGATCTTCCGAATTAATTCTTCGTTGATGTTTTCTCCGTCATGCCCCATCTGGATCAACCATTCCGCATAATCTTGTTCTGTAAAATCAGAATTTTCCAGCGTGTAACAAACAGCCCCTCCGGATTGTGCAGAGGATCCGCCATAGGCTTCCATCTTTTCCACCAACAGCACCGATTTTCCCCGATTTGCGGCTTCCAACGCGGCTGACACTCCAGCCAGACCGCTGCCGACGACAACAATATCCGTTTCCGTCTGCTCATCCGGTTGGACTTCAATTTCAGGTTTCGCTTTGCTTTTTAAAGCATCTACATCTCCACCTGCTTGCTTGACGGCCTCACCGACAGCGGTAATCACCGCATTGCTGGAAATCGTTGCGCCGCTGGCCAAGTCCACATTTAACGATTGATTTTGCACAATATCCTGTGGCAGTCTTGTCAAAGCCGGTTTCGAGATTGAAATGGTTTCCACATTATCTTTGATTTCAATCGCGGTAATAGAATCCTTATCAAAGGTAACAGCGACATGAACTTCTCCATTCATGCCCGCTCCAACTCCTTCATAAGTACCCGGCGTATAGCCTGTCGAAGATGCTGGCTGTGACGTTGGTTCATTCTGGCATCCCGTTAAAGAGACCATAAGCAAAAGACTGATAAAACTTGTCGTTAATTTCTTTACGCTTCGCATAAGTTCCTCCTTCAGATTAGTCCATTATCATGACTATTGTTGACTCCAGAATAGCATGTGTTAAACTTAAATTATATCGACAACTAAAGGATTATTGTTGAATTGTTCAACATTTCACATAAAATGTTGAAATTAGAAAGGGAGGGGATCTATAATGCGAAACAGCTTAACACGGAATTTACTAGCAAATGCCTTAAAATCAATGTGTATGCAAAGAAAATTAGAAAGCATCACTGTCCAGGAGTTAGCTGATCAATGTAATATCAATCGGGGAACCTTCTACTATCATTTCTGTGACAAAGAAGAACTGATCTGTTGGATTTTTCATCAGGATATCACGCTGCCAGTTCGCAAAATTATTGATGGTCCAACCTCAAATTGGGATGCGATTTCTCCTCTCTATCTTGGCGAAATGGAAAGGGCTAAAGCCTTTTATCTGCAAGCACTTAAAATCCGCGGACAAAACGATCTGATCAGCTATATGCTGAAAGAAACACAGGAAAACCTCCGGATGTGCGCAGAATTGACAATCAGGGATTATAAAGATCAGGGCTTGCTAAAAGAAGTCGATACCCAACGAATCAACTTTGTCATCAATTATCATTCCAAAGGATCCATGGCCGTAATTGCGGATTGGGTTGAAGAAGGGATGACTATACCCGCGAAAGAACTTGCGGTTTACTTTGATTTAATGTTTTCAGCCTGTATCGGCAAAGCGCTGGAAGTTGCTTTAAATTTAAACCTTCCAGCTTAACCTCTGCATCTCTGATGAATTCAAGTCATATTTTTCTTTTTGATAATTTTAGAAAAAGGTGTTCCTATGTCGTGGAAATTCTCATTCCCAGGTCTGATCTATTTGACCGGCTTGTTTCTGCCCAATCTCTTCTGGACGTGGCACAAACCGCAAGGTTACGAAGTCGCGGTGGCAAAAGAAAAACCATCGCTGGTACGCATGGAAAGAATCGGTCAGGTTCTGGTTACCGTGTTTGCCTTCTTCGAGAGTCAATCAGCTTATTCAGGATTTCGGGAACAGCTTTGTTTTCTTTTGTCCCTGGCGATGATGCTGGGCTACGAAGGCTTCTGGATCCATTATTTTCGAAGTCCGCAGACGCTGCGGGATTTCTATGCCCCTTTTCTCAAGATTCCGGTTGCGGGCGCGACTTTGCCGGTCATGGCTTTTTTCCTGCTGGGAATCGCTAACCACAATCCATTCCTCTGCGTATCTGTTGTGATTTTGGGTATCGGTCATATCGGAATCCATTGGAACCATGCCCGAAATTGCGGATAATGCAATTTTTCTTTCGCCTGTTTCCCAGAAAAACTGATTTCAAAGCAATCTTGTCTGTTAATTGACCGTAAAAAAGGAAAGTCTTTGTCGGCTTTCCTTTTTCATTTTAATCATGAGGATTGAGAACTGATTCCCTCTATAAGCTCATTGCGAAGAAATATCCGACATGCGTCGCTTCCATCACCCAGCCGACGCGCTTACAATCGCCGATCACCGCCGTCTGCGGCGTAATGCCATAGAATGCCAGCGCTTCTTCCCGTTTGGATTTCATGCCGGCCGTCTTGATCACGGTATTCACTTCAACAGTTCCTGACCTTTTATTAAACGTCATCCCCAGTCTGACTTTCCCCTGAGTAGTGAGCGAACACCGTGCGGCAGAGCGTTCAAAGAAATCCGCGCAGCATGGTCGCATAAGGAATTGTATTTCTCTACCATCTCCCATCTCAGGCATAGCTGACCGGCAGTCTCGACTCACCCGCATGAAAAGAATACGGATCTTTTCCGTTGTCATCCTGCTTCTTTCCAAACTGTGCGGGCAAATTGAATTTTTCCTCTGCACGGCAAACAGTAACGAGAAATAAAATTTGAGTTATGAAATAGTTGGAAATTTATAAAACAGTCTCATTGCAGGAAGTTACAAAAGCCGCTATGCTTAAGGCAAGAGGTGATTTTATGGCCAACGAAGAATTAAAAGATTTCAACGCCATGCTGCAGGACAAAAAAGACATGCCAAAAATTCAGATCATCACCGATCCCAAAAGTATTGAGAAATACGGTGGAAACCGGATGTTTTTTGCCCCGCCGATCGACTACGACCGCATGATGAAACGTGTGCCCTGGGGTAAGGTGATCACTGTCGGGACGCTTCGTGAATACTTCGCCCGAACCAGCGGCACTGATTTTACAGAACCGATCACCGCCGGCATTTTCGTGTCGATTGCCGCCTGGGCCAGCTTCCAGCGATCAGAGGATGAAACACCCTATTGGCGGACGCTTAAAGCGGAAGGGGAACTGAACCCGAAATATCCTGGCGGCGTCCTGGCGCAAAAAGCAAAGTTGGAAGCCGAAGGACACACGATCGTTCGCAAAGGTCGAAAGAATCTTCGATATTATGTCCAAAATTACGAAGACGTTCTTTTTGACCTTGATTAAGACCTTCTTTTTCTTTCGTTGAAAACCGGGAATAGAGAAACTAATACAAGGCTAAGCGTTCAGCTACCCTGAACTATTCACCAGCACGCTCCGCGATACAATCAGCGCGATCAAACCGATTGCCGTTCAGCTTATCATTCTTTCCACTAAGTTTGATTATCCTGATCCATGAAAGCAATGATCCTGTGCCGTTCACATCAGAAATTGAGGGACTTCCTTGAAGTCAATTCAAATGAAGTAGGTGTTGAACTCCTGCAACAAAATATTCTAATTTTTTATTTTATTATTGGATTT
Source organism: Holdemania sp. 1001095H_141210_F2 (assembly GCF_015558105.1). Lineage (NCBI taxonomy): Bacteria > Bacillati > Bacillota > Erysipelotrichia > Erysipelotrichales > Erysipelotrichaceae > Holdemania > Holdemania sp. 1001095H_141210_F2. Next base: position 44,435 of record NZ_JADNPO010000024.1, read on the forward strand.
TCTCATTCTGTTGGGAATGAAAATTTCAGCTTTAAAGATACTTTCAGATCACAGACTCATCAACAATTCTGCATCAACATAATTCTTCACAAAAACGATCAGATCTGATTGCCGGCGAAGACCTGAAGATTCTGTCGATGGAATAGAAGGAGTGCTTATCCGCTTCCCTTTCACGAATCTCAGCATTCTTTCACCTGCCATTTCCCGCTTCGTGATACAATAAGGAAAACAGGAGGATTTATGTATGAATATTAAAACCTGTGTAGAAAATCAGCGGGCTTATTTTAATACGCACGCGACATTGAGCTATGCGTTTCGTTTCGAAGCGCTGACGCTATTGAAACGCGTGATCCAGGAACATGAACTGGAAATCATGGAAGCTCTGAAACAGGATCTGGGAAAATCTAATTTTGAGTCTTATATGACCGAGATCGGCATGGTCTTTGAGGAACTGAATTACGCACGAAAAAATTTAAAAAAATGGATGGGGTTCCAACGTGTCCCGACGCCGTTAGCTCAATTTCCAGCTGTCAGCTTCACGATGGCCGAACCACTTGGCGTGGCTTTGATCATGGCGCCGTGGAATTATCCATTCCAGCTGACGATGAGTCCGCTGATCGGCGCACTGGCCGCCGGTAACTGTGCGATCGTTAAACCGTCCGCTTATGCACCGGCAACCTCCCATTGTATTGCCAAGCTGCTGAACATCATTTATGACGAATGTTATGTCGCCGTCATTGAGGGCGGCCGGGCAGAAAATACCGAGCTCTTAGAACAACGTTTCGACACGATCTTTTTCACTGGCGGCGTCCAGGTCGGCCGGCTGGTGATGGAAAAGGCATCACGCTGGCTGACGCCGGTAACCTTGGAATTAGGCGGAAAGAGTCCGTGTCTGGTTGACGCATCCGCCGATATCGAACTGGCCGCACGCCGGATCATTTTCGGCAAGCTGCTCAACGCCGGACAAACCTGTGTGGCCCCAGACTACATTTTAGTGGATTCCCGTGTAAAAGAACCGTTGATCGAAGCGCTGCGTTCTGAAATCACACGGCAGTATGGTACAAATCCGACATTAAATGAAAACTATCCGCGAATCATCAATGAGAAACATGAACAGCGGCTGAATGAACTCTTGGCGGATCAGCCGGTTGTTTACGGCGGACTCTGGAACCAGCACAAACTCATGCCGACATTGGTCGTCGATCCGGATCCCAATTCAAGTTTAATGCAGGAAGAAATCTTCGGCCCGATCCTTCCGATTCTGACCTATACGCATTTCAGCGAAGCGCTGCGCTTTATCCAACAGCGGGAGAAACCGCTGGCCGCTTATCTGTTCAGCGAAAATCATAAACATCAGGATCGCTTCCTGCGCGAATGTTCCTTCGGCGGCGGTTGCCTTAACGACACGATCATTCATTTAGCGACCACGGCGATGCCTTTCGGCGGCGTTGGATACAGCGGCATGGGCGGTTATCATGGTTATGCCAGCTTCGCAGCCTTCTCCCATATGAAAAGCATCGTCAATAAATCAACATTCATCGACCTGCCAATCCGCTATCAGCCTGTTTCTCCTTGGAAAGCAAAGCTTGTTCGGAAATTCATGAAATAGTTAAGAAACAAACATTTGATTTTTACGCTCCTGTGCCAGGGTTCTTCCTTAATCCTGGCATTTTTCTGTAATTAGAACCTTTCTTCAGAAAACAGGAATTCACCTGAACCCAGGCTAACGGTGAGTTCTCTGATTTACAATCTGATGAACCTGTTCAACCAGATCGTCCGACGTTTTTATCATTTCATACCGCTCCGATAATAACAGAAGCTCATCGCCATTTAACTGCTGAAGCAGCGCCGTTTCTTCTTCATCCATCGGAATCCGAATACTCAACATCTGTTGAAGCATCATTCTTTGTCTTGCTTCCCCTTTACGTTCCCCTTTGCGTTCTCCAATGCGTTCCCCTTGCTGTCTGCCAATGTGTTCTCCTTGTCGCCTGCCAATGCATTCCCCGATCTTCTTCCCTAACCGCTGCCCTTTTTCATAAATCTTCT
>NZ_JADNPO010000025.1:0-46079 GCF_015558105.1 Holdemania sp. 1001095H_141210_F2
TTTTTTTATGCTCAAGAAAAAAAGGCGTTGGTTTCCACCAACACCAAAATTTATAGAACCAGTATTGTAGATGAACAATTATCAGAGAACTCAGATTCTATCCGGGAAATTCGAATATGGAAAATTTGATGAAGTTCACATGTCAATGCCATACTTTTCCCATAATTTTTTCTTATAATAAAATTGTCCAAAGGATAAGACCAACAGAAAATCCCTTCAGGACAAGATGTTTTTCCCCTCTCAACCTTAATAATAATCAGGTGATCAAGGCTCCCCTCCTTGGTTGCCGGAGAAAGCCCGCCTTCCCCTGGCGGGTTTTCTTTTCCTGCAAGGAAGACGGCGGTATAATGAAGAAAAGGAGAGCGACGGATTCCTTCGTTAATGGCATCAGGATCCGCCGGATATAGAATTATGGAAGCAAAATTTTATACTTATGAAGAATTTCCTGCCTCTGAACTCACCACGCCGCACATGACAGAGATTGAAATTGATCTTCATCAACGAAGCGTCCACGCTTTGCCGCTTCAGGAATATGCCAGGGCAAAAGATCGGGGACTCCACATCCGGTTCTTACAGCCGTCATTTGTCGCTGAGGAAATGATAGAAGGGCAGCGCTTTCCCATTCTTCTGTTTATCCAGGGTTCAGGTTGGCGTTGGCAGAATGTGGAATCCAACATTTGCAGTCTGGGAAAGATTGCCGTCCACGGCTTTATCGTGGCGATGATCGAATATCGCGGCAGCGAATGCGAGCCTTTCCCCGCGCAGCTGATGGATGTCAAACGAGCGATTCAATATGTCCGCGCGCAGGCGCCAGGCCTTCACGGCGATCCCGATCAGCTGATTTTATGGGGCGGTTCCTCGGGCGGACATTTAGCGGCCCTGACGGCAGTCAGCGAGGCTGCCGGGGCGTTTCCCCTGGAAAACGGCGAAGCGTTTCTGCCCGCAATGAAAGGCGTGATCGACTTCTACGGTCCGGTCAATCTGCTCAGCATGGCGGATCAACTGTCAGCCAGGGAACATGCCGGCGCGGATTCCATTGCCGGAAAGCTGCTGGGCGGGATTGCGGTTAAAGACCATCCGCAGAAGGCCCGTCAGGCCTCCGTCACAACCTATATCGGCAAGGCTCCGCTGCCGCCGTTTCTGATTGTCCACGGCGATAAAGACCGCAATGTACCCATGGCGCAGAGTGTGGAATTGATGGAAGCCTTATTGAAGGAGGGACACGAGGCTGACTTTATCAAAGTGAAGAATGCCGATCACGGCGGCGCCGGAATCTGGAACGATGTGATACTGGATCGCTGCCTGGATAAAATCCAGCTGTGGCTGAATAGAGGATAAGCCTTAAGAAATTCTTCAGGAAGTTCACGGAACCTTCACCTGCTTTTGATTCTTATCCCATAATCTTGCCCTATAATACAAGCATACAAGGAAGGAGGCATCCAAGTTAAACTTCATCAGAAAAAAGCATAAAGATAAAATTCCCTTTACAAAATAAATATTTTCCCCTCTTATTCATAAAAATAATATGCGGAGGCGGGCTTCCCCTCCCGCCTTCCGAAGAATCCTGTTCCCTCCCCTGAACAGGATTTTTTCTATTATAACAACGGGCTTTAGAATAGGAACCAAATAACCAGACGGGCGTAAAGCTGAAAATGATCAAATTCATCATTTCTTCACACAAACTCCATTTTATCACCACATCGGTTTTCTATACTGAAATACAGAAAGGAGGATCGCAAAAGTTTATAAACGCTTTAAACATTTTTCCTCTTCTTAAATTTAAAAAATAATTGAGGACAGGCGCTAATCCCTGAGCGGCTGTTCTCACGCAGTCTGCCGAATCCCTGCGGCGGACCTTGCGGGACAAAGAGTTCTGTATTCCCTGACAGAGCTCTTTTCTTTCGAATTGCTTATCAGAATATCGGAAAACGGGAAGATTCGAGATTTATGGGAAAATTCAGTCAGAATTCTGCCGTTTCCTGATTCAGAATGTGCTAAAATAAATTCATGAGAAAGGGGCTTTTTTATGATTTATACATGTACGTTGAATCCGTCGCTGGACTACTATATGGAATTCGATAAAGTCGAGCTGGGGAAAACCAACCGCAGTTCGCTGGAATACTACGAGGCCGGAGGCAAGGGCATCAATGTTTCTATCGTTTTAAATAATCTGATGATTCCGTCCCGGGCGCTGGGCTTTGTCGGCGGCTTTACTAAGGATTTCTTCATCAGCCTGCTTCAGAAATATGAGTATATCGAACCGGTGTTCACCTTCATTGAAGGCCATACCCGGATTAACGTGAAAGTCAAAGGCGATCTGTTGGAAACGGAGCTGAACGCCAAAGGTCCGAGCATTACCGAAGAAGATATGCGGATGATGTTAAGACGGGTGGAACGGCTTAACCGCAGCGATATTTTTGTGCTGTCGGGCAACTGTCCGGATAATCTGGTTGATCTGACGGAAAAAATGATTCAGCTGTGCATTGAAAACGACGTGAAGTTTGTCCTTGACGTCAATCATGAGCTGCTTCTGCGGTTGTTGAAATACAAGCCGTTTCTGGTCCGGCCGAATATCGAGGATCTGGAAACGATGTTTGACGAGGTGATTGCCGATCAGAAACAGCTGATCCATGCCGGACGGCAGTGCGCAAAGCTGGGCGCGGAGAACGTCATCTTGATGATGGGGAAGGACGGCTCGCTGCTGATCAATCAGGACGGTGTATACCATGCCAATTCGATTGACGCTGAGGTTGTCAATTCCGTCGGCGCGGCCGACAGTATGATCGCCGGCTTCGTGATGAATTACCTGCGTTCCCGCGATATTATTACAACCTTTAAATATGCGAACTGCTGCGGCATCGCGACCGCCTTTTCCAAAGGCATGGCGACGCGTGAAAAAATTGAAAGCCTCTATGACGAAATTATCGTCACAAAGATTGACGAAAACGAAGAGGCTTGATATCATAGACCAAGATGATGCGAGGTGAGAGGATGTACAGAAAATAAGACGAAGAAAATTGAATTTCTGAAATCTTGTTTTTTGTCGTTCTCTTTTTTTACCGTTTACCGCTTCCTAAGGAGGTGGTGCGGATGTTAACTGTAAATCAACTTACAATTAAGACCCTCAAAGATAGAATTCTGATCGATCATTTAAGCTTTACTTGCGTCGCAGGCGATAAACTGGCGGTGATCGGTGAAGAGGGGAATGGCAAAAGCACGTTGTTTAAAGCAATTTACAATCCAGACTTGATTTCAGAATATACCGTGATGGAAGGGACGATTGACCGCCGCGGGGCGGTGATCGGCTATCTTCCTCAGGCGCTGGACGCACGGTGGCATGAAACGTCAGGCCTGGATTTTTGTATGAGCGAAGCCCCTTCGGAAATTCCCGATTATGAGAAGATCGGCGAGCTGTACGTGCGGCTGGAAGACGTCGGGGCCAGCGCTGATTTGCTGGAAAGAAAAATGGGTCAGCTGAGCGGTGGGGAAAAGGTCAAGCTGCAGCTGGTCAAACTGATGTTAAACGAACCAGATCTGATTTTAATGGACGAGCCGACCAACGATCTCGATCTGGAAACGCTGGCAATTTTAGAACGCTTTATTTTGGACAGCCCGGCCGGCATTCTGTTTGTTTCCCATGATGAAACGCTATTGGAACATTGCGCCAACGGCATTCTGCATCTGGAACAGATCGTCCGCAAGACCCAGGCCCGGCATACGTTTGTGCATCTGGGCTATGCTGATTACGTGCGGCAGCGCGAAGCCCTGGCAAACCGGCAGAATCAGCTGTCCGTCAAGGAACATCAGGAATATGCGGCGCAGATGGAGCGTTACCGGCGGCTATACCAAAGCGTCGATCATGCGCTGAATTCCGTCTCCCGGCAACAGCCGCATGCCGCCAAGATGCTCAAGCGCAAGATGCGGTCGGTTAAGGCGTTAGGAGAACGGCTGGAAGACAAACCGCTGACGCATAAGTTTGAAGGTGAGGAACAGATTGAATTGTTTTTTGATCCGGAAGTCAGGATTGCCAATTCCCGCAAACAGATTCTGGATTTCCATCAGCCGCAGCTCTGGGCAGGGATGCATCTTTGCGCGAAGGATATCAACCTTCAGATTGTCGGGCCGCAGAAGGTCGCAATTATCGGACCCAACGGCTGTGGGAAAACGACGCTGCTGCGGCTGATCTGGAAACAGCTGAAGGATCGGAGAGATTTGCGTGTCGGCTACATGCCGCAGAATTACGAGGAACAGCTGCCGATGGATAGAAATCCGGTTGACTTTTTAAGCGAAGGTCAGGATCAGGCATTCCGCACGCGGATTCAGAATCATTTAGGTTCCCTGAAATTTACGCCGGAGGAGATGCGGCAGCCGATGGGGACTTTCTCCAGCGGCCAGAAAGCCAAGATCCTGTTGGTGAAGCTGGTTGTCGATCACAACGACGTGCTGCTTCTGGACGAGCCGACGCGGAATTGTTCGCCGTTATCCGCCGGCCAGATCCGCGCACAGCTGGCGTCGTTTCCCGGCTGCATCCTCGCCGTCAGTCATGACCGCCGCTTTTTAGCCGAGGTGACGGAGCGGATTCTGCGATTGACGCCGCAGGGGCTGGAAGAAGATTCAACGATTGAATTCTAGCCAAACGGGCGATTTTGATTTATACTAATACTGTTATGGCAAGGAGGCAGAATATGAAAAAACAGATCCTGAAAGGTTTAGTTCTGTTAGGCTGCTGCCTGTTGGCGCTTGGTGCCTGCAGTCAGAAGGATAATACGCCGGTGCATTATTTAGACGATTTGAAGATGGTGGACGTCGATATGAGCGGATATCAGGGCTTCAATGTGGCCGAGCATCAGTTCAAGCGGGTAACGCTCAAGGAAGCCAACCGTATTTATAAAGAAGGCGGAAGCGGTATCCTGTATTATGGGTATACAAGCTGCGCCTGGTGTACGCAGGCGGTCCCGGTAATGAACGAGGTTGCCAAAGAACTGGGCCTGACGATTTATTACGTCGATATGGGCACGGACGACGGCAACACGGAGGAAAGCTACAACGAATTTATTGATCTGGTGAAGGATTTTCTGAAAACGGACGATGATGGTGAGCCGGCATTGTATGTACCGCAGGTCTTTGTCGTGAAAAACGGAAAGATTGTGGGCGATCATCTGAGCACCGTCGATTCGTTCAGCCCGAGCCAGGGCAACATGACCGACAGCCAGAAAAAAGAGCTGAAGGGCATCTATAAAAAAATGTTTGAAAAACTGAAATAGGATCTTCGCGATCCTTTTCTTTTTTATTCGTTTTTTCTTTACGCCTGAGGTTGAGCGAAAGTAAGCGCTTGTGAAAACAACATTCAGGAAGACGTAAGAAAAACTTAAAGAAAAGCGCATAAAAATTGGGTATAATACGGTCGATGTCAGGAGTGTGATCACAATGAAACGCAGACAAAAACGCAATATGATGCTTTTGGGATTGATCCTGGCCCTTCATCTGCTTTATATTCTGGCGGGCCTGGGCTTGCGGAAAGCCGGGATTCAGCTTCATTTACGATGGTTGTTCTGGAATCTGGGGCTGGCGTTCATGCCGATAGCGCTGGCGGTGCCGGCTTATCTGCTGACCAGCTGGCGCAGACACTGGGGGCCGTTTTCTCTGACGCTGGCATTAGGCTGGCTGTTGTTTCTGCCCAACGCCTGTTACATGGTCACGGATCTGATCCATCTTCAAGGCTCGCAGCTGATTGGCGGCAACGGCGTTTATCTGCAAAGTTTAACGGGCTGGGTTCGCTTGATTTATATTGTCGGCGGAATTTTGATGGCGTTAGTCGACGGTCTGTTTTCCACATCGTTGATCCATCAGAGCGTCAAATGGCGCAAAAATAAAGTGTTTAACTTCTGCTGGATGAGCGTGATCAGTCTGTTATGTGGTTATGGCGTCTACATCGGCCGGTTTCTGCGGCTGAATACCTGGGATGTGCTGCAGCCGAAGGTCTTGTTAGCGACATTGCTGCAGAACATTGATAAATTTACCGTGCTGTTTTCCTTTATGTTGGCGGCGTTCTATTTTGCGGCCTATCTGATCTTTGATAAACTGATGCGCTCGGAACCGCATGCCTGATCAAAAGATCAGGTTTTTTTATACGCTTTTCAGAGGAGTGTCGAAAAGTGTTCGACACTGTGAACCGGTGGGAAACTACGCGAAAGCAGGGAACAGGAATTAACGGCCGGACCGCTTCAATATTTGATTTTCCGGGGAAAAAAGAGCAGAAAAAACGCATGGAGACTTGGATGAACCGCAGGAATTCTGAATAAAAATGAATTTATTTTTAGAAACAGGCGTGAATGGCACGCTTCATGCTTGTATCAATAAAAAGGAGTGAGTTTCATGAAGTTTGCGAGTTTGTTTCAGCCGTTAAAAATCAATTCCCTGATGATTGCCAACCGGATCATTTCCGCGCCGATGAACGAGGCGCTCAATGACAAACGCGTCCGCTGCGGAGCAGCGATTCTGATTGCGGGCTGCGGTGGAGTAAATCTGCCCAACGCCTGGTTTGATTCGGAGTATCTGTTTTCCAAAGCCCAGATTCAGAAAACGCGCCAATGGCTGAACTTTATGCGGCAGGGGGGATCAGCGGTGTCGCTGGAGGTCATGCATATGGGCGGCGTTGGACGCGGAGCGCATCCAGAAGATGTGCTGTGGGGATCGACAGATGGAATTAACGCCTATGGCAATCGGGTGAAGGCCATGACGCCGGCAGAGATGGATCAGACGGCGGCCGCATTCGCGCAAACCTGCCGCGACGCTAAAGAATTGGGCTTCGATATGGTCATGCTTCATTTTGCGCATGGCTGGCTGCCGGCACAGTTTCTTTCACCGGCGCTGAATCATCGGACGGACAGCTATGGCGGATGTCTTGAAAATCGGATGACGTTTCCGCTGGCGATAATCAAGGCAGTGCGCGAAGCAGTCGGCCCGGATTATCCGGTGGATCTTCGGATCAGCGCGAAGGAATGGATCGAGGGGGGAATCGGACTGGATGAGGTGCTGACCTTTCTGAAGCAGGCCGAGCCGTATCTGGATATGGTCAATGTGTCAGCCGGACAGGATATGGACAAACAAGGCAACATCCACATGGCGACGTCTGCGCTGGAGCCGCATGGCGTCAACCGCCAGCTGGCCCGCGCAATTAAGCAGACACTTGCGATCCCGGTTGCGGTAGTCGGGGCGATCATGACGCCGCAGGAAGCTGCCGCGGTGATTGAGGAACAGGACGCCGATCTTGTGGTTCTGGGACGGTCATTGCTGGCGGACGAAGACTGGATTCACAAAGCGGAAGTGGGGCGGGAAGCGGATATCGTGCCCTGCCTGCGCTGCGGCAGCTGCATGCATTGGACGACCGACCGGCGCGATCATGGCTGTTCCGTGAATCCCGCCTATATGAACGGCAGCTGGATGTCCATGGAACAGCCGTCGGTTAAAAGACGCAGGCATGTCGTCGTGATCGGCGGCGGTCCGGCCGGGATGAAGGCGGCGCTGACGGCGGCGCAGCGGGGACATCAGGTCACGCTGCTGGAACAGAAGTCCTGTCTGGGCGGCGCGCTGACTGTTCTGGATCAGGCAAAATATAAAATGGATCTGCGGCGCTACCGGGATTATCTGATAGAACAAGTCGGGAAGTCAGAGGTAAACGTCAGGCTGAATACGAAGGCGACCCCGGAAAGCGTCCAAGCCCTGAACCCCGATCATTTAATTCTGGCACTGGGCGGGGAGCCGGTAATTCCGCCGATTCCCGGGATTGAGCGGGGGCTGACGCCTGCACAGGCGTATACAAGTCCGCTTCCTGAAGGAAAATCCGTAGTGATTTTAGGCGGCGGGGCGATCGGCTGCGAGCTGGCGCTGAAGTTTGCGGAGGCTGGATGCCCGGTTGCCCTGATCGAACAGGGAAGTCAGCTTCACCGCGGGGAAAATCAGCTTGTCGGTTTAGCGCTGGACGAGCATATAAGCCGTTGTGACAATCTGACGATCCATCGGGAAACCCGCTGCTTGCAGGTAAATCCGGATCATGTTGTTGTGGAAAAAGCCGGCGTGCGCCTGACGATTCCAGCCGGGGTGCTGATCGTCTGCACGGGCATTCAACCGTTAAGCGAGGAAGCTGACCGCTTTTATGGAATTACGTGTCATACCTGGAAAATCGGCGACGTGAAACGTCCGGGAAACATCAAGACTGCGACATTGGAGGGCTGGATTGCGGGCAGTCAGGACTAAGCCGCGGATATCCCGGCTTTCCTTTCCGATCCGGCCTTTTTGGCAGAATCCTGGCGTTGCTTCAGATAGAAAAATGGTCTGAATTTTATTCTGGCAGAAAAACCTGCGCGGGCAGGTTTTTTTTGTGCTTTTGAGGCAATAAGTTAAGGCAGACAGGAAATGCAAATGAAGTCAGGTTTGAAATTTTTAGTTTCCTGAAGAGCAGCGTCTGAGGAAATAATCATTCCGCGATGATATTGACAGGGAATGATATTATATCTATAATAGATATATCTTAAATGGATATATCGTGAATAGACTGTGAGGAATAGGAATGCCAAAACAAGATACCTTTGAAACAGAACAGCTGACCGACGCGGCGTTTTACATCTTATTAGCGCTGATCGAACCGCTGCATGGCTATGCGATTATGAAGTATATTGAACAGATGACAGGGGTTCCGGGAATGATCGGGCCCGGCACGTTGTATACGCTGCTTAAAAAGATGTGCGTCAACGAGCTGATCGCGCAGACAGCCGCAAAGGAAGGAAAGAAGTCCTATGTGCTGACCGATAAAGGAAAGACCTTATTGCGTCATGAATTGACCCGGCGGGAAACGATTGTTGCGGCGGCCCGGAAAAGAATGCAGGAGAAAGGAATGTAACTGATGAAGAAGAAAATCATATTAGCTCAGGGGCTTGTATTTGAGGAAGAGCAGGAAAAGCTGCGGCTGCAGAAGCTGGCGCAGGAAGGCTGGCTGTTTGAGAAGGCAGCCTGGGGTGGTTTATGCTGGGTGTTGGTTCAGGGTGAACCGCAGTTCAGACAGTATGAATTTGATTACCTGCCTTCTGATCCGGCTGAACGGCAGGAATATCTGGCATGGATGGAAGCTTCCGGCTGGCATCCGGCGTTTCGCCAGGATTCGATTGTCTTGTTCTGGACGGACGAAAAGCGGGCGCCGATTCATACGGATGCGGCGACAAAATTGGAATCCTATGCGCCGATCGCCCGGCAGATGAGCAGGATCAGTCTGATTCTGGGCGGCTTGCTGATCGGACTTTTGTTCTCCGGACTTCGAGGGAATGGGATCGCGCTGATCTTTGTAATCGGACTGATCGGTTTTATGATGACGATGTTGTGCGCTTCAGGCTATCGGGTTCGGATACAGCTGCTGAAACGTCAGGCGTCGCTGCAGGAGAAGCTTGACGACCGGCTGCGGAAACAGATTATTACCCGGACGGCTTTCGCACATTTGCTTCTGCTTTTATCGGCGCTGTATCTGGTGATGATCGCCTGTGCGCGCAAGCCGATGCCAGCTGGACTGTGGATTCTGATGATGCTGCAGGCCGGCGCCGGACTGGGGCTGAAACTGATCTGCTGGAAACAAAAAAAGAATCTCGGCTGATCTGGAAAAGCGTCTTTGATTTTAAAAGTAAAGCGATAATTCAATCATGGACTGGAAAAGAAAGCGAAACCCCTTGACCCGTCCCTGGCGTCCGGGCGTAAGTTAGAGGTAAGGAGGATGGCAATAGAAAATGTCAGGGATTTGTAATAAATAAAATAAGAAAAATATGATAAAATAAGAAACATAAAAATGGGAGGGCGATTTCAATGATTGAAGTCTATCACGTAACAAAAAAGTACGGTTCGTTTAAAGCGGTTGACGATCTGTCGCTGACGGCGCACAACGGCCGGATTACGATTCTTCTGGGCCCCAATGGGGCAGGTAAATCCACGACGATTAAAAGTATCGCAGGTCTGCTTAAATTTGACGGTAAAATTCTGATCGACGGTTTTCCGAATTCGTCGATTGATGCGAAACGGCGCTTCGGCTACATTCCGGAAACGCCGGTGCTGTACGAGCAGCTGACGATTCGGGAACATATCCAGTTTATCAGCCGGGCTTATCAGGCCGAAGCGGGAGAAGCTCGGGCACAGGCGCTGCTGGAACGGCTGGAGCTGGCGGACAAGGCGAAAAAAACGGCCCGCGAATTATCCAAAGGGATGTCGCAGAAGCTGTCAATGGTGTTGGCGTTATTGGCGGATCCGGATTCGATCCTGATCGACGAACCGATGATCGGACTCGATCCGGCGGCGATCGAAACGGTGCTGCAGCTGCTGAAAGAGCTGCGCGGCGCAGGCAAAAGCATTCTGATTTCCACGCATATCATCGACATGTTCGAGTCGCTGTGGGATGACGCGTATATTCTGCATCATGGAAAAATTGTGCGGGAAGTCCGGCGCGAGGATCTGGGCGATCAGTCGCTGAAGGAAATCTTCTTTGCCTGCACGCAGGGAGAACAGGGATGAACGCGCTCAGCTATCTGTTTTTTGTCAAGCTCAAAGCGCAGCTCCGCCGGCTGTTTTCCAAGCCTGTTTCAGCGATCGTAACGCTGTTCGTCCTGGCTTTCTTCGGTTTTTCCATTTATTCGGCAGTGTCAAACCGGGAAATGATGTCGGCGATGATGAACGTCCAGTCGGTGCAGGGGTGGATGATGTTGTTTTGCGGTTATGTGCTGTTTTTAATGACGGTTATGATCTTGCAGAAACGCTCTGCGATCGTGACGCGCGATGATGCTCAGTTTATTTTCGCAGGCCCGTTTACGCGAAAACAGACGCTGGCTTACTTATTGATTGAAACGGTCGAAGGCAGTCTGATCTATGCGCTGATCGCCGTGGCGTATATCTTAATGATGATGAGCTCCACTGTGATTCTGACCGTTCCGCTAGTGCTTTCGTTAATCCTGAGCAGCCTGTTGATGTTTTACTTTGCGTTTGCCTTATTTACCTGGTTTTATTTTCTGGAATTGGTGAAGCCGCAGGCGAAGTGGATAAAATATGGATTTCTGGCGGTGCTGCTGGGGTTTATCGGTCTGATCGCCATCCGCAACGTCGGTGTTGACGGCGGAATTCAGAGTACGATCACCCGGTTTGTAGCCGATCCGTTGTTTAACTGGGTACCGGTGTTCGGCTGGTGCAAAATGGCGTTAATCGGTCTGGTGAGCCAGGATATGACGGCCTGTCTGATCGGGTTTGCGGCGACGCTGCTTGTCTGCGCCGGGATTACCGCGCTGATTCTGAACGTTAAGGGTGATTTCTACGAACAGGCGATCATGGATGCGGAATGGATCAGCGAGCTGCGGCAGAATGCCCGCGCACGGCGCGCCCAGAGCCAAACCCACGAAAAGGTTGTTTCAGTGAAGCAGGCGCGCTTTGGCAGCGGAGCGGCGGCGCTGGTTTCCAAGAATCTTCTGATCCTGCGCAAGACGCGGCGGTTGCTATCGCTGCAGGAAGTGCTGCTGATCGTGATTTATCTGGGGATTGTCTGGATGAATGGACAAGGATTCGGTTTTTATCAGTTCTTCGTTCTGATCGTCCTGTTCACCAGTGCGACGACCGACCGGATCGCCCAGGATTTGCGGGTGTTCTATTTATATCTGATCCCGGACCGGCCGATGAAAAAGCTGGCGGCCCTGATGGTACCCTCGATGCTGCACATTGTGGCGGTGGTGTTCGCTTCGTTGGTTCTCTGTCCGTTTGTGCTGGGCAGCAGCTGGGCGGAACTCGTGCCGGCGGCGTTGATGATGACCGGTTTTGGGTGGCTGTTTCTCAGTGCCTCGCTGGTTTGTCTGCGCTTGATGAAAAGCCGCTCGACGCCGCTTATGGAACAGATGATCAAGATGGTTTTCTGTCTGATTCTGGCGATTCCTTACGGCATCACGGTCGTAACGCTGGTGATGATTCCGGGAGTGCCGGCGTTTATGATTCAGCTGGCGGGGCTGATTGTCAACGGTGTGATCGGACTGGCCTGTCTGGCGCTGGCGACGCCGTTGTTGTCCGGCAACAACCTGATGGCGGATTAAGCAAGCTTGGCGGCAGGGGGAGGAAGTCCAGCCTGATGACTGAGTGAAGAATCAAAAAAACAACGTCTGCGGAAAAGGATTCACGGGAATTCTTCCAGACGTTGTTTTATTTTGAACAGAATTGCCAAAAAGAATAAACGGATCGTCCGGCCTGAACCGCAGCCAGCCAATGTTAAAGCCGCAGATCAAAGTTCCTGGTTTCGTGTTTATCCGTTTTTCGGCCTGGCGCTTGCCGGGGGTTGGGACGAGGGTGAAGCTTGCGGAGTATTGGCGGGCTGAGGCGAAGTCTGGGGAGAAGCGGACGGCGTGACTTTCGAATTTGCCGGCGGTCCGTCCAGTGGATTGACAAAGCTGTCGATTTTCCAGACGCCCTGCTGCTTCACGAGAATAAACTCACTCGTTTCCTCAACTATCTGATCCTGAACCTGCCAGCTTGTCTTTGCGTCGAAGATCAGCTGTTCGTCATCCGCATCCTGCAGCGTGAATTCCGTTTTACGATATTGCCACGAAGCGGCAGCGGTATTGGCAACCCAGCGGGTCTGGCCGCCTTCGGTAACGATCCGCTTCCCAAAAGCGGAAGCTTCCATGGCCTGTCGGCCCGCGGCGGTGAAGAAGAAATCCATGATCTGCGCATAATTTACAATAGCAGTCTGCTGCTCGGCGTCGGCCGTGTCGAGGATGAAATAATTGGAGGATCCCTGGCACAGCTCTAAAATCAATTCCAGGCAAGCCTGTGCTTTTTCCACCGGATCGTCGCTGACTTTCACCTCAAGCGTGATTTCAACGGCATTGCCGGAGGAATCCTGAAACCGGGCCGGCAGGGAATACGTTCCCGGCACAGCATAATCAACGTCGCTGATCAGCCAGCGGAAGTTTTTGGCGAGCGTGGATTCACGGTTGAAATTATCACGCAGCTGAATCCCGGCGGTCTTCGCCGTCAGTTCGGGCGTTTCTCCCGCTAAAAAGACCGGCGGCTGTACAGGCAGCACACAGGTTGGCGCGGTGTGATCGACGGTGGTGACCTTCAGGGTTTTCACGTCGTAATAACCGTTTTTATCCACGGCTTTGACCTTGATATAGGAAGTCCCGAGCAGGGCATTGTTGGCGTTGTTCAGAAAGACGACGTTTTCCTGAGGCAGTTCGTTGCCCTGACTGTCGACAGCCTTGAAATAAGCGCGCAGCACATCTTCTGAAAAATCAGGCTGATTGACCTCGATGACGGCGTCTTCTAAAATCGTAATCTGCGGCGGGCCGGGATTTTCAACCCGCTTGGCGCAGCCGCTCAGAAGCAGGACACATAAAGTCAGCACCCCTGTTTTCTTCAGCATGTTTGAAAGCCTCCTTTCGCGTTTTGTATTTCTCCATTGATATTAATTTTATTCTATCATATTCTGAACGATGAACTTTCATTGCCGCCAATTCGTAAAAGAATTGAAAGAAATCGCGGAATGGATCGAAACTTGTCGGGACTTCTTCCAGGCAAAGGCATTGTCACTTTTTCCTGATTCTGGTAAACTGATGATAAGAAGGTGAAACCATGCAGGAAATCACAATGTTTATTTTAAAAAATTGCCCGTATTGCCGTCAGGCGCAAAAGGATCTCGACGCTTTGCTTGAAGATCCGCGTTATCGGAATATCCGGATTACAAAGATTGACGAAGGCGAGAATCCGCAGCTGGCGGAGCAATACGATTATTATTATGTCCCGACCTTTTATCTGGGCGCGCAGAAGAAACTGGAAGGCGCATTGACGCGGGCGCAGATTCAGGCGCTGCTGGACGAAGCGGCGACAGGATAGGCGGATGAAGGTTATGGACTGGTTGTTTCGCAGAGAGGTGCTGACGGATCAGGAAATTGATCTGGTCAAGGTTATGGAAATCAAACAAGAGGCGGGACGCGGCGATGTGCCGTCAATCGTTTTTGAGATCCGCGAACATGGGAAGCACACTGCTGTGGGACGCTGCGATCTGCGGATGGGGATGAATGAGGAACTGTATTATGCCGGTCAGATCGGGTATACCGTGTATCCGATGTACCGCGGGCATCATTACGCGCTCAAAGCCTGCCGGCTGTTGTTTCAGCTGGCGAAGCAGAAATACGGCATGGATTCGCTGATCATCACCTGCAATCCGGACAATCTGCCCTCACGGCGGACGCTGGAAGAGCTGGGCGGGGAATTAAAAGCGATTGTCGATGTGCCGAAGGCGCATTATCTGTATCAGTATGGCGACGTTCAGAAATGTATTTTTGAATATCACCTGTAACCGGCGCTGCCGGTTCTTTTCATATCATCCTGCTTGTTCGCTTTGTGAAGCTGAAGCAGAATGGACGCCAGGCCGCCACACTTTAGTCCAGGCAGGTTTTCCAAGCTTTTTCAACGCTTGTTTTCAAGCGGATCTTAAGAAAGTCTTTCGTGCAAAGTAGCGCGGATTTCGCTATAATAGGACGTATTGAGGGGTGAAAGCATGCCGGATTTTAATCTCCATACTCATACCGCCCGCTGCCATCACGCCGTTGGCACGGATGAAGCGTATGTTCAGGCGGCGATCAAAGCCGGATTGAAGGTTTTAGGCTTCAGCGATCATTGTCCCTTTGCTTGTTTAAGGGATCAGCGCGACCGCATGAACATTGAAGAAAAAGCCGGCTATCTAAACTCAATCGCAAACCTGAAAGAGAAATACCGGAATCAGATTACAATTCTTACCGGTTTTGAGTTTGAATATTTCCCATCGCTGCGTCCGGAGCTGCAAACGCTTCGGGAGGAAACGGACTATATGATCATTGGCAACCACTACCTGACCCCCGGCGGCATGGATTTCTGCGAGGCGGCAGCGGATGAAAGCGTATTGCTTTATGCGCGGCGGATCGCGATGGCGTTAGAGGAAGGTCTGGCGGATTATGTCGCGCATCCGGAATACTTTATGCTGAGCCGCGATCACTGGTCATTGGCATGCGACGAAGCGGCGCAAATTCTCTGCGCGGCGGCAGTGAAGGCCGGGGTACCGTTGGAAATCAATCTCAAGGGTATGAAGCATGGCAAACTGGCCTATCGCGAAGGCTGGCGCTACCCCTATCCATGGGCGCGGTTCTGGGAGATTGCCGGAAGCTTTGGCTGCACGGCGGTCTACGGGCTGGACGCTCATGCTCCGGAACAGTTTGCGCTGATGCCGCAGCGGATTGCCGAGGTGAAAACGTTTATTGATATAACAGGCGTGCGCGTTTGGGAACAGTGGGATGCGCTGCGTTTGGGAAAGAAGGAAAAGCGATGAAAAAAATATTGAATATCATGGCGAACCGGCTTTTCATCGTGGCCGTTTTAATTCTGCTTCAGCTGGGCTTAATCATCGGCGTGATGGTGAGTTTGTCCGGGTTCAAGCTGGTCAGCGACCTGCTTCGGTTCATCAACTTCTTTTTAATTATTTACATCGTGAATAAACAGGAAAATCCGTCGTATAAACTGGCCTGGATCATTCTGGTGCTCGTCTTCCCGCTGTTCGGCGGGTTGTTTTATCTGATGTTCGGGGGACGGAAAATGCCGAAGGCACTGCGTCGGGAAGCGATGGCGGAAGCGGCCAGGACGCATCCGGTGCTGCCGCGCAATGAAAAAATCCTGACTGAAATTGAGGATCAGAATGAACAGGTCGTCAAGCAGTTCCGGTACGTGCTCAACAACGCTTACTATCCGGTCTATAAGAATACGGAAGCGACCTATTGTCCGACCGGCGAGGTGAAGTTCTGGCACATGCTTCAGGAATTGAAGAAAGCCGAGCGGTATATCTTTCTGGAATATTTCATCATCGACAACGGAATCATGTGGGATTCCATTTTGGAAATCTTGATCGAAAAGGTGAAGCAGGGCGTCGATGTGCGGGTGATGTACGATGACGCCGGCTGCGTTTACACGCTGCCGGCCAATTACCGTAAAATCTTGGAAAAGCTGGGAATCCGCTGCGCCGTGTTCAATCCGTTAAAAGCCCGGCTGGTAATCCAGATGAATAACCGCGATCACCGCAAGATCTGTGTGATCGACGGAAAAATCGGCTTTGTCGGCGGAATCAATCTGGCCGACGAATACATCAATGCGTATGAGAAATACGGCCATTGGAAAGACACGGCGGTGATGCTGAAGGGCGAGGCCGTGTGGAGTCTGACCGTCATGTTCTTGCAGTTCTGGAACTTTGTTTATAAAGACATGGCCCCGAGTAACTACGACGATTACTGGCCGGTCTACAAGCCGGAGGAACAACCGCAGAGCGACGGTTACATCCAGCCGTTTTCCGACAGTCCGACGGACGAGGAAGAAGTCGGGGCGACGATTCATTTCAACATCATCAATCAGGCCCGGCATTACGTCTACATTCATACGCCGTATTTAATCATTGGCTATGAGATGCAGCGGGCTCTGGAAACCGCAGCCAAGGCCGGCGTCGATGTGCGCATCACGGTGCCGCACGTACCGGATAAAAAGCTGGTGTTTATGGTCACGCGCGCCAACTATGAGCCGTTGTTAAAAGCGGGCGTGAAGATTTACGAGTACACGCCGGGCTTTATTCATTCAAAATCCTTTGTCAGCGACGATGAGATCGGGCTGTGCGGCACGACCAACATGGATTACCGCAGCTACTATCTGCATTTTGAGTGCGGGGTGCTGACCTATAAGAGTTCGATCATCAAAGATATGAAGCAGGACTATATCGACACCCTGAAGGATTGCCGCGAAGTCACGCTGAAGGATTGCCGGGATACGCCGGCGGTAGTGCGGCTGGTCCGGGCCATCCTGAATCTGTTCGCACCGATGATGTAGGTGAATCGGCATCGGATGCTGACGGATGGCATGCCGGAAAGAATACTGAAATCCAGAAATGAGCAGAAAGAAGGCGCAGAGAATGAACAGCGTGCAGGTCAGCTTTCATCCCCATACCGAAGCGATTCCCCTGAAGTATGTCGTCATCGTTTTGTTTGACGGTGATCAGGTGCTGTGGGCGCGGCATGCCCGGCGGGCTACCTGGGAAATTCCAGGCGGCCATATTGAACCGGATGAAACTCCGCGTCAGGCGGCTGAACGCGAGCTGTGGGAGGAAACCGGCATCACCAAAGCGGCGCTTCAGCCATGCTGCATTTACACCGTCAGCCAGGATGAGCGGTCCACCAGCGGGATGCTTTATTATGCGACCTCAGGCGAACCGGGACCGCTTCCCGCATTTGAAATGGCGGAAGTCCGCTGGTTCAGCGGGCTGCCCGATGAGTTGACCTATCCTCAGATTCAGCCGCGGTTATGGCGGCAGGCAAAACGGATCAGGGCTGAGGATTTGGCAAAGTCCTTCACCCGTTAGCCCCGCGACGAAGATCACAATATCCATTTCCCGCAAAAACAGGCAGCCCGGTTATCCGGGCTGTTTCTTAAATGAACAGGGAAAA
This sequence comes from Holdemania sp. 1001095H_141210_F2, assembly GCF_015558105.1. Classification (NCBI taxonomy): domain Bacteria; kingdom Bacillati; phylum Bacillota; class Erysipelotrichia; order Erysipelotrichales; family Erysipelotrichaceae; genus Holdemania; species Holdemania sp. 1001095H_141210_F2. Next base: position 17,517 of record NZ_JADNPO010000025.1, read on the forward strand.
CGGCGCATTTCCCAGACGATATGGATCGCACAACAGCTGTGCAGAATCGTTAAATGTCATCTTTTCTACTGATATAAGAACTTTTTTTGCGATCGAAGACAATTAAAGATTTTGTATAATGAACGCAGAAAGATGAGGATTGTGTCAATGAGAAAAAGATTGGTTTTCAGAGTCGACGACGTCGGCTATACGCCAGCCTATGACATGGGTGCGTTTAAGGCATTTGAATGCGGGATTGCGTCCTCCGCGGACGTGATGTTCGATTCGCCGGATACCGTCGCCGCGTTAACCTGGCTGAAAGATAAGCCGTGGCTGTCGATCGGCTGGCATCGGCATCTGTGGGAAAGTCCGATCCTGCCGCCGGAGGAAGTCCCTTCTTTAGTCAATGAAAAAGGCCGGTTTAAATGGGGACACCGGCATCCGGAGTTAATGCGGGAAGCAACCTATGAAGACGCGTATAAGGAATTTAACGCGCAGATGGAGCTGTGTTACCGCATTCTGGGTAAATATCCCGATGTCGCCAGCGTGAAAAACAGCGAGCTGCCGCTTGAAAAAGCATTTAAAGCGGTCGTGGAAAAATACGGAATCGCCTATAATATTTTTTCCTCCGCGCCGGATCATCGCCATCCGACGGAATGTGATCCGAAATATAAGGCATTGCGTTATTATTCTTACGGCCTGGCAACAAACTCCAGCTATAAGCTGGAAGATTTCAAAGATTATCAGCCGCTGGAAAAAATGATGGCGCTGCGGTGGACAGACGCCGAGGAAGTTTTCATGTATGGCTGGCATCCAGGCTATTGCGACGATCACATCATGGAAGAATCGACCTGTAATCTTCATCGATGCAAAGAGCTGCAGGCATGCACGAGCGAGGAATATAAAAACTGGATTATTGAAAACAAAATTGAATTGGTGAATCAGCGCGACGTTCTTTATGGAACAAACGAGTTTCAGGATCATTTGAAAGCGATCGGCAGTCCGCTGTGGATCGGAAATTTTAAATAAATTCCAACACCTGCGCCGCTTTGTCGAAAGCGGTCGGAAAAACAGGCGGAAAGGCTTGCATCTTCATCCTATTTTTGGTATATTGAACATACTTCTTGAGGGAGTAGTTTGCGTGGGGAAACCTGCGTGTCAAATCAACACAATGGCGGTTTGCCGCCTGGTTTGGCTTAATGAACAAGACTCAAGCATAGGCTTTAACGAGCTTATGCCTGGGTCTTTTTTTAGGAAGAAAGAGGGAAATGTATGGATGCAAATGTTATGGATGCGGTCACGTTAGTCATGTTAGCGGTCGGTTTGGCGATGGACGCATTTGCGGTGTCGATCACCGACGGCTTATGTTATGAAAACTTTCACCGCAAAGAAGCGCTGATCACTTCCGGGGCGTTCGGCTTGTTCCAGGGAATCATGCCGCTGATCGGCTATTTCTGCGGCCGGATGTTCAGCGACGCGATCAGCTCGATCGACCATTGGATCGCGCTGATTCTGCTGGGCGTGATCGGGCTGAATATGATTAAAGAAGCGTGGCAGGAAAGCCGGGAATCGGAATGTGAAAACTGCGGGAATAAAACGCTGACGCTGCCGACGATCTTGATGCAGGCAGTTGCCACCAGTATCGACGCTCTGGCAGTGGGAATCAGCTTCGCGGTCATTCACGTCAATATTTTTACTGCCTGTCTGTTGATCTGCGGTATCACTTTCGGACTGAGCCTGATCGGTGCGGCAATGGGGAAACGTTTCGGTTCGATGGTCAAAGAAAAAGCCCGGGTGCTGGGCGGTGTGATTTTGATTCTGATCGGGCTGCGGATCTTTGTGGAACACATGTTTTTCTGAAATCTGCGGAAATATCCTCATGAAAGTCATTGCAAAAATAAAAACTTCTTACGCGGGTAAGAGGTTTTTTTTAGATGAAATTGAAGGGAGTCAACGCAGCCGAAATAGAATTTCCCGGGCAATGGACCGGGGTTCGCGTCCGGTTGTTTCTATTTTTTCTGAGTCAATGTCGTCATAATGAGGAAGCCGGGCCAAGCTGCGCTCAAGACAGTCCGGTGTTCGCAGGCCCCGGTCGATGTCAGACTGCAGCTGGCGGCGCAGCTGAGCAGGGGAAGGCGATAAGGTAAAATGATTGAAAGTAAACTCGCCGTGAAGCCGTTTTAAAATCGAACGCACGGTTTCGGGGTCGTCCATCACCCAGCTGAACAAAATATAATCGAAGTCCGGCTGGGCGAGGAACTGATTCAATAAATAGGTAATATTGTCCAGAACCATCGCTTTGGTTTGATCATTAACCTGAAACGGCATCATCCAGCACCAATCCCCGTCCAGCCAGACGCTGCGGGTAAGCGGTTCGCTGCAGAAGCGGCGGATCGTGGTTTTTTCGCAGCCCATCGTAGCGCTGATAAAAATAACTTTCTTCATATTCACTTCCTGCCTTTGTTTTTGATTATAGCATGCTTTAGAAAGAATTAAGAATTTCCTTCAGTGTTCGGCGGAGGAACATGTTAAAATAAAATTAAGTTTATTTCGCAGATTGGGGATGTTTTATGAATACTCAACAAGGAAAAACCGCCGCGCGTCAACGGGCGGTTTCCTCGCGTTCTTCGTCAGGGAAACAGAAACGGGCACATAAACGTTACCGCCTGAAAGCGTCGGTCCGCCGCAAGCTGGCGATTTTGGGCGTGCTGGCAGGGCTGATCGTCGTCGCGCTGCTTTTGTTGTGGCTGTGGCCGGTGCGGGAAAATCGGATCTATCATACCGAAGGCGTGCAGCTGCAGACAGTCAATGGGATTGAAGTCGTGCATGATTACATTCCCGAGGGACATCAGAACCGGCCTGGGATCCAACGTGAGATCCACTGGATCGTCATTCACGAGACAGACAACGAAGCAGCCAGCGCGGACGCCTGGCATCATAACGAATATTTAAAGACGAATGAAACGGATATCAATTCCTGGCATTATACGGTTGACGATCATTCCATCTATCATTCCCTGCCGGATGAGGAAGTCGGCTGGCATGCGGGCGATAAAATGACGGAAAACGGCGGCAATATGACGGGCATCGGTATCGAGCTGTGCGTCAACGAAGGCAATGATTTTGAAAAGACAATGGAAAACGCGGCCGCACTGTGCGCCGAACTGATGAAGGTGTATGATCTGCGAATTGAAGATATCAGGCAGCATCATGATTTCTCCGGCAAGGACTGTCCGCATCGGATTTTATCAGCCAAAAGGACGGAAGAATTCGTAAAAATGGTTCAAGAAGCGACGAAACCATGATTTTGTAGTGGTAAATTCAGTTTTTTTTGTTACAATAAATGACTGGATGATTGAGGTGAATTTATGGGAAAAACCGGACTGGTTTTAGAAGGCGGCGGCATGCGCGGCGCCTATACGGCTGGGGTTTTGACATGGCTGATCGACCAGGGCATCGAATTTGACTACGGCGTGGGCATTTCGGCCGGCGCGATGAACCTGTGCAGCTTTGCGATGCGGAATAAGCAGTATCTGTATGATGTCGGTGTTATCTACATGCCGGACAAACGGAATGTAGGACTGAATCCATTATTCAAGGAACGGCATTACGTTGGCTATGACTTCATGTTTGACCGGCTGCTGAAGGACACGATCCATTATAAACTGGACGCACTGCGAAAGTCGCCGATGGAGATTGAGATCGGCCTGTTCAATTTAAATACTTCCAAAGTGGAGTGGGTCAGGAAACAGGAACTGGACGACGATCTGCGGCTGTTAAAAGGGGCTTGCACCTTACCGCTGGCCGGCTCGCCGGTGCCTTATCGCGATGGATTGTATATCGACGGCGGCGTCACGACGATGGTGCCGATCAAGCGTTCACTGGGGTATGGCTGCGATAAGCATCTGGTGATCGTGACCAAGGATGAGGGCTATGTGCGCAAGCCGAGCAGTAAGATGCTGCTGAACAGCTCGAAGCTGGCGTATCATAATCAGGCGTTGATCGACGCGCTGAAAATCCGCAGCGATGTATATTATGAAGAAATGAATCTGGTTGGTGATTTACAGAAGGAAGGCAGAGCGTTGTTGTTAAGACCTTCCAAGAATCTGGGCGTGAAGCGGTTCTCCGGCGATGCGGAAGCTTTGAAGCAGTTATTTGAACTGGGCAAGGTCGATTGTGAAACGCGGAAAGCGGAGCTGCTGGATTTCCTGGGCAAAGTATGAGTTCAATGCAAAAAGAAACAAAAACGATTTCTGATCAGTTTGATCAGGAATTTTTTTGTTTTTCGCTCTGCGCACTCTCCCGACCTATTCCATTGGCTTCTGAAACAGGCAAGCATTCAAGCGTGAAGATCAGAATTAATAAGCGTAGATAACAGAGTAGATAACAGAAATAAGATAGTGATATTATGATAAAATGTTTAATTTTACTTTTTTACTATTTTAATTACTGAAAATTTGAGTACAATAAGAAGATAGTCACTAAAAAAGGATACTTAAAAGAAATATGATGAAATATAAAGCCATGATTAATCACGTGATTCAACTAAAAAAAGAGAAACCGATCCTGATGTGGGCCGGTACAATTCTGATCATCGCGCTCGTTTCATTCTTGATCGCTTCGTTCTTCTGCTTTCCCTTTAACAACGGTCAGGTTCATCTGGGCGCCGATACCGGTTTCCACATCAACCGGATTATCAGCCTGATGGAGGCCCAGCAGAACAACGTCGAATACCCCTATCTGTTCTGGAATCAGAATTACAATTTCGGATATCCGACGCCGATCTTTTACTGCAACCTCTTTCTGTACTGGCCGGCCGCGCTGTTGACGGACGGCATGCTTCCGGTGCTGGTGTATAAGAAGTATGTGTTCGGGTTAGTCTGGATTGCGACGATGATGATCGGTCTGTGCAGCTATAAGGTAAGCAAGCGCAGCGGTTACGCGGCGATTCTGGCGATGCTGCTGTTCATGCTGAACACTCACAGCATTACCGATATTCTGCGGCGGGGCGGACTGGGCGAGCTGCTGGCGCTGGTCTTCATTCCGATCTGTCTGGCGGGAATCTATCAGACGATGTACAAGGACAGCCGGCGCTGGATCTGTCTGGCGGTGGGGTATTGCGGCTTGGTGCTTTCGCACAACATCAGCTTTATCTTAATGTGCATTGTATTCGCGGTCTTCGCTTTGATCAACATGAAGAAGCTGTGGCGGGAAAAAATCCGGATCCTGAATATCCTGCAGGCGATTCTGGCGGCGCTGGCCTGCGCCTGGTTCTTCATCGCTCCGATGCTGGAACAGATGGGTGCGGTGGATATGGTCGTCTCGCATACGTTTAATCTGGGCGGCGGACTGGCGGCTTCCGCTGTCGATCTGTCGGAAATCTTCAACTTCACCGTCGATACTACGGTGTATCTGAATAATTCTCCGGGGCCGTTTCTGATCTTCATGCCGCTGATCGGCTTCGCGGTAAAGGAGAAGCGCAAGCGCAACCCGTTTATATTTCACTGTTGGATTATCGGCTATGCGTCGATGTTGATGATGACGAAGCTGTTTCCCTGGCAGCTGTTTCCGTTTTTCAGCTTCATGCAGTTTGTGCAGCGGCTGCTGCCGGTCTGCATTCCGATGCTGGCGCTGGCCGGCGGGTATTACTGGTCTGTTTTCATCCGGAATTTTAAGCGGGTGGAATTCAGGATCCTGCTGAAAACAGTCAGCGTAATCGTGATCTTGATTCCAACCTATTCTATGCTGAAGGTGAATTATGATCAGATCTACGGCTATCCGGATTCCATGACGGTGGAGGAAGCGCAGCTGAATGTTTATGGAGAAACCCAGGAAACTGCGGTCTACAATGTCCAGCAGTTAAGCAGCGCGGATTATCTGCCGTATGACGTGGACGTCGATTACAAGGATTACCGCGAATGGGTGAAATGGGCGGTGTCGCCAAGCGAATCGTTTATCGACAGCAGTATGAAGCGGCTGATCAATGATAAGAACGTTGATGAAAGCGAGTATGGGCATTTCAAGTTTGTTGTAAAATCGGGGCCAAGCGGCCAGTGGCTCACCGTCCCGCGGACGTATTATTACGGCTATGAGGTTGATGCGATCAAGGAGGGCGAAGTGATCGCCACGATTATTCCTTACGCTGCAAAGAACACCGGACTGGTCACGTTTGACATGTTGGAAAGTGAAGGGCCGATTACCTATGACGTCGTCTACCGCCCAACTTCCGTTCAGACTTCCAGCATGGCTTTTTCGATTGCAGCCGTAAAGGTTGTCCTTGTGCTTTATGTTCTGGAACGCATTCTGTATTACGCGCTGGCGCTGACCCGGGGATTTCGCAAAGCTTCAGCGAAATCGACGCAGCGACCGACAAATCCGAAACGGTCGGAATCGCGGGAATAGCGCGGGCTGGTTCTGATCAGGATCGCTGCAAAAATAAAGGAAATCATAAAACAGAAAGACGCCGGAAATACCGGCGTTTTTGGTTTGAGGCTGCCGGTCAGCCTGCTGCGGTGAAAGGAGATGGGGAGCAGTCACGAAAAAAGCGAGAACCCATTTCCTTTTAGTGTGTGTTGATAAAAAAATAACATGATATAATTTTAACAAGATTTAAGGAGGAAAATGAAGAATGAAAAAAGCAATGCTTTACCTGACCAGTTTCCTCATGATCTGTTCAATGGCCGGATGCTCAACTCCGAAGAAGGATGAGCCGGCGGCCGCGACAGGCATGAAGGCTGGGACGTACACCGCGACATCGCAGGGAATGAACGATGCCGTTGAAGTCACCGTTGAAGTCAGCGAGGACGCCATTGTTTCCGTTAAGGTAACAAAGGATTCAGAAACACCGGGGATCGGCGGCGTTTTGAAAAACGCGGCGGGAACGGAATTGGATGAAGGCGGGAAAGCACCGACAGTCTTGATTCCGGAAGAAATTGTAGCCAATCAGAGTTTGGACGTCGATACCGTAGCGGGCGCGACGATCACTTCCGCGGCGGTCATCAACGCTGTGAAAGACTGCCTGACGCAGGCAGGCGCGGATCCGGCGAACTGGATGAAGGAAGTCGCTTCTGAAGCACAGCAGGATCAGAGCGCAGACGTTGTCGTTGTTGGCGGCGGCGGAGCAGGCCTGGCGGCGGCGATCGCGGCTTCTCAGAAGGGCGCTAACGTTATCATCGTTGAAAAGAACGGTGAAGTCGGCGGCGATACCTTAGTCTGCGGCGCGATTTACAACACACCGGATGAACCTTTGCAGAACAAGGTAACGATGACGGACGCTGTGAAGACGACCGTTGAAAAAGCTCTGGCGGAAGATCCGATCAACGATGCGCATGCTGCTTTGCAGAAAGAAGTTCAGGCGCAGTGGGATGAATACAAGGCCAGCGGCCGTACCGATCTGTTCGATACGAAAGAATGGTATGCGCTGCAGACATGGATCAACGGCGATAAAGTCGGCGATCTCGATTTAGTCAAGGTTCTGTGCTACGATTCCTATGAAGGTCTGGAATGGATCGAATCACTGGGTATGGAATTCAGCGATATCATCGGCCAGGGCGCAGGCAGCTTGTGGCAGAGAACACATACGAGCACGATGCAGATGGGCACCGGCTTTATCTCCACGTATGTTGAAAACATTTTGAAAGATGAAAAGATTACCGTTCTGACCAGCAGCACCGCTGAAAAACTGGTTCAGGATGATGCAGGAAAAGTGACTGGCGTTGTCTGCAAGGACAAAGCGGGCAATGAATTCACCGTCAGCGCGAACATGGGCGTCGTTCTGGCAACCGGCGGTTTCGCAGCCAACAGCAAGATGGTTCAGGAATACAACACCTCCGGCAAGTGGAACGATTTGAGCAAGGTCATGACGACCAACCGTTTCAGCTGCTCGCAGGGCGACGGCATCTCGATGGCTCTGGAAGTCGGCGCTTCCTTAACCGATATGGAACAGATTCAGCTGCTGTACCTGGGCAACGTAAAAGATGGCCAGCTGACGAAATATCCGCCGCGTGACGTCAACGGCACCGATCAGATTATCTTCATCAACAAAGAAGGCAAGCGTTTCGTTCGTGAAGACGGCCGTCGTGACGAGATCTGTCTGGCTGTTATGGCGCAGACCGATTCGATGTTCTACATGCTGGAATCCGGCGACGGTGCGGGCTATGTTGACATTACCGACCCGAACTGGCGTTCAGCCGACGGATTTACGTTTGATTATTTGAAAGAAAACGGGTATATTTTAGTTGCGGATACATTGGAAGATCTGGCTTCTCAGATGGGCATTGACGCCGCGACGTTAAAAGAGACTGTTGACAGCTTCAACGCGGCTGCGGATGGCGGAACTGACGAATTCGGCAGAACGCTGTACTCCACAAAGCTCGAGAACGGACCATGGGTTGCGACAGCTCGTCAGGCTTGCGTCCATCATACGATGGGCGGCGTGACGATCGACACAGAAACCCGTGTTCTGAACGAAGCAGGCCAGCCGATTTCCGGTCTGTATGCAGCAGGCGAAATCACCGGCGGCATCCACGGTGCTAACCGTTTAGGCGGCAACGCGGTTGTTGATACGGTTGTCTTCGGTAAGCTGGCAGGCGAAACGGTCGTCGCTGACGCGAAGTAGTCCTCCAGATAACCAATGATTAAAAAAAGCATCCATTTTGACCATGGATGCTTTTGCAGTGAAGGAGAGCAACGATGGATATTAAACAGCTGATCACATTTCGGACCTTAGCCCAGGAAAAAAACTACATGAAGACCTCGGAGAAATTGAGCTATGCGCCCTCAACCCTGGCCAAGCACATTCGTTCGTTAGAGGATGAATTGCAGGTTCAGTTGGTGGAATACCGCAATGGAAAAATTGAGCTGACCTATGATGGGAAGCGGTTTATGCGCTACGCTGATGAGATGCTCAGTGTGTATTTCAAATTGCAGTATGAATTTGATCAGACGAAATCAGCGATCGGCACGATCCGGGTCGCAGGGGGCGAGCTGATGGTCGGTTTCGCATTCGGCGATTTCTTCGCGGCGGTGGAAAAGACGCAGCCGGAGCTGACGCTGCAGGTCAACGCGATCTGCTGCGCACGGGTGCCGGAATGGCTGAATCAGAACGAGGTGGACATCGGGTTTGTTCAGATGCTCAATACTCAGGAAAGCGAAGGGCAGCAGATCGTTCCGCTGTTTCAGGAACGGCTGTGTTTAATGACGTCGCCGAATCACCGGCTGGCGCAGCAGGAGGAAGTGCATCTTGGCGATTTGAACCGGGAGAATTTCTCCTATACCTATGAGGACTGCTGTTTCACCGACGAGTTCCGCCGGTGTCTGACCCAAAATGGCGCACGCCCGGCCTCGGAGTTATTTTTAGGCAGTATCCATGCCGTTATCAACACCGCCAAGGATGATAATCGGATCTGCCTGATTCCTTATGTTTGCGTGCCGAAAGTGCGGCAGATGGGACTGGTGCAGCTGAACTGGGTCGATCCGTTTGTTATTTACGACGTGATTCTGATTCAGAAAGGCGTCTACCGCAGCACCGGCATTAACAATTTGATCGAACAGGCCAAGGCGTATGCGGCGCAGGTGAAGAAAAATCCGGAGACCTCGCAGATCCAGCTGCTTTAGGCAAGCTGACGCATCCTGATGACGGACAATAAATTTCAATGGAGTGAAAGATCCTGCAGCGGGGATCTTTCTTTATAGCGGCGGTTCAATTTTCATTCTTTAAAGGCAGCGGAAAACGAGAATCAGATCGGATAAAAAATTCTGAAAATTCTACAAAATATGAATCGTTGATTGGAAATTAAGTTGAATAGGTCTATAATGAAAGCAACATAAGGGATAAAGAAGAGGGGGACTCAAAGCTATGACACAGACGAAACGCCTGAACAAACAAGAGCTTCGCCGCATCAATCTCCGCTGGATCTGGAATTCTCAGATTGGATGGAACTACGAACGCATGCAAGGATTGGGCTATTTGACAACCATGCTTCCGCTGATTGAAAAGCTGTATGGGGACCAGCCGGCGCTGAAGAAAAAAGCGCTGCAGGCGCATTCTGTCTTCTTCAACACCACGCCGGCCATGGGGGATATCATCGTCGGAATGAACGTTGCGATTGAGGAAGAAATGCAGGAAAACGGCGCGGGTATCGACGTCGCGTCTTCGATGAAGACTGCGCTGATGGGACCGTTCGCCGGTGTTGGGGATACGATTTTCAGCATGATTCCGGGCGCGGTGTTCGGCTCGATCGCGGCGACCATGGCCAAGGAAGGCAGCGTCGTCGGCATCATGATCTGGGAAATCTGGCTGATCGGCGTCCTGCTGCTGCGGTTCAAGTTGTACGACATCGGTTATCAACAGGGGGCTAAAATCGTCAATACGCTTTCCGGGATTAAAGAAACGATCACAGCTTCAGCGTCGGTGCTGGGGTTGACCGTGGTCGGCGGCATGATCGCCACGATGGTGAAATTTCCGCTGAAAACGCTGACGGTCAGTCTGGGCACAGATCCGAAGACCGGAGAAATGCTGCTGCAGGAATTCCCGCTTCAGAAATACATGGATTCAATTATGCCGGGGTTGATGCCGGCGTTGTTCGCAGTATTGTGCTACTGGATGCTGGGAAAGAAATGGATGAATTCCAACCGCCTGATTATCACGGTGTTGGTGCTGGCGATCGTGCTGGCGTCGTTGGGGATTGTAGAAGTATAAACTGAATTATAATAAGGGAATTGGCCTGACATTATGGAATGTCAGGCTTTTTTTCGGGATTAATCCGAAAATAAGCTTCTTTCAATTAGGAAGAAGCTGCTAAGTGGCTGAAGGCGCACCCCAGTCCTGCGGAACAGGACAGGTCAAACAGGACAGGTCAAACAGAACAGGTCAAACAGAACAGGTCAAACAGAACAGGTTATACAAAAAAGATCCGGCAGAGAAAGCCGGATCGTTGATTAGAAAGCGTTTAACGCAGATACAATTCGTAATATTCGTCATAGGTCAGACCGGAATCATGCACCTTGGTCGCCAATTCGACGCCCAGGTAGCGATAATGCCAGGCTTCATAGTTGTAACCGGTGATCGTTTCCTTTCCTTCCGGATAACGCAGGATCCAGCCGAAGCGGTGCGCGTTCTGCTGCATCCATTGGAACGCCTCGGTATCGGCAAATTTGGACAGCTGCGCGCCGGTGGCAGCCATGTCGACGGTCAATCCAGTCTGATGCTCGGAGAAACCCGGGCGGGCTGAAATTGAATCCGCCCACTCCTGACCTTTGGAATTGACGTAGCCGTTGTACAGATCGACCTGATACTGGTAATCGCGGTAAGAGGAGGAGGCATACATCTTCGGCTTGCCGCCGCCGTTCAGCTCGTCGCACATCGCGGCCAGAGCGTCCGCTGCTTCCTGGCGCAGGTAACAATCCTTCGCGGCATAGGTCAGGCTTAACGGCGCAAGATCATCCGGAGCGTAGTTTTCACCGAGGTAATAGCGCTTGTTCACGATCATGCTGACATCCTTCGCGTCGGAAGCCGACGTGCTGTCATACCAGTGGACGTAATTGCCGCTCAGCTCAAAATGATTCTCGCTGTTGACGTCGCGATGATCGGTGCAGTCCTGGATATAAGCGTCGACATCGCTGACATAATCAAACACCAATAACGGCGTGATCTCCCAGAAATTCAACTTCTCAAACAATTTCAGACAGGAGTCCTCGGGATAATTCCGGGCCCGTAGGCGGTCGTAAAGCCGCGTGTCGTCCTCGCTCAGCGAATCGGTCACCAGATACAGCCGCAGATAATCCTTGTTAAAGTTTTCAGATGCCAGCGCGGCGTTGAGATTGTCGGAATACAGCTTATCATTGAGAATCGTTTTGGTCAGCTTCTGCCGCTTGATCATCGCGATGCTTTCTTTGGAATAGCCCAGGCTTTTCAGCTTGTTATCGGTTGTAATTTTCGGAATGGTCGTGAGAGAGAAGACCAGCACGATCGCCGCGGCGATGCCGATCAAGCCGTAAAGTACGGATTTGCGGATCCGTCTGCGCCGTCTGCGCTTAACCCTGCGCTTTTTCACGGGTGGTTTTGTTGCCATGATCAAAAACTCCTTTCATTCATTTCAGGACGGATAAAATAAATTCCATGGAACGCTGTTTGGCGGAGGACAGGTAAACGTCATCGTTTCCTGTGTTACCGGATGACGCAGCGTCAGCGATACCGCCCACAGCGCGATCTGCTGCCCGGGACGAGCCTGCGGATTGTAGCGCTGATCGCCCCACAAGGGGGTGCGGCGGCTGGCAAACTGCACGCGGATCTGATGCGGCCGGCCGGTTTCCAACTGGATCTCAGCCAGCGTCAGTCCATCTTTTTCACCCTGAATTTGATAGCTTAGAATCGCTTCTTTGGCTTTCGGCGTGTTGGGGGCGGCCGTGCGCACAGTATTGGTCTTTTCATTTTTAATCAGCCAGTCTTTCAACGTCGCTGAAGCGGCGTGAGGACGCCCGCATAAAACGGCTTGGTAGGTTTTCTTCAAGCCGCGGGTGCGGACCTGATCGCTGAGCCGCGAAGCAGCTTTGGAGGTTTTGGCAAACACCATGACCCCGCCGACCGGGCGATCCAGCCGATGAACTAAACCGAGGTAGACGTTGCCCGGTTTCTGATACCGCTCTTTTAAGTCCTGCTTTAATAGCGTTAAGAGATCCGGATCCCGGCTGTCGTCGGCCTGCACTGCCATGTTGACGGGCTTGACGACGACCAGCAGGTGATTATCCTCATAAAGAATTTTGAACTTCATCGTCTTCGTCGCTCCACGCGCCGTAAATTCCGCACGGCAGGATCATGTGATCCTGAGTGATCGGCAGCCCGACTTCCCCGGCGAACACATAACCATTCGGATGACAGCGCAGCACGGTTGTGCGCAGAATATTTTCCAGAACGATGGAGGAAAAACCGGTCGTATAGGAATTGACGAGCAGAAACAGCGCGTCGTTGTCCAGAATCTCCAGGCAGGCGTTCACTAATTCGTTGATCTGATCCTCCAGCTTCCACACTTCGCCATTCGGCCCCCGGCCATAGGACGGCGGATCCATCAGAATGCCCTGATAGGTATGACCGCGGCGCTTTTCGCGCGCGACAAATTTCAGGACGTCGTCAACGATAAAGCGGATTGTACGGTTTTCCAGATGGGACAGCGCCATGTTTTCCTTGGCCCATTGAACCATGCCCTTGCTGGCATCGACATGCACGACTTCATCGGCCCCGGCGCTGGCGCACGCCATCGTCGCTCCGCCGGTGTAGGCGAACAGGTTCAGGATCCGGACCGGCCGGCCGGCGGCTTTGGCTTTGCGGATTTTACTCTGCATCCAATCCCAGTTGACCGCCTGTTCCGGGAACAGTCCGGTATGCTTGAAGCCGGTCGGGGAAACCTTAAAGGTCAGCTCTTTATAGGATACCGTCCAGGTTTGCGGGACGGCCTGTTTGAATTCCCAGCTTCCTCCGCCCCGGTTTGAACGGTGATAATGCGCATGCACGCGATTCCATCCGGCGTGCTCCGTGCGCTTCCAGACCGCTTGGGGATCTGGCCGGCGCAGTATGATATTCTGCCAGCGCTCGAGCTTTTCACCGTCGCCCGCGTCGCAGCATTCGTAATCTTTCCATTGATTTGCAATTCGTTTCATCCTTTTGATTCTCCTTATTTGTACATTATAGCATGGCTTGAAGGGAATCGCGGAGAATGCTGGAAAAATTAAGAAAGTTGAAAAAATAGTTCACCTCCGTGTCAGAGTTTGATAAAATAAAAAGCATCGAGGTGATTGCGATGATGATTCGCTGCAGTGAAAAACATCGGCAGGAATGTCTGGATTATCTGAGGCAAAGCCCGTCGCTGAATTTGTTTTTGATCGGGGACATTGAGAACTATGGATTCAATCAGGGGTTTCAAACTGTTTTTATTGATAAAGATGAATTTGTACATGGCATTTATCTGGTGTATTATCATAACCTGGTGATCGCCAGCGAAGAAAATCGCGTCGACTCGCAGTTTGTCGAACGGCTGGTTCAAGAATATGAAATTCAGGCGATTCAAGGGCGTAAAGAGGTGCTGGATGGGCTGGCGCTGGATGCCTTCAGCCGTGAGGAATGCTTGTTTTGCGAATTGGACGCGCTGACAGCGGAACCGGTATCGGATCCGCAGATCCGCCAGGCCCAGCCGCAGGATGCCCAGCGGATAAAAGGGCTGCTGGAAGAGGTGTTCCAGACGGACAACGAAGCGGCGATGATCGCACACCGGATTGAAACGCGGGAAGGCCGCCATTTCCTGATTGAGCGGGGCGGCCAGGTGATCTGCCAGGCCAACAGCACAGCGGAAACCGCAGAAGCGGCGATGATTGGCGGCGTGGCGACACGCGCGGACTGGCGGCGTCAGGGGTTAGCCAGCGCGGTGATGACGGCGCTGTGCGGACAGTTGCTAAGTGAAGGTAAAAAACCATGCCTGTTCTTCGAAAACGAGGAAGCGGGAAGAATTTACAGCCGGCTGGGCTTTGTGCCGATCGGCCGCTGGACATTGATGCTGCGTCAGAAGGAAGGATCGCGTTGACCTTCCTTTTCCTTTCCGGCGAAGCGATGAAGGCTTAGAATGTTGCGGCAATCTGGGAAAGCCTTAGAGGCGACGCCTTTTAGCCGGAACCCATTCCGCCGGGAAAATGAAAATTCTGAAACCCGCAGCTCGGGGATAGAAATGACTCGCGTTTCATGTATAATATAGAAAGTCTGAATCAACAATTTGAAATTCAGGGATTTTACGGGGAGTTGAATCGAGGCTTTGAGGAAAATTGAATCTCGTGGCTTAAAATAAGGAACGATTTCATGATCCAAGTCCGTGAAAATCAGCTTAAAGAAGAGAAAAGCAGAGGTGGCGAACAATGGTTTTAATTGATATGCTGAATGAAAATCAGAAAAAGGCCGTGCTGACGTCCAGCCAGTATGTCCGGATTATCGCGGGGGCCGGCAGCGGCAAGACGCGCGTGCTGACGATGCGGATCGCGCATTTGATCGAGCAGTGTCATGTCTGGCCGAATAAAATTCTGGCGATCACCTTCACCAACAAGGCCGCCAACGAAATGAAGGAGCGGATCCGGCAGATGCTTCCGGAACAAGGCAACGCCGTGTTCATTTCAACCATTCACTCGCTGTGCGTGCGGATTTTGCGCGAGGATATCCCGGCGATGGGCATGCCCCGCAACTTTACGGTCATGGACGCCGACGATCAGCGCAGCATTCTGAAGGAAGCCTACAAGGAATTCGGTCTGGATAAGCAGACCTATACCTTCGGTTCGTTGCTGGACTACATCGCCAATAACAAAGCCGCTGAGATCAGCCCGGAGCGGGCCTATGTGTTCGCCGGCGATCTGCGCGGGGAAAACGACAAAGCGAAGGTTTATGAATATTACGTCAACCGTCAGCAGGCGATCTACGCGCTGGACTTCGACGATCTGCTTCTGTATACCGTGCGGATGTTCCGCCAGTTTGCGGAAATTCAGGCCAAGTGGGTGCAGCGTTTCCATTATATCCACGTCGACGAGTTCCAGGATATCGACAAGATCCAGTACGATCTGATCCAGCTCTTGGCCGGCAACGACAACTCTGTCTATGTCGTCGGTGATCCGGATCAGACGATTTACACCTGGCGCGGGGCGGACGTCAACATCATCATGAATTTTGAAAAAGATTACCAGCCATGCGAAACCATCGTTCTGAATGAAAACTACCGTTCGACCCCAAGCATCCTGAACGGCGCCAACGCGCTGATTCACAACAACCGCAACCGTGTGGAAAAGGATCTGTTCACAAGCCGTCCGGACAATGGCGCGATCACGCACTATTCCAGTGCCGGGGAAGAATATGAAGCGACCTGGATCGCCTGCAAGATCAACGAGCTGCACAAGCAAGGCCAGCGCTACCGCGACTGCGCGATTCTCTACCGTTCCAACTACCTCTCCCGCGCGCTTGAAAAAGCGATGATCGAACAGCGGATTCCGTATGTGATCTACGGCGGCATCAAGTTCTACGAACGGGCGGAAATCAAGGACGCCCTGTGCTATCTGCGGATGGTGTGCGGCAGCGACGATCTGGCGCTGATGCGGATCATCAACGTTCCGCGGCGGGGGCTGGGCAACAAGACGATGGACACGATCGTGCAACGGGCTCGGGAAACGGGCAAGACGATGTACGAGGTTATCCGCGATGAAAAGGTTGTCAGCGGCAAGGCTCAGACAACCATCGACAACTTTGTTAAAATGGTGGAAAAGTGGAAGAATCTGGCGCCTTCGACACCGATCAGCCGGCTGCTGGAAATGATCCTGCTGGACAGCGGCTACCGCTCGATGCTGGAAGCGGATAAGGAAAATGAGCGGCTGGAAAACCTGAAGGAACTGATCACCGATATTGAAAGCTATACGGTCAATTACCCGGACAGTTCGCTGGAAGAATACCTGCAGCTGGTTTCGCTGTATGGCGATAAAGGCGCGGAGGACGGCGGCGATCACGTCCAGCTGATGACGGTTCACGCGGCGAAGGGACTGGAATTCGATACGGTCTTTGTCTACGGGATGAGCGAAGGGATTTTCCCGAACGACCGCGCGATGCAGGAAAGCCAGCTGAAAGGGCTGGAGGAAGAACGCCGGCTGGCGTACGTCGCCTTCACGCGTGCCCAGAACAAGCTGTATCTGACGGAAAGCTCAGGCTTCAGCTACATTTTAAGCCGGATTAAAGTGCCGTCGCGGTTTATCAAGGAAATCGATCCGCAATATATCGAACACATCGGCGCGACCTTCGATACCGGCAAGCCGAAGGAAATCAAGCTGCACTCCGCGCTGTTTGAGGACGAAGCGCCGTTTGAGGAAAGAATCGCCTCCAAGCCGCGGACGAAGTGGAAGAAGGGCGATCACGTCCGCCATGCCGCTTTCGGCGAGGGCGTCGTGCTGGAATACAGCGAAGGCATGCTGAAAATCGCATTTGCCTTCCCATTCGGCGTGCGTAAGATCATGGCGACTCATCCGTCGATTCAGAAAGCTGAGGAAGTTGAATAATCCTTTCCTCGTGTCAGGCTGAATCGGCAGCTGTAAGGCCTGCGGCAGAACCAAAGCGAAGTCTGAGCGAAGGCCTGAGGTAGAAACCGATGCGGAAGTCTGAGCGAAGGCCTGAGTCGCAGATTCGGGGAAAAGCGAGAATTCCATGGATATTCCAAGGCGGCGTAAGCCGTGTTAGAAGCCGGATTGAACGCAAAAGTCGGATTGAATGCAGAAAAAACAGAAGACCCTCCGCGCTCCCGGAATCAGGGAAACCGGAGGGTATTTCATGCGGTCTTTGGCTCCAAGCTTTTTCTGAGCTTCTATCATGAACCAGAGGCTCTGGGAAACAGGCATTGAGGAGCGCAGCGCGCAGTCGCAGATTTGATCAGTCAAATTCGTTAAGCCCTACAGGTTTGATCGCGGGAGCCCGCTGCGAGGAAGCGGGATGTAAAAGGAAAGTGAAAAGAAGCGGCCTGGGAACGATTAGATTGCGTAAACTTGGTAAAGATGATGAAGAAAACATTTGTTCTTATGCTATAATAAACTGGATATTTCAGGAGGTACAGTGATGAGCGAAGATCGCATTCTCGCGCTGCGCAGGCAGCTGAATCAATATAACTACGAATATCATGTGCTGGACCATCCGACCGTCAGCGATGCGGAGTACGACCAACTGATGCGGGAGCTGATTACCCTTGAACAGCAGCATCCCGAACTGTTCGATCCCAACTCCCCAACCCAGCGTGTCGGCGGTCAGGTGTTGGAAGAATTTAATAAGATTACGCATAAACGTCCGATGCTTTCGTTAGGCGACGTCTTCAACAAGGAAGAACTTTTTGAATTTGCCCGCAAAGCGGAAGCCGAAGTCGGTCCGGTGGAATATTGCTGCGAATGCAAAATCGACGGTCTGGCGATGTCGCTGAATTACCAGGGCGGCCGGTTTCAGTATGCCGTGACCCGCGGCGATGGGGTCGTGGGCGAGGACGTGACACATAACGTCCGCACGATCAAGTCGATTCCAATGGAAATTGATTATGAAGGCGAGCTGGAAGTCCGCGGCGAGGTTTACATGCCGAAGGCCAGCTTTGAACGCTTAAACCAGAAGCGCCGGGAAAACGGCGAGGAAGAATTTGCCAATCCACGCAACGCGGCAGCCGGCTCGATCCGGCAGCTGGACTCAAAAGTTGCGGCTTCCCGCGGTCTGGACGCTTTGTGGTACCATGTCCCGCAGGGGCCGCAGCTGGGACATCATCAGCACTCACAATCGCTCGATTTCATCCACAGCCTGGGCTTCCGGATCAATCCGCTGAACCGGCTGTGCCGCAATATGGAGGAAGTGTGGCAGTTTGTCGAGGATCTGACGTTAATGCGCAGCGATCTGCCGTATGAGATCGACGGCATCGTCATCAAGGTGAACGATTATGAAAAGCAGCAGCAGTTAGGCTTTACGGCGAAAACCCCAAAGTGGGCGATCGCGTATAAATTCCCGGCAGAGGAAGCGGTGACGCGGCTGGAAAACATCTTCGTCACAGTTGGCCGGACTGGCAAGATCACGCCGAACGCACAGCTGACGCCGGTGCGTCTGGCAGGGACAAGTGTTGGGTTCGCGCAGCTGCACGACGAAGATATGATTAGGGATAAGGATATCCGGATCGGCGATTACGTTGTTGTCCACAAGGCCGGCGATATTATCCCGGAAATTGTCGCGAGCGTGCCGGAAAAACGCGACGGCTCGCAAGTGCCGTATGTTTTTCCAAAGGTTTGTCCGGTCTGCGGGATGCCGCTTGTCCGTTATCCTGACGAAGCCCATCACTTCTGCATCAACAACGACTGTCCGGCGCGGGTTGTCGAGTCGATCGCTCACTTCTGCAGCCGCGACGCGATGAATATCGACGGACTGGGCGTCAAACGCGTGGAGCTGTTTCATTCCCAGGGATGGCTGAACACCGTCGAGGATATTTACAACCTGAAGGATCATTACGACGAAATTCTCGAAACCCCGAAAATGGGGAAGAAGAGCGCCGATAACCTGCTGGAGGCGATTGAGAACTCGAAGCAGAATTCACTGGAGAAGCTGTTGTACGGTTTAGGCATCCGCCAGATCGGCGAGAAGGCCGCGAAGATTCTGGCCTACCGGTTTGAAACGATGCAGGCCCTGATGCAGGCAACCTATGAAGAACTGGAAGAAATCAAGGACATCGGCGCGATCACCGCTCAGACTGTGCTGGACTTCTTCCATGATGAAGCCAACCAGCATTTGATCGAAGCACTGATCGGCCACGGTTTGAATATGATTTGTCTGAAAGAGGAACAGGTGGAAACGATCTTCACTGGCAAGACGGTCGTACTGACCGGCACCCTGGCGACGATGACCCGGCCGGAAGCTCAGGCGCTGCTCGAGCATCTGGGAGCTACGGTGTCCGGCAGCGTTTCCAAGCGCACTGATTTTGTGATCTATGGTGAAAACGCCGGCTCCAAGCTGACGAAAGCCCAGAGCCTGGGGGTCGCGACGATGACGGAAAGCGAATTCATGGAAGAGGTCAACCGCCATGCGGAATAACCGCTGGGGCCTGATTCCGCTGGTTCTCTGCCTGACGCTGAGCCTGGCCGGCTGCTCCCCGAAAGCGCCGGAGGAAACCGGCGACGGCACGGTGATCAGCAGCTATTCCTCGGACGATTACCAGACGCTGCTGCCTCACGAACTGTCCGAAGGCCGGTATTGGCGGGGCAACACGAACAGCCGCTTTGATTTGATGCAGATGCCGAAAGAGCTGATCGAATTAAGCAAGCAGCACTTTCCGGTCAAGGACAATTATCTGCAGGCCGGACAGATCTTGAAATATGAGGATATCCAGGAGCTGCAGCGCTACGAAAGCAGCGATCACTCCTATGGACTCAATCCCAGCGGCAACTTTGAGATCAGCGATGCGATTATTCTGGAACGCCCCTACATCGTTTATGGCATCGTTGAGATTGATTTCATCGCGAAGGAAGACCAGAAAACGCTCAACGGTATTTCGGTCGGTATTCTGATGAACAGCTCTGTGACCAGCGGCGACAGCACCGTGGAAATCCCGCAGGACAAGCTGTATACCTACGCCAGCACGATCGGCCGCAAACTGGAACGCTACTTCCGCAACAAAGCCGAAGTCGACGCTGATCTGCCGATCTATATCACGTTTTACAGTTCAAATTCAACCAGTTCCAGCGTCCCGGGAGCATTCATCGGTCAGGGGCTGTTTACCAGCCGCAGCGGCCAGTTCACGCCGATTGAGGAACAATGGGTGCTGATCCCGAGCGATCAGGCGACAGCGCTGGACGGCGTGTTGTCGTCCCAATTCAGCACGGTCAAGGCCGGCGTCAAGGATTTCATGCCGGAAAATGTCAATATCATCGGTAAGGCCCGCTACACCAACGACACGGCGGACTATCTCAAGATCACCGTGACCGTTCAGGCCAAGAGCTACACGGAGATCTACTCGCTGATGCAGCTGCTTAACGAGCTGTCGGCCAATTTCTCCAGCACGGATATGGAGCTGATCATCGAGATCAAGCAGCTGGAAGAAACCGTGATGATTCTGCACCGCGAAAAAGGCACGATGAAAACCACGGTGCTGGATATTAGCTGACCACCGCTTTGAGAGTGCAGCCATTGACAAGCCAGCTTAGGGAAAGCAAAGCCGGAACGTCCTGATCGCAAGAAAAGAAGTACTTGAAAAGAAGAAACAACGGAAAAGAAGAAGCAACTAAAAGAAGAAGCACTTGAGAAGAAGAAGCACTTGAAAAGAAGAAACAACTAAAAGAAGAAGCAAAGAAGGAGAAGAAGGATGGAAGAAATCAAAGATCCCGCTTATTTTAAAGAATTAGCGCACCGGTTGATGTTCGATCTCAGCGACGCGGAAGCCGCCGATATCGCGGCCGAATTCGAAACGCTGAATAAACAGCTGAGACTGCTGGAGAGCATCGACACGACGGGGGTGGAACCGATGGTCTACCCGTTTGAAACACCGACGAGTTATCTGCGCGAGGATGTCGTCGATCATGTGATCAGTCGTGAAGACGCGCTGGCCAACGCGCCGAAAGTCAGAGAATGCCACATTGTGGTTCCGAAGGTGGTGAAGTAAAATGGCAACGATGAGTGAATTAAAAGCGACGACGACCGCCCGCGAACGGGTGGAAGCGGCTGTGGCCAAAGCACAGGCTTCCCAGCCGCGGCTCAATGCGGTGGTGACGTTTGTCGACGTTGAAGATCAGCTGGCGGCGCTGAATACAATTCCGGACGGACCGTTTTACGGCATGCCGGTGGTCTTAAAGGATAACGTCTGTACCCGCGGCGTCCGCACGACCGCTTCCAGCAAGATTCTGGATAACTATGTTCCGGTGTATAACGCGCACATCGTCGACAAGCTGAAGGCAGCCGGCGCTGTGGTGATCGCCAAAGCGTCGATGGACGAGCTGGCGATGGGCGGCACTAATTTAACGGCGGCGACCGGCCCGGTGTATAATCCATATGACCGTACCCGCATGGCGGGCGGCTCCTCCGGCGGCAGCGCAGCGTTAGTCGCGGCGGGTGTCGTTCCGTTTGCGGTCGGCTCCGATACTGGGGATTCTGTGCGCAAGCCTGCGTCGTTCTGCGGTGTTCTGGGCATGAAGCCGACCTATGGCCGGATTTCCCGCTACGGCATCATTCCTTATTCCTCTTCGCTCGATCACGTCGGCTATTTCACGCGCAGCGCGCTGGATGCGGCCGAGGCCTTAAAAGTGCTGGCCGGCCGGGATGATCGCGACATGACCTCGGCTGACAGACCGGTGCCGGACTACGCGGCAGCGCTGAACAGCGAGATTAAGGGGCGCCGCGTCGCGGTATTTAAAAACGTGATCGACGCGCTGGCTAATCCGGAAGTGAAAGCCCTGTTTGAAAAGACCGTCGAAGCTTTAAAAGCGAAGGGCGCGGTAGTGGAAGAAGTCAGTCTGCGCGAGGATCTGTTGAAAGCGATCCTGCCGGCCTACTACTTAATCGCCAACTGCGAAGCGACGGCCAATCACTCCAACCTGGACGGCATCCGGTTCGGCGTTCAGCAGCCGGGCAGCAGCATGGAAGAAATCATGATTCAGTCGCGCACCAAGGGCTTTGGCTCCTTGATTCGCAAGCGGTTTGTCATCGGCAGCTACGGTCTGTTTGTCGAAAATCAGGAAAAGCTGTTCCGCCAGGCGCAGCGGGTACGCCGCCTGATCGTCGAGAATGTCGCGGAGGTCATGAAGGATTATGATATTCTGATCGCCCCCGCCAGCAGCGATGTCGCGCCGAAGCTGGACGACCACTCCCGGGACGAATTGTCCGACGGTTATCTGATCGCGGAGAATCACATGGTCATCGGCAACTTTACCGGTTATCCAAGCTGTACGGTGCCGATGGGCTTGATCGAGGGACTGCCGGTCGGCTTAAACATGACGGCGAAGGCCTGGGATGAACAGAGCCTGTTCGACTTTGCGGCGGCGATGGAAGACATCACCGGCCTGAAGGACGCCACAGCGGAGGAAATTGAATAATGGAATACGAAGTCATTATCGGAATTGAAATACATTGTGAGTTAAAGACCAAAACCAAGATGTTCTCCGGCGCTCCGGTATTGTTCGGCGCTCCGGCCAACACCTGCGTTAACGAGATTGATTTAGGCCATCCCGGCACGATGCCGTGTCTGAACAAGCAGGCCGTCGCGATGGCGGTGCAGGCCTGTACGGCGCTGAACATGGAGATCGATCCGCTGGTGCGGTTCGACCGGAAAAACTATTACTATACCGACCTGCCGAAAGGCTTCCAGATCACCCAGCAGTTCTACCCGATCGGCCGTCGCGGCCATGTCGAGATTGAAACGGAAAACGGGCCGAAGATCATCCGGATTGAACGGCTGCACATGGAAGAAGATACAGCGAAGCAGTTCCACTATGACGCCGGTACACTGATCGATTTCAACCGCGCCGGTACACCGCTGGTGGAAATCGTATCGGAACCGGATATCCGCAGCGGCAGAGAAGCGATGGCATATGTCGAAAAGCTCAGACAGACAC
The DNA here is from genome assembly GCF_015558105.1 of Holdemania sp. 1001095H_141210_F2. Taxonomy (NCBI): domain Bacteria; kingdom Bacillati; phylum Bacillota; class Erysipelotrichia; order Erysipelotrichales; family Erysipelotrichaceae; genus Holdemania; species Holdemania sp. 1001095H_141210_F2. The sequence continues at coordinate 40,608 of NZ_JADNPO010000025.1, forward strand.
TGTATTATCTGGGCGTTTCCGACGTCAAGATGGAAGAAGGCTCGATGCGCTGCGACGTCAACATCTCGCTGCGTCCGGTCGGAACTGAGAAATTCGGCGTTAAGACGGAAATTAAAAACCTCAATTCCATCAGCAACGTCCAGAAAGCGGTCGAGTATGAAATTGAACGTCAGACACAGATCTTAAACGAAGGCGGTCAGGTCGTTCAGGAAACCCGCCGTTTCGACGAGGCGTCGCGCACGACGATCTCAATGCGGAAAAAGGAAGGTGCTGTGGATTACAAATATTTCCCGGAACCGAATATTTTCCCGATCCAGCTCGATCCGGAGTGGATTCGTCAGCTGCAGGCCGCGATGCCGGAAATGCCGGAAGTTCGCCAGGCCCGGTATGCCGAGCTGGGGCTGCCGGAAAATGATATCGCGCTGTTAGTCGCAAATAAGGAGTTGGCCGATTATTACGATCAGGTCATGAAGCACACGCAGCACGCCAAGATCGCTGCCAACTGGGTGATCGTCGAGCTGCCGGCCGGATTGACGAAGCTGAACACGAAGCTGGCTGAAAACCCAGTTGCGCCGCAGGCGATGGCTGAGCTGGTCAACATGATCGTCGGCGGAGAAATCTCCGGCAAGCAGGCGAAGATCGTCTTTGAGGAAGTGCTTCAGGGGAAGGATCCGAAGCAGGTCGCTCAGGAAAAAGGCATGAAACAGCTGTCCGATTCCTCCGCGCTGATCGCGCTGATCAATCAGGTTTTGGATGAACAGCCGCAGTCGATCACAGACTATAAAAACGGGAAGGACCGCGCCGTCGGCTTCCTGGTCGGTCAGGTCATGAAAAAGTCCAAAGGCCAGGCCAATCCGGCGATGACCAACAAGCTGATCGTCGAGGAATTGAAGAAAAGAATCTGATTGAAGGGGGACATCCAGGCGTTACTGACGCTTTCGGTGTCCTTTTTCTTACAAAAAACGCAGGGTTCAGGAAATGACTGGTCAAATCCCTTCTTTTCCTGTAAAATAGTAAAAGATAAGGAGTGAAGGACTTTGTCTGAACAAAAGAAAACAGTGAAGAAGAAACCGGCCGCGGCGCCGGCAAAGAAACATAAAACGAAGAAGAATGATAAATCCACAATGATTTTGATTGTGGGCTTGGTACTGATCGCGATTCCATGCGCGATTCTGGGATGGATTTTGATCAGCGCGTCCATGGATACGGGGAAGCCGATCAACGGCGATCGGTTCAAGGGCGATCTGGATCCGGCGATCACCAAGGATCAGCTGTCGGAAATCGAAAGTCGGATCAAGGGTGAAAACCAGGTGGAGAAGGTCACGGTGGAACTGACGACGGCGACGCTGCGGGTGTATGTTGATACCGTGGATTCGATCAGCGACGAGGAAGCGAGTGCTTTGTCGGAAACGGCGTACAATGATGTGACGGCGGTGCTGAATGAAGGAACTTACTTTACGGCGTCGAATGGCAAGAAGATGTATGACCTGGAAGTGCATGTCTACAACAATGTTGATAAATCGGGGTCCGAGGATTATGTGTATGTGATCCGCGCGAAAAACTCCAGTATGGAACAGGCTGCGACGCAGATCGTATCAAAACCGCTGGATGCCGATCTGGCCCAGCAGCTGCGCGAGGAACTGGCGGAAAAGCGGAATCCTCAGGTGGCGAAGGATGACGATGACGAGGTCGTTGGCGGCGAGGATACGGAAGCGCAGGACGACACGAAGGAATAAAGGGCGGAAGCCCTTTTTCGTTTTTGGATCGGATTTAGGGCTTGAGGTTTGGTTGTTTCATCGTTGCGATGAGCTGAAATTATGATTCAGAAAGGGGAACGGAGAATGGCGTTAAAGAAGAATGATGTGTTTACAGGAGTAGCTGTCGACTATACGTTTGATGGACTGGGGGTAGTTCGTCATGAAGGATTGTGTTTCTTCGTGAAGGATTTATTGAAGGGGGAAAGTGCGGAGATCGGTGTGACGGCCATGAAGAAGAACGTGGGTTATGGCCGGGTGATCCGGCGTTTATCAGAGAGTCCGCAGCGTGTCGAGCCGCGCTGCCCCGTTGCGCGTCAGTGCGGAGGCTGTCAGCTGCAGATAATGGGGGCTGAGCTGCAGGCGGAGTTTAAGCGCCATCGGGTTGCGGATTGTTTCCAGCGGATCGGACATCTGGACGTGGAGGTTCAGCCGGTGTTGTCGATGGAATTTCCCTGGAACTATCGGAATAAGGTGCAGGTGCCGGTGGGGGTCAATCGGGATGGAAAAGTGATCTGCGGCTATTACCGGAGTCATTCGCATGATATTGTGGATTTTGACGAATGCTGCCTGCACAGCGAACTGGAGAATCAGATTTTGAGATCGCTGCGGTCCTGGATTGAGGAAGCGGGCGATCCGGCGCAGTTGCGGCATTTGTTGATCAAACATGCGTTTAAGACGGGGCAGGTCATGGTTGTGTTAATCGCGAAATCGGAAAGACTGAAAGGGAAAGACGAACTGATAGAGCGTTTGACTGTGGCGTATCCGCAGATTCGCAGCATCATCCTGAATGTGAACGAGCGTGAGGATAATGTGATTCTGGGGGATCGGGAGATCGTGTTGTGGGGATCGGCTTCGATTGAGGAAGAGTTGTTGGGGCTGCGATTCCAGATTTCGGCGAAGTCGTTTTATCAGATTAATCCGGTCCAGACGGAAGTGTTGTATACGAAGGCGATCGAGCTGGCTGGTTTAACCGGGGAGGAAACGGTGATCGACGTGTATTGCGGCACAGGCACGATTGGATTGAGTGCGGCCCGGAAGGCGAAGCGGGTGATCGGCATCGAGATTGTTCCTTCGGCGGTGGAGGATGCGAAGAGGAACGCGGTCCGCAACGGGATCGCCAACGCGGAGTTTATCTGCGGCGATGCGGGAGTGTGCACGGCGCAGTTGTTGGAGCGGAGGATTCAGCCGGATGTGGCGATCGTAGACCCGCCGCGCAAGGGACTGGACGGGGCGACGATTGATTCGTTGGTCAGGATGAATCCGAAGCGGATTGTGTATGTTTCGTGCGATCCGGCGACCTTGGCACGGGATTGCGCGGTGTTGAATGAGCGGGGGTATGGCGTGGAGGTTGTGCAGCCGGTGGATATGTTTCCGCAGACGACGCATGTGGAGACTGTGGCTTTGTTGGAGAGGAAAGGCTGTAAAACAAAGGGTTTCGGGGATTGGAGGCGGATATGTGGATGTGCTTTTGTGGTTGGTTAAGATGAAATATGTTTTCGGTTACCGTGGTGGGGTAAAGGAAATGAACGTTTTAGCAAAAGACTTGGAAGTTGGATTTTTATATTCAAATGTAAATTAAAGAAAATGTACAGTTATGGAGAAAAAGATGATGTTAACAAATAATCAAATCGGAAATGTAAGATCAGCATTTGAAAGTATTCTGAGAGCAGACTATATCAATATTAATGAAATCACCCAATTGAAAGATTTGGATAGTTATTATATTGATATGTTTGGAAATCTTAGTTTGTTATTGCAACGCCAAGATAATTATGCTGTAGGAAGGAGAGGAACGGGGAAAACTGCGTTATTATTGAGGGGATACTACGAATGTTTAAAAACAATATCCTCTAAGGTGAAAGGGGAGAGTGAGTATTTCGTTGATAAAAAAATATTACCAATATATATTGATCTTAGTAATTGCAATGAGATATTTAGTGATAATTCAGAATTAGTGTCTATTGAAATTCACATGGTACGTCAAATAATTCAATCTTTAAAGGCGCAATTAAGGTTAATGTTTGATGAGAAATTTCTCAATAAATTTAGAAAAGAAAACCAAGCGTTTGATGATCTTACGTTCATTGAAGATGCCTTATTAAATGGATTAGCTATTCAAAATTCAAGGAAATTGGATATTAATGATGAATATAAGAATAAAGTAGGTGAAAATTTTCAAGGTAAATTAAATCTATCTGGGGCTGAAATTAATGCAAATAGTTCGAATGAAATCGAAAATTCAAGTTCTATGACTTACAAACAAATAAGAGGTCTAGATATACAAAGTTTCTTGAATAAAATAAATGAAATACGTAACAAAGCAGGTATTGATGATATATATGTTTTTTTAGATGAGTTTTCGGACTTGAATGATACAGAACAAAGAATATTATCTGTACTAATTAAAAAGTTCTTAGGTTCTAAGGTCAATATGTTTTTTAAAATTGGTGTTATTACTGACAGATTTTCTTTTGGTGATAAAATAAGAATTGGACGAGATATATATCCGATACCTTTAGATCTGAATGAATTTGTTGAACGATTTGGTGGATTGACACCAACGCTAAAACGTATGCAATTATATATGGAACAGTTGATTGAAAAAAGGCTGTCTCTTTTTTGTCAAGGCTTATCATTTAATGATGTATTTGAAGGGTCAAAAGATTCAGTTACTGAGAGGATATCAACAGAGGCTATGGGAGTTCCAAGGAGTATTGGGTTAATACTTCAGAATGCTTGGATTCAAACGACAGCATCAAAGAATATCAAGAAAATAGGGATGCAGGAATTAAATTATGGAATTCGAGCAACCAGGAAAACTTATTTCAAACAATTTTCTGGCGCAATAAAAACTCAATTACTTTCAGGATTTTACATGGATATGTGGAGTGATATACTACAAAAAGCACTAGCTGAAAAACAAAAAAATTCAAGTAGACCTGCAAGTCATATTTTAATTGATCCAGTTCGTAAGGATTATATGAATATTTTTTGTGAATATTTTTTGACTCATTATTTAGAAGAAGGACGTTCATCTAAATATGGTGGTAATTACTCGTTATATTGTATTGATTATGATATATGTCAAGAAAATTCAATCAAGTTTGCATCTGATAAGGATGAGTATACATCAGTCAGATTTATCTATGATTCTGTTTTAAGCGAGTATGATGGTTATTTTATAAAAGACAAATTAAAAAGCTATAAATGTGAAACTTGTGGAAGAATTTATGAAGAAAATGAAGTGAGTCAAGCTAGAGTAAAGAGATGCTTTGATGACGACACAGTTTTAACTGAAATAATCCATAAAGATATTCCTGTTACAAAAGGAAATTATGTGGAAGTTGAGATAAAAATCTTAGGTTACATATCAGAGTTAGATTATGAACATGCGGAAAATGCTCGTCAAATATCAGATGCAGTTGGATGCAATTGGCAAAAAGTATCTAATTGGGGGTCAAAAGTTCTGGCAAAAAAAGGAATGATCCGGATTAGACAAGAAAGTAAAAATTTATATTATGGTATTTGAAATTATTGGTCAATAGTAAGAGTAAGTGTAGGTGAAGAGGAAAATGAGTTACGGGGCAGAGTAAAAGGGGAAACAGAGGAAAGCAAAATAAAAAAAGAACCAGATAATGAGGTAAAAGTGTTAAAATAACTGTAGAAACCAGATAAAAAAGGGTACAAGAAAAGATATTTAGCGAAATGCAATTTA
>NZ_JADNPO010000026.1:0-44040 GCF_015558105.1 Holdemania sp. 1001095H_141210_F2
AATCATGACAAACCCGGAAACAATGACCACAAAAACGACAATTCCCCTTTTGAAAATGGCACTGAGGCTGACAGACAAATTTTAGCCGGCATTCAAAGCGATGGAGGCAATCGTTCATCATGCGAGACTGAGGGTAAGAAGAACGATCGCGAATCAGCAGATGATTTCGAATCTCGCGGGAGAGAGTGGTAGAACTCTTGGAAATCAAACGAGCAATTGTGTTGAAAGAAGAACCCTGATTCAATTCGGATTGAATTGTAATCCGATCTTGCAAAGTTAAGTGACTCATAATGAGGACTCCTATCTGTACAGAGAGATACAAGATAACTATAACTTATTTGCACGAGTAAATGCAGTCCGCGTCTTTGCAAAAGTAAATGCAATTTCTTTTAGTCTTAAGGCTGCGTTTACTTTTTCAATTCACAACACTCTATCTTTAAGATACTTGCTTCAAATATCCAAGCAGTTTACTAAATTTCTATGTTATGATTGATATAGGTTTATGAATTAGATTTGAGGGATGGAAGATGGACGCAAGACAGTACCTGAAAAAATATTTTGGCTATGAATCTTTCCGAGAAGGTCAGGAGAAAATCATTAATGCAATTCTTGCGGGGCGCGATGCATTGGCAATCATGCCGACAGGGGCAGGGAAATCAATCTGCTATCAAATTCCTGCTGTGATGTTGCCTGGGATTACATTGGTAATTTCACCGCTGATATCACTGATGATGGATCAGGTCAAGGCTTTAAATGAGGCTGGAATTCGCGCCGCTTTTATTAATTCATCCCTGAGCGAAGCTCAATTTGCTAAAGCTTTACTGTTTGCTGAAAAAGGAGTCTATAAGATTATCTATGTTGCTCCGGAACGATTAGAAAGTCACGATTTTATTCATTTTGCCCGTCAAGCTGATATTTCCATGATTACCGTTGACGAAGCTCACTGCATTTCTCAATGGGGTCAAGATTTTAGACCAAGTTATTTGAAAATCATCGGATTTGTCAAAAGTTTGCCAAAACGCCCGATTGTCAGTGCATTTACGGCAACCGCAACGCAAGAAGTAAAAGTAGATATACTCTGTGTTTTAAATCTGATTGAACCGGAGGTGGTCGTGACTGGATTTGATCGGAAAAACTTATTTTATAGTGTAGAAAAAAGAAAAGATAAAGATCGTTTTGTTATAGAGTATGTTCAAAAACATGCGAAGGAAAGCGGAATTATCTATTGCGCGACTCGCAAAAACGTAGATAACCTTTTTATGTTGCTTTCCAAACAAGGTGTTTCTGTCACCCGCTATCACGCCGGATTAGACAAAGAGGAAAGAAAAAGAAATCAGGATGATTTTATCTATGACCGAACTCCGGTCATTGTGGCAACGAATGCTTTTGGGATGGGCATTGATAAATCGAACGTTCGGTATGTGATTCATTATAATATGCCTCAAAGCATGGAAAGTTATTATCAAGAAGCAGGCCGTGCAGGTCGGGATGGCGAGACTTCACAATGCATCCTATTATTTTCAGCCCAGGATATCATGATCAACAAGTTCCTGCTGGAAAATAAAGATTTTTCTGATCTTTCTTCTGAGGAAATTGAGATTATAAAACAACGGGATGCCAGGCGTCTTAAAATTATGGAAAATTATTGCAGAACCAATGAATGTCTGAGAAATACCATTTTAGATTATTTTGGGGAAAAAGTAATAAAACCTTGCGATAACTGCGGTAATTGCATGAAAGACTATAAAAAAATCGATATGACTGAAGAAGCGAAACAGGTTATCAATTGCGTTGCAGAAACAAGAGGCCGGTACGGATTAACGATAGTATTGGGAACCTTAATCGGTGCAAATCGTGCAAGACTCAAAGAGGTAGGTACGAATCGTTACAAAACCTATGGAGCATTAAAGGAATACTCTGTGTCACAGATCCGAGAGCTCATCTATGAACTTATTAATCAGAGATATTTGGTGCAGACAGAGGACCAATATGGAGTTTTGAAGCTTGGCGATATCACGATGCTGCAAGATGAGAATACCCATGTGATTTTAAAAGTCACTGAAGAAAAAACACAGGAAGCTGGAAAAATAAAGAGTAAGCAAAGAAATACAGACAAGCTTACTTCCGCTGGCTATGTTTTATTTGATGCTTTGCGTAAACTTCGGACAGATATTGCGAGGGAGGAAGGATTACCGCCATATATCATTTTCAATGATAAGACATTGATTGAAATGTGTGTTAGATTGCCGCTTGATGAAGAGGCCATGTTAGATATCGCAGGCGTCGGCGTTAATAAACTACAAAAATATGGACAACGATTTTTAGCGGTCATTGTGGACTTTAAAAAGACGCATCAAGAGGATAAAACCTCAATTCAAGATAATGTTTAAGTTTACGATATTTGAGTTAAAAGAAGAAAAATAAGTATTGTGAGATGAGTGGAAAGCAAGGAGTTCCCATAAAAGATTGAATTTAATGAGAAATGATGTTATAGCCATTGTAATTTGAATGATTGAATAAGAATCAGCCGGATAAATGTTTTAATCATAAAAGGATAAGAAAAAGGCCGGTAAAGCAGAGTGAGATTGTCTCTGCCTACCGGCCTCTTATATATGATTTTAATTTCTATTCATGTATTCTGACAGACAAGGATAAACCGTGATGGACATACTTTGAAAAAGCTTCTTCTTTACTCCCTACTGAAACACCAGCTGCTCCATCATCCGCGCGGCCCCGTCTTCTTTATGCGATAACGCATGATGCCGCGCCATCGCCAGCACTTCCTCCGTCGCGTTGGCGACAGCGACGCTGTGTCCGGCGACGTTCAACATCGGCAGGTCGTTGGCGTTATCACCAAATGCCGCCGTTTCCTCCGGCGTGCAGTTCAGCTGCCGCATGACCCATTTCAACGCTTCGCCTTTATTCGCCTGCGGATGCAGAATCTCCAGGTTTGACGGATGCGAAGACGTCAGTTCAATTCCCTCTTCATCCGATAACAGATTGATCAGCGCCTGCTTTTTTTCCGGATAATCGCGGCTGGTAATAAAATGAATCTTCGCGATCTGCGCGTCCGGCAGGGCATCCAAGAAATCCTTCCCCGATTCCCAAATCCGGTTTTTCAAAATATTTTTCAAATAAGAACCGTCGATCTTCAACGCCTTCCGGTCGTCCAGAATCGCCAGATGACTGTGAAGCCGGCCTTCAATCAAACAACTCCAATGTGGATTCATCGGTTCCGCCTTTGTCAATAACGCTTTGGCTCTGGCCGCAGGCAGCGTATTGGAAACCAGCGTCTCTCCCGTTTGATTATCCACGATCAAGCCTCCGTTGGCCGTGACGATCCAGCGAATTTTTTTCTGCTCCCGCAGCCATTGCGGAATCTCCCCTAAGGGCCGGGAACTGCACGGCACAAATTCCACGCCGCTGTCCAAAATTCGGCTGAGAATTTCCTTTGTGGTTTCGGTTAAGACAAAATGTTCGTTCAGTAATGTGAAATCCAGGTCGGTGGCGATCAGGCGTATTGAACTCATAAACAAAAATCCTCCTCTTTCCTCTTTCCGAATATTTTCTAACTATGATACCAAAGCCGCCGAAGGAATACAAGCCTGAAAATACAAATGGGTGGCAAGCTTCGCAAAATTCAAATCAAGCTCAGGCAGAAAGCCGGAAATGTCTGGAATTTGCGGATTATGTAGAGAAATCCTTGCTTTTTACCACCAGGTATGGTTTACTATTCCTGGTCTTTTTATCAAGAATGAGGGAGAGAGTCAGCTCGACGAACTCATACCAACCTGCTTGAAAGCAAGGTGGTAATGCTGGCAACGATAAGAAAGCAGGACGATGAATCATGAAGCCTTCTTTCTGAAGGCTTTTCTTATGCGTCATATCTGCCTTGATAAAAAAGACAAGGAGGATAATCTATGAAAAAATTTTTTACCAGCGAATCCGTCACCAGCGGACACCCGGACAAAATCTGCGACGCCATTTCCGACGCGATTCTGGACGAAGCACTTCGTCAGGATCCTGCCAGCAAGATGGCGGTGGAAACGACGATCAAAGACAATCTGATTTTTATCTATGGCGAAGCGAACACCAGCGCCGATCTGCCGTTTGAGAAAATTGCGAAGGACAAAATCCGCGAAATCGGCTACACAGAAGAATTTGAAGTCTTGACCAAGGTGTCGAAGCAGTCGGCGGAAATCTATGAAGCGGTCATGCATGATGAAGCTGATATGGGCGCGGGCGATCAGGGAATTATGTTCGGTTACGCCTGCAACGAAACAGAAAACTATATGCCGATGCCGATTGCGCTGGCTCACCGGCTGGCGGAACGGCTGGAACAAGTCCGCAAACAGGAAGCTTACTCCATCCTGAAACCCGATGGCAAAACTCAGGTCACCGTGGAATATGATGATAACAAACCAGTCCGGCTCGACACCATTGTCGTTTCCACGCAGCATATTGCCGAAGCGACCCAGGAAGAAATCCGGGCCAAGATCATCAATGAGGTCATCAAGCCGGTGATCGACGCCAACCTGATCGACAAGGACACGAAGATCCTCGTAAATCCAAGCGGATCCTTCGTCGTCGGCGGACCATTCGGCGACAGCGGCACAACCGGCCGTAAGATCGTCGTCGATACCTACGGCGGCATGGGACGGATCGGCGGCGGCTGCTTCAGCTCCAAGGACCCGAGCAAGGTTGACCGCAGCGCGGCCTATTACAGCCGTTTCGTCGCCAAGAACCTGGTGGCGGCCGGTCTGGCGGATCGTTTGGAAATTGAAGTCTCTTACGCTATCGGTAAGAGCGAACCGATTTCGATCTATGTCGAAACCTTTGGTACCGGCAAGGTCAGCGACGAGGAAATTCTGGAAATTATCCATAAGAATTTCGATTTCCGCGTCTCCAGCATCCTTCGCCAGTTAGATCTGAAAAAGCCGATTTACAGCCGCTATTCCGCTTACGGTCACTTTGGCCGCAGCGACTGCGCCTGGGAAAAGTTAATTGAGTTAAAGCGCTGACCGGCGCTTTTTCTTCGTCGCCGAGGAAGACAAAACGACAAAATTCAAGTACAATTAAAATGAACAAGTCGTTTGAAAGAAATTCAAATGGAGTTCAGACTGGACTGTGAGGCGGCAAAGTAACGCGGAACAACCCGCCAAGGAGGAAGACAATGACTGATTTTTTACCTGTAACCCGTGAAGAAATGGAACAACGCGGCTGGACCCAGCCCGATTTCGTCTATGTCAGCGGTGACGCCTATGTTGATCATCCGTCCTTCGGCCCGGCGATCATCACACGTATGCTGGAAGCTTACGGCTATAAGGTCTGCATGATCCCGCAGCCCGACTGGACGCGCGACGAACCCTTTATGGAATTTGGCGAGCCGCGGCTGGGCTTTCTGGTGTCCTCCGGCAACATCGACTCGATGGTCAATCATTACTCGGTCTCCAAACGCCGCCGTGATAAAGATAATTACACGGATAACGGCGAGATGGGCAAACGCCCGGACCGCGCGACGATCGTGTATTCCCAGAAAATCAAACAACTCTATCCCAAGACGCCGGTGATTCTGGGCGGGATTGAGGCATCACTGCGGCGGTTAGCCCATTATGACTATTGGGATGATCAAGTCCGGCGGTCGATCCTTTTAGATTCCGGCGCCGATCTCGTATTGTACGGCATGGGCGAGAATTCGATCATCGAGCTGGCGGAAGCACTGGACGGCGGCCTGCCAATTCAGGATATCATCTGGATTAAAGGCTCCGTCTACAAATGCAAGACGATCGATCATCTGTTTGAGCATAAGCTGCTGCCTTCCTTTGAAGAAGTGTCGCAGGATAAGCGCAAATATGCCGAGAGCTTCCGTATCCAGCATCTCAACATCGACGCCCTCAATGCCACGGTGCTGGTCGAGCCGTATCAAGGCTGGTATGTCGTCGCCAATACTCCGGCGCTGCCTCTGACGCAGCAACAGATGGATTTTACCTATTCACTCCCCTACAAACGAACCTTTCATCCGATGTATCATCACATCCCGGCGATTGATGAAGTCCGCTTTTCGATCATCGCCAACCGCGGCTGTTTCGGCAGCTGCGCTTTCTGCGCGCTGACCAATCATCAAGGCCGGGTGATTTCTTCACGAAGCAAGCAGTCGATTCTGGAGGAAGCAAAAAAGATAATCCAGGATCCGGATTTCAAAGGTTACATCCACGACGTCGGCGGACCGACCGCCAATTTCTACCATCCTTCCTGTCAGGATCAGCTGAAGCGCGGAACCTGTCCTGGTAAGGAATGCCTGCATCCCAAGCCATGCAAAAATCTTGAGGTTTCTCATCGCGATTATCTCAGCATCCTGCGCGATCTGCGGGTATTGCCGGGCGTGAAAAAGGTGTTTGTGCGCTCGGGCGTGCGGTACGATTATCTGATGTACGATCAAGACGATACCTTTTTCCGCGAGCTGGTGCAGTATCACATCTCCGGTCAGCTGAAGGTAGCGCCGGAACATGTCAGCGACAAGGTGCTGGATACGATGGGCAAATGCAATCACGCCCTGTATGAAAAATTCAGGGAGAAGTATCTGGCGCTGAACAAGGAATATGGAATGAATCAATTCCTCGTTCCATATCTGATGAGCTCGCATCCCGGCTGTGATCTGAACGACGCGATCGAGCTGGCCTGTTATCTCAAGTCGATCAATCACATTCCGCAGCAGGTGCAGGATTTCTATCCGACCCCGGCGACAATTTCCACGACGATGTACTGGACGGGGCTGGATCCGATGACGATGAAACCGGTCTATGTCGCCCGGGATCCGCATGAGAAGCAGCTGCAGCGGGCATTAATGCAATTCAACGCCCCGCGGAATTATAAGCTTGTGCATGAAGCGCTGACCCGCGCCGGCCGGACCGATCTGATCGGTTATGGCCGCGACTGTCTGATTCCGCCTGTTCCCTGGGGAAAACAGGAGGCAGGCAGTCGGCAGAAAACGGGACGGAGTGCAAAGGAAGAAAGCAAGCGGTCGGGGAGAAACAGTGGGAACTCCAGGTCTGGAAGCCGCTCGCAAAAGCTCACAAAGGGGCGTGAGAAAGCCGCTGCTGATGGAAAAAAGCAGGCTGCCTCAGACAAGCGTTTTGATCAGCGTGGGAAAACGTCCAAAAGCTCGATTTCATCTCAAGGCAAACGCCGGGGATAATCCATATCCAGACAAACAGAAATTAAATAAAGCAAGTAAAAACGCCGCAATCACCCCGCGGCGTTTTCTTGAAGCTTGCCTTCGGGTCTTCTCAGAAACAGCTGCCGTCGATTTTTTGTTTACCACTGCATCGCAAGATCGTGGTTGAAACGATTCATCCAATCGCATGCCGGACATTCAGACTGCCGCAGATCCCTCCTGTACTCTGAGCTGCAAATCAAAAACTGAATTTGAAAAGCGGGAATTCAGCGGCGACTCATTCGCGATTTGCCGCCTGTTTCCCGGTATTTTTCCAGGCAAAACCAAACCGCTTTCATTGCTGAAATTATTATCACAAATTATTGATGGATCAATGAATAAAAAAGCCATTTTTACAGTGTGCTATTGTTGAATTCAATTTTCAAAGGGGATATAATAAGAACATCAAGGGAGGACTAAAAGATGATTATTCAAAGTAAGCAGGTTTGGGTTTCCAGTACGTTCATTGAAGCGCAGCTGGAGATCATAGACGCGAAGATCACAGGAATTTACCCGTATGGAACCAAGCCGGTCGATAAGGATTACGGCGAGGATCGGATCCTGCCGGGCATGATTGATATTCATTGCCACGGAGGTCTGGGTTTTGATACGAACGACGCTAATCATGAAGGTCTGCGGACCTGGGCTGCCGGACTGCCGAAGGAAGGCATCACCGGTTTTTTGCCGACCACAGTCACGCAGAGTGAAGAAGTGCTGACCAAAGCGCTGATCAACGTCACGGAAGTCGTTGACGAAGGCTACGAAGGTGCGGAAATCCTCGGCATTCATTTTGAAGGCCCATACCTCAACGCGAAAAACAAAGGCGCGCAGCCGGAACAGTTCATCGTTACGCCGGATGTTGAGCAGTTCAAGAAGTATCAGGAAGCCGCCAAGGGCATGATCAAGGTTATCACACTGGCAACGGAAAAGGATCCGGACTGGGCTTTAACACGCTACGCCTCCAGCCATGGCGTCTGCGTATCCATCGGTCACTCCGGCGCAACCTATGAAGACGCGCTGATGGGCATTGCCAACGGCGCAAATTCCATGACGCATGTCTTTAACGGGATGAATGGTCTGCATCACCGCACACCGAATCTGGTCGGCGCCGCGATGCGCTGCCGCGACACCTATGGCGAAATCATCTGCGACGGCAACCATGTCAACTGGGCGGCGGTCAATGCTTACGTTACCGCAAAGGGCCGCGACTATGCCGTCATGATCGACGACGCGCTGTGCGCAAAAGGCTGCGAACCAGGCTACTATGAACTGGGCGGCAATCAGATTGATATCCGTGAAAACGGCTCCGCTTATCTGCACGGCACCGACACGCTGGCCGGCGGCACTTTGAAGTTTAACCGCGGTCTGCAGAACCTGGTTGAAAAGGCGCTGCTGCCGTTTGACTGGGCGGTCAACATGGTTTCCCTGAATCCGGCCCGTCTGTTGAAAATGGACGACCGCAAGGGTAAAATCATGGCGGGCTACGACGCCGATCTGGTTGTTCTCAACCGCGATTACGACGTGGTTCAGACATACTGCCTCGGAAAAGAAATGCTGTAAAAACCTGAACCTTTCAGGTTTTTCTTTGTAGTTGGACTTTGCCGGAGCAGAAAAACGGGACAGATTGCAGCGAATGCTGCCGGGGATTTCTGTTTTTCCCCCGCTTTCAGACTCCTTCCGCGCTCTGCGATGGCGAAGGTTTTTGTCCAAGCAGAAAAAACTGCTTCCATAACGTTCCGCATTTGAATAAGCGATTGATTTTAATTCCAAGATGCGTTTCCATTTTCACGAGTCTTAAACAAACAGCCTGTCCAGCTTCAATCTATCTCCATTATAAAAGCATATAAGAGTACAAAATAGAGACAAACTCCAAAGAAAAGAGGGAGCAAATATGAGAATTCAAAGCACGCGCGTCTGGCTGAACGAACAATTCGTTCCAGCTCAGCTTGTTTTTGACAACGGAAAGATCACGGCCATCGAATCCTATGATGCGCAGAAAGCCGACGTGGATTACGGCGATAAGCGGATCCTTCCAGGTCTGATCGACATTCACTGCCACGGCTACAACGGACTGGACTGCAACTATGCGACCCGCGAAGGTCTGCTGAACTGGATTGAATATCTGCCGCAGGACGGCGTCACCAGTTTTTTAGCGACGACCTCGACCGCTCCGGAAAGCAATCTGCTGGAATCCTTCGCGCTTATCAGCAAGATCATTGACGAAGATCACCGCGGGGCAAAAATTCAGGGCATCCACGTCGAAGGCCCGCAGATTTCCCATGAATTCAAGGGCGCGCACAATCCATACTTAATTCAGAAACCCAACATTGAACAATTTGACCGTTACCAGAAGGCGGCTGAAGGTAAGATCAAGATGATCTGCATCGCGCCGGAAAAAGATGACGATCACGCGTTGATCCGCTACTGTGTTTCCCAGGGCGTCAAAGTCGCGATGGGGCATACCGGAGCGAAATTTGATGAATGCGCCAAAGCGATCGAAGATGGCGCCGACAGCTTCACGCATACCTTCAACGGCATGCTCGGCCTGCATCACCGCGAACCGGGAACCGCCGGGGCCGCGATGTTCTTTGAGAACATTTACGCCGAGCTGATCGCCGACGGCGTGCATGTGCATCCGGCCGTCGCCAGTGTGCTGGGCCGCGTCAAGGGCAAGGATAAACTGATTCTGGTTACCGATTCCGTATCAATTAAGGGCCTGAAGCCGGGCTTCTATCACATGAAGGGCCGCGACGTGACGGTCGGCGAGGATGGCTGCGGACGGCTGCCTAACGGTAAGCTGGCAGGCAGCTCCAACCGCATGAACGTGCTGGTCGGCAACCTGATCGAAATGATGAAGCTGCCGCTGGCGACGGCGATCAACGCCGCGACAATCAATCCTGCCACGCGGATGGGCTTTGCCAACAAGGGCTTGATCGAAACCGGCTATGACGCCGATCTGTGCGTGCTCAATGACGATTACAGCGTAGCCCAAACCTGGGTGCTGGGCGAGGCCATGCTGCATGAGTAAAGCCCGCGCCGTCTTTTTCGACATCGATCACACGCTGTTCTCCCACACCCTTCACGATGTTCCCGCCTCGGCGTATACCGCGATTGAAAGGCTGAAGCAAAACGGCAGTCAGATCGCGCTGTGCACAAGCCGGGCGGTGGAGGAATTGGTCAATCTGCCGCCGAAGCTGACGGATCTGCTGGACGGGGTCGTCTGCGCTCAGGGTGGAATCATTATGGATCATGGGAAAATCATCGCCTCTAAAATCATTGACGAAGGCGATGCCGAACGGGTGATCGATTACTGCCGCCGCAACGATTTAGTCGTGCGTTACAGCGGCGTCCATGGTGAAAACAGCCACGATCTGCACTACACCCAGGAAATCAGCGATCTGTTCTATTTTCTGTATAAGATGCGTCCCGGCCAGACGCTGTGGAAGCACCAGCCGTTAGTCAATATCATCTTTTACACCCGGGAAGCCCAACATGTCGACGCGATCCGGCCGCTGCTGCACAATTCCCATCTGATGGTCATGCATTTCGCCAACGAAGTCACCGCAGCAGATGCGAACAAGGCCAGCGGAATGCTGGAACTGGCGGCGCACTGGGGCTTTGATCAACCTCAAACAGTGGCGTTTGGCGACGGCTACAACGATGTGGAAATGATCCGCCGGGCCGGGCTGGGCATCGCAATGGGCAACGGCTGCGACGAAGCCAAGCAGGCGGCCGACTACATCGCTGACGACATTGATCGTGACGGCGTCTACAAAGCCTGTCTGCACTTTGGATTGATCGAGGAGGAAAATCATGCCGAGAATTGAAAATGAAGTCGCCGCGGTGGAAGTAAAAACGCTGGCGGCGGAAATCACCAGCTTTTATGACAAAGAAAAGAATATCGAACACATGTGGCAGGGCGACCCGCAGTTCTGGGCCGGGCGCAATCCGATCCTGTTCCCGATGGTCGGCAGCACCTGGACCAAGGACTATCAGATCGACGGAAAAACCTATAAGATGGGCAACCATGGGTTTGCCCGTCACAGCGAATTCACCGTCGAAAGCGTGAGCGAAGACACGATCGTTTTATCTTTAAGCGACAATGAGGAAACTCGCGCGCAGTATCCGTTTGAATTCAAACTGACGGTGACCTATCGGCTGTCCGGCCGGAAGCTGACGATCACCTACCGGATCGACAATCATTCGCCGCGGATGATGCCGTTCTCCTTCGGTCTGCATCCGGCGTTTAACTGCCCGATGGCGCCGGGGGAACGCTTTGAAGACTACAAGATCGTTTTTGCGTGCCCGGAAACGCAGACAACCGCCAGCTCCAACGCGTCGCTGTGTTTAAAGGAAGAAAAGGAAATTGCGCTGGACTACGCAACCTTCAACAACATCCCGACGCTTCTGTTCGAGCATCTGCGCTCGCCTTACGTTACCCTGACTAACGGTAAAAACAGCGTTAAAGTCAGCGTCGCGGGCTATCGCTGGCTGGCTTTCTGGACCAAGCCGAACGCTCCGTATCTGTGCATCGAGCCATGGCATGGACACGGCGATTTTGCGGAAGTTCACGTTCCGTTTGAAGAACGCGAAGGCACGATTCAGCTGCGTGAAAACGCCAGCTTCACGACGTCCTACACGATCGAAATCGGCTGATTTTAATTTGGCAACAACAGCCCGAAGCGTTGAGTTTACACCGTTTTCGTGCTATTGTTATAGATGTAAAAGGGAGGAATTTCAAATGTTCAAAATTATTGTGACGGAAAACTATGACGAATTAAGCGAAAAAGCTTTTGAAGTCATGAAGGAAGTCATCACATCCAAGTCCAATCCGGTTCTGGGTCTGGCGACAGGCTCCAGCCCGATCGGTCTGTACCAGAATATGATCAAGGATCATAAGGAAAACGGGACATCCTATAAGAATGTCGTTACCTTCAACCTGGATGAATACATCGGCCTGAAGCGCGACCACAGCCAGACGTATTGGACGTTCATGCATGAAAACCTGTTCAACGGCCTGGACATTCCGGAAGCCAATGTTCACGTTCCAGTCGGCGACAGTGACAACATCCAGGCGGAGTGTGAAAAGTACGAAGAAGCGATGAAAAACTTTGAAGTCGATATCCAGCTGTTAGGCATCGGCGCCAATGGTCACATCGGTTTCAACGAACCGGGGACCTCGTTTGATACGCTGACCCACACCGTCGTTCTGAAGGAAAAAACACGTCAGGACAACGCGCGTTTCTTTGATCCATTAGGGGAAAAAGTTCCGACTGAAGCGATCACCATGGGGATCGCGACGATCATGAAAGCCAAGAAAATCCTGCTGGTTGCCAATGGCAAGAACAAGGCAGACGCGATTTACGCCATGATCAAGGGCCCGGTTACGGAAGATTGCCCGGCCAGCATCCTGCAGAACCATCCGGATGTGACGGTCATCGTCGACCGCGGCGCCGCAAGCAAGCTGTAAGCCGTTCCGAGTTTACATCAATAACTTCAAAACAGCCTCCGGGCTGTTTTGTTTTGGCGCAAATGAAGTCGGCCGCAAGGAAATACCGTTGATGTCCGCTGTGAGCATTTCGGTATGCAAAGGAAAAAACTGTGATATACTTAGATTACTGAACAGGAGGATGAAGACAATGAAAATTGTAAATACGCAGGAATTTGATGAAATAACAGCGAAGGACGGGCTGGTACTCGTGGATTTTTTTGCCGATTGGTGCGGACCATGCAAGATGCTGGCGCCGGTGCTGGAGGAAGTCGCGGCGAAATATGAAGGCAAGCTGGAAATTGTTAAGGTGAACGTCGATCAGTCGCAGGATCTGGCGCAGCGTTACGGCGTCATGTCGATTCCGACGTTAATCGCGTTCAAAGGCGGAAAAGCCGTGAAGCAGAGCGTTGGTTTCCAGCCGAAAAACATGCTGGAAAACATGATCGAAGGTCTGTTGTAAGCGGTCTGATTCAACAGATAAGGACTTTCGATTGTCATCACAATGCCGGGTACTCAGTGTATCCGGTTTTTTTGTGTTTGTCTGTTTGGACGTCCAAGCGGGATGAGACTGCCGGATTCGGGAAAACTGAGTACAGGCAAAAGGAGAAGACGAAGCAGGAAGCAGGCACACATAGGCCTTGAGTGCGGCCGGGGATCAAAAGGAGGGAGCGGCAGCGGGGCAGGAAGACATGAAAAGCGGAAATGTTCGCTCTGAGGGGAAACTGAATGGAAAGAGGCCATTTTTGAAACCTTGAAATCGGAATGCGTTTCAGCACGTTTTCAAGGTTTCCTACGCTTGGATTTTCCATCCCCCCCCCCTGCCAATGCGGCATGACAGCTGCGGTAGAATTCAGGAAAAAGTTTAACCGCAGTAATCTTTTTGTTTAAAACTATTGAATTTTACAGGCGCGTATGTATAATAATATCTGTGTTTATTAAATGCTTCCGGGAAGTTTAGTGTTACTAAACATCTGGGCGAAAAAGGAGGGGTTGGATGGATATCGGATATCGGATCAAACAGCTGCGGACGAAAAACAACCTGACGCTGGAGGAACTGGCCAGCCGCTGTGAGTTAACCAAGGGTTTCCTGTCGCAGCTGGAACGGAATCTGACCTCGCCTTCGATCGCGACGCTGCAGGATATCGTTGAAGCGCTGGGCACGACGCTGGCGAAGTTTTTCCAGGAAGAAACAGAGGAAAAACTGGTGTTTACCGACGACGACTACTTCGTCGACGAACGGGAAGACTGCACGATCCACTGGATCGTGCCCAATGCCCAGAAAAACGAAATGGAGCCGATTCTGCTGGAACTGCCGCCGCAGGGCCGGTCACACGAGGTCGCTGTTCACGAAGGGGAGGAATTCGGCTACGTGCTGTCCGGACGGATCAAGCTGATCAATCTGGATACGGGGAAAGTCTATATCGTCAAAAAGGGGCAGACGTTTTACATCAAGGGTTCGTTCAGCCATTGTCTGAAAAACGATTCGGCGCAGCCGGCCCGCGTGCTGTGGATCTGCACGCCGCCGATCTTTTAAGCCATTAGAGAAAGGGGATTTACGGATGAAAAAACTAATTCAGTTTAAGAATATCGTGAAGGAATTCGACGGCCAGATCGTCTTGAAGGGCGTCAATCTGGATATCTATGAAAACGAGTTTGTCACGCTGCTTGGCCCATCGGGCTGCGGCAAAACGACGCTGCTCAGAATTCTGGGCGGATTTCTGGAGCCGACAGAAGGAAAGATTATTTTCGACGGTCAGGATATCAGCCAGGTGCCGCCTTACAAACGGGAGATCAACACCGTGTTCCAGAAGTACGCGCTGTTTCCGCACATGAACGTGTATGAAAACATTGCCTTCGGCTTGAAAATCAAGAAGCAGTCCAAGGACGTCATCGAACAGAAGGTCATGCGGATGCTTTCCTTAGTCGGTCTGGAAGGCTTTGAAAAACGCAACGTCACCCTGCTTTCCGGCGGTCAGCAGCAGCGTGTCGCGATTGCCCGCGCGTTGGTCAACGAGCCGGAGGTTCTGCTTTTGGACGAACCGTTAGGCGCGCTGGATCTCAAGCTGCGCAAGGAAATGCAGCACGAGCTGAAAAAAATTCAGAAGGAAGTCGGCATCACGTTTATCTTCGTTACCCACGATCAGGAAGAAGCCCTGACGATGTCTGATAAGATCGTCGTCATGAAGGATGGCGAAATCCAGCAGATAGGCACCCCGGAAGAAATCTACAACGAACCGGAAAACGAATACGTCGCCCGCTTTATCGGCGAATCGAATATCATCGACGGGGTCATGAAGGAAGACTACCGCGTCATGTTTGACGATAAGATCTATGAGTGCGTGGACTTCGGCTTTAAAAAGAATGAAAACGTCGATATCGTGATCCGCCCGGAAGACATCGACATCGTGCCGCGCGGTCAGGGGATCCTTACCGGCGAGGTCAAGTCGCTGTTGTTTAAGGGCGTCCATTACGAAATCATGGTCCAGACGGTATCCGGTACCGCGAAGACGGTTAAGATGCACGTTCTGGCCAACCATGATAAAGTGAATCCGGAAGCGCATGAAAAAATTTCTGCCAACGACTTCACGATGGACCTGGAGGACGTCGCGGAGATGACCGACGCCGACGTCATCGCCCGCGCCAACGCACAGGCCTGGGATGAGGAAGATGAATTTATTTCTCTGTCCACCGTCGATTATGACATCAAGCCGCAGCCCGGCACCTATCCGGCGACCTTCGGCACCTCCAAGGGCACCTCGATCACGATTAAAATCAGCGTCGTCGAGCCGAAGTATGTCGAGGACAACAAGCATAACATCGGCATTACCGCCTTTGACTTCTATAAAACACCGGATGAAATCAAAGAGAGCGTCGCGCTGAACACCGATTTGAAAATGTGGGCCAGCGCCGAAGCCTGGGATCTGGAGGACGACAGTCCGATCGAGATCAGCGAAGTGAAATATGACTTCGATCCGGAAACGATCACGGAAGGCGACTTCGACATCACCTTTGCGACCAAAGGCCGTATCTTCAAGATCCACACTACGGATTTCCAGGAGGAAGGCAAGAAAGTCGATCTCAAATTCGCGCCGGAGGACATTCACGTCATGTCCAAGATGGGAGTGTAAGCCGCTATGAAATCATTTGCGCGCATGCTGTATCCCTATCTGATCTGGATCGCAATCATGATTCTGGCGCCGATGCTTCTGATCGTGCTGTACGCGTTCACCAAGCAGGGCAACTCCGTACTGACGCTGCAGTTTACGCTCGATAACTTCGCCCGCTTTTTCTCCGACAGTATTTTTCCCAACGTGCTGTGGCGGTCGTTAAAGATCGCGCTGATCACGACGGTCATCTGCGTGTTGTTAGGCTATCCGGCGGCGTATTTCATCGCCAAGCTCGACGGCAACCGCAAAGCGATCATGGTTCTGCTGATCACGCTGCCGATGTGGATCAACATGCTTGTCAGAACCTACGCCTGGCGCGGCATTCTGCTGAACTTTCCGGTCAGCAGCGAATTCAAGGTGTTTGTCGGCATGGTTTATAACTTTATTCCCTTTATGATTTTACAGATCTATACGTCGCTGACTAAAATGGATCAGAGCCTGTTAACCGCGGCGGAGGATTTGGGCGCCAACAAGGTGCAGACCTTCCTGCGCGTCACGCTGCCGCTGTCAATGCCGGGCGTCATTTCCGGCATTACGCTCGTCTTTCTGCCGGCGGTATCGAGCTTCTTCATTCCGAAGCTTCTGGGCGGCGGCGATTACGTTTTGGTCGGCAACCTGATTGAGAACTACTTCATTTCTACCGGCGACTGGAACTTCGGCTCGGCGATTTCGCTGATCATGGCGGTGATCATCATGATCTCGATGTTTATCACCAAGAAGGTCGACTATGAGAATAAGGGGGAAACCCGCGCATGAAAAAACTGAAATCCTTGTTTTCCCGGTTTTATCTGTTACTGGTTCTCGCATTCTTCTATCTGCCGATTCTCTATGTCATCGTCTTCTCCTTCAACGACAGTAAGTCGTTAAGCAAATTCACCGGTTTCTCACTGCAGTGGTATGAAAAGATGTTCGCCAACCGCACGATTATGGAGTCGATCTATTACACTGTGGTCATCGCGGTCATCGCAACGGTGGTTTCCACGATCGTCGGCACGATCGCGGCGATCGGTCTGTCCAAATCCAGGCGGATCGTCAAGGAACTCACGCTGCAGATCAACAATCTGCCGATGATGAACCCGGAAATCGTCACGGCGATCGGCTTGATGCTTCTGTTTACTTCGTTAAATATTAAAACCGGCTTCATGACGCTGTTATTGGCGCATATCGCATTCTGTATTCCCTACGTCATGCTCAGCATCATGCCCAAGCTCCGCCAGATGGATCCCAACCTGCCGGAAGCCGCGCTGGATCTGGGCGCGACCCCATGGCAGGCCCTGACGAAGGTCATCGTTCCGGAGATCATGCCGGGCATCGTTTCCGGTGCTTTGATCGCCTTCACGATGTCGTTTGACGACTTCGTCATCTCATTCTTTACAACCGGTCCGGGCATCAACAACATCTCGATTTACGTTTATTCGATGTACAAGCGGATCAATCCGAGCATCAACGCGCTGTCCACGATCATTGTGGTGATGATCACCGTCGTTCTGATTCTGGTCAACGTCGTTCCGCTGATGAAAGAAAGGAAATTGAAGAAAAATGAAAAACTGGGTTAAACTGGGTTTGTGCGGCCTGATGGTCGTTGCGCTTGGCGGCTGCGGGGGCGGCGGCAAGAGCGACATTGATCCGCAGGAGGTCTACGGCTGCAGCACGCTGAACGTCTACAACTGGGGCGAATATGTCGGGGAAAACGTCCTGTCCAACTTTGAAAGACAGTACAATGTCAAAATCAATTACTCCATGTTTGCCTCCAACGAGGAAATGTATACGAAGCTGCTGGGCGGCAGTCAGTATGACGTGCTGGTGCCTTCCGATTACATGATCGAGCGGATGATCGACGAAAATATGCTTCAGCCGCTGGATAAGTCGATGATTCCGAATCTGGCGAACCTGGCCGACGGCGTCAAGGGTTTGTCCTACGATCCGGATAACACCTACTCTGCGCCATATTTCTGGGGCATGGTCGGAATTGTCTACAACAAGAACAACGTCGATCCGGCAGATGTGGAATCGCAGGGCTTCGACGTGCTGCGCAATGAGAAATACAAGGGACATGTGTTCGTCTATGACTCCGAGCGGGATTCGTTCATGATGGCGTTTAAGGCGCTGGGGTATTCGATGAATACAGAAAATGAAGACGAGATTCAGGCAGCTTATGAATGGCTGCTGGACATGGATAAGAAGGTCGATCCTTCCTATGTGACAGATGAAGTCATCGACGGCATGGTCACCGGCGAAAAGGATATCGCCGTCGTTTACAGCGGCGACGCGGCTTATATTCTGTCTGAAAATGAGGACATGGCTTACTGGCTGCCGGAGGAAGGCACGAACCTGTGGAGCGACGCAATGGTCATCCCGGCGAATGCGAAATGTCCGAAGCTGGCCAATGAATTCATCAATTACATTTTGTCTGACGACGCTTCCTATGACAACTCCAGCACGGTCGGCTATGCTTCCAGCAACAAGAATGTGCTGGAAGAAATGAGCGCCGTGGGTGGAGAATATGATGGAAATCCGGCGTATCTGCCGCGCGTTGGTTATCCGAAGGATGAAGTATTCAAGCACAATGAGGTTTTAAAAAAGAAACTGGCAGATCTGTGGATCAAAGTTAAAAACAGTTAAAAAGCTGAGTCTTTGTGGACTGAGCGTATGAAAAAAGGCGTCGCAATCGGCGCCTTTTCCGTTTTGAAAAACGCCGAAAATCGTTTCATTTTAGCCTTGCATTTTGATAGGAGTTCATATATAATAATAAAGCACAGCGAAATGGTACCTTAGCCAAGTGGTAAGGCAATAGACTGCAACTCTGTGATCGCCAGTTCAAATCTGGCAGGTACCTCCAACAAATGGGGATGTGGCGGAATCGGTAGACGCATCGGACTTAAAATCCGGTGATGGAAACATCGTACGGGTTCGAGTCCCGTCATCCCCACCAATCCTAAAAATCAAGCTGTGAAAAAATAAAAAAAGTTGTTGCAAATCAACACGAACTCTGTTATAATAACAAAGCGTTGTTGATAAGAACAACAAGATACGCGCCCATAGCTCAACTGGATAGAGCGTTTGACTACGGATCAAAAGGTTGCGGGTTCGATTCCTACTGGGCGCGCCATTTTATTAAAAAAAACAGTTCCCATTGGGAACTTATATTTCGGGATGTAGCACAGCTTGGTAGTGCACTTGATTTGGGATCAAGGGGTCGCAGGTTCGAATCCTGTCATCCCGACCATGATTTAAATTTATGGCGAGGTAGCTTAGTTGGCTAGAGCGTTCGGTTCATACCCGGAAGGTCGTGGGTTCGAGTCCCACCCTCGCTACCATTTGATTGTTTAGGATCTGCGGACCCTTAGCTCAGTTGGTCAGAGCTGCCGGCTCATAACCGGCTGGTCGTAGGTTCGAGTCCTACAGGGTCCACCAAGTCATTCTGGAGGAATACCCAAGTGGTTGAAGGGTCCGGTCTTGAAAACCGGTAGGTCGGGAAACCGGCGCCTGGGTTCGAATCCCAGTTCCTCCGCCATTGAAAATTTCATACTTAGTTATCGCGGGGTAGAGCAGTCTGGTAGCTCGTCGGGCTCATAACCCGGAGGTCGTTGGTTCAAATCCTTCCCCCGCAACCAATGGTTCTGTAGCTCAGTTGGTAGAGCAATGGACTGAAAATCCATGTGTCGCCGGTTCAATCCCGGCTGGAACCACCACTTACTAAAAATCCTGTCGCTGGACAGGTTTTTTTGTTATCGGGGACAAAGTGAAATGAACGGCAGACAAAGCGCGGAAGGATTCCGAATGAGCCCGGCGACCCCGGCTGATCGCTGTACGTTGCTGCAATCTTAGCTAAAGTGAATTACATCTCAGGTCAAGAAACTGATAACAGTGTTGAGATTCGAAAGCAGAAAGCAGAACCAAAATGCAGCTGGCTCTCTCCCTTTTATTAAAAACGGCAGAAGCAACGGACTGGGCTGAACTGAAACAGGCGGATGATAATGCAGGAGGAAACACAATGACAGATCAACAAGTTAAGCGGATGAAACTCAATTCCGCGATGACCCAACTCGTTGCCGATTATCTGCAGGAAAATCCCTGCGCCATTGAGCGGAGAATGGTGGAGTCCCTGTGCTCTGGCTGCGGACTCTCGCAGACAGACGCCGTCTATACTCTCTTTTGTATTATCGCAGGGCTGGATCTTGACGAAAATCCCCAGCACCGCATGCTGGCCGAACAATATTTCAAGCCGGGATTCCGGCACTTGTCCGCGGCTGACTATGAAGCTGACGCCTATTTGCGCAACATTCATTTCCCGGACAGCACGCAAGGCGCCTGGACGGTGCGCTGGGAATGCTATCAGCCGTTTGAAATTTTGATCTATGACGATTACCGCGTGGATGAAACCGGGGCGGAATGTCCGCAGTTGGGCTATTTCGATACGGAATACCGTTATCCCTGTGTTTATGAGAATGGCGTTGAATGGATGAGCGTGATTCCCAGCGAGATCAACACGATGCGGCCGCTGCTGAAACAAGCCAGCGGAAAAGTGTTGGTTTGCGGACTGGGCTTGGGTTATTTCGCTTATCACCTTTCACGCAAAGCAGACGTTGAACAAATTGTTGTGGTTGAGAAGGAAGCGGCGGTGATCGCCTGGTTTACCCGCTGGATCCTGCCGCAATGGGAGAATCCTGAAAAATTAACAATCATCCATGACGACGCTTTCGCTGTGGTGGATCGTCTGAAACCCGGCGAGGCCGATACAATCTTTGTCGATCTGTGGCACAATGCGGCAGATGGCGCGCCGCTTGTCCAGACGATGCAAAAGCGCGAACCGCGTCTGCCGGGCACCCGTTTTCTTTACTGGCTGGAAACGTCCGTCAATTCCGTTCTGCGATGGAATCAGCTGATGGACGAACAGCACGCCTAATCAAAAAAGAGGAATTTCCAGGTGGGGCGCCAGACGAAACATGCGCTTTCTAATCCCGGAGTTCCTCTTTTCAGGTTTAAGCTTTCAAGGGTTTACTTTTGTAGATGATCGACGTCGATCAGTTCGTATTCACGCGAGCCAATCCCCAACGCGGCCGCCGCTTCGATAGTATAAATTCCATGGCGGGATTCAATTCTTTCAATTAAATCCTTCTTTCCCGGATCCTCGCACTGATAAACAAGATCGAGGCATGCCTGATCCAGTGCAACCGGATCGAGTGAGGACAGAATACCGATATCTCTGACCTTCGGATCCTCCGCTTTTGCGCAGCAGTCGCAGTCGACCGACATGTTGCACATCACGTTGATAAACGCAATGTTTTCTTTTTCATAATCCAAAATTGACTTTGCGGCGTCGGCCATGGATTCCAGGAACTGATCATGATCCGCGGTCCAGATGTTTTCCGCGACGCCAGCCCCATGGATGTAAGCTTTACCATAACTGGACGCCAGGCCAATCGAAATATTTTTCAGCGCTCCGCCGTAACCGCCCATCGGATGGCCCTTAAAATGCGTCAGCACCAGCATGGAATCATAATTTTTCAGATGATCGCCGACAAAGTTTTTCTGGATTACCTTTCCGCCGTTCACCGGCAATTCCAAATCGCCGTCTTCGTCGAGAATATCGACGGAAAACAGCTTGGACCAGCCATGCTTTTCCATTGTGTGCCAGTGGGCTTCCGTCGTATTGCGCTGTCCTTCATAAGCGGTGTTGCATTCCACGACCGTGCCGTTTACTTTGTCGATCACCGGTTTCATGAATTCCGGACGCAGAAAGTTCTGGTTGCCGACTTCGCCGCTGTGCAGCTTCACCGCGACCTTGCCTTTAAGCTGCCGGCCGAGAATTTCTTCCATTTCGATCATTTTCTCCGGAGTGATGATTTTGGTAAAATAGACCTTAGATTTTTCCATTGGATGTGCCTCCCTTACTTTGCAGACGGGGTAGTTCGTTTCCCCGTGGCTTTATTGTAACGCCTGAAGTTCACTCCAAGTCAATTCTTTTTTGTCAGATCAACGAACATAATCAAAAACTTTATAATTCTGACCGAAAAGCAGCCGCTGCTTTTTCTTTTTGGTATACTGAAAGCAGAAAGCAGAAAGCAGAAAGCAGAAAGCAGAAAGCAGAAAGCAGAAAGCAGAAAGCAGGTGAAATGATGAAACTGATATGGCAGGATGCAGGTCCGGTGCTGACCCGGATTGATCGGGGCTTACCCAACGTACTTCCGATTCCGATTCTTATTCAGGGTTATCCCGCAGTGGTTCTGTTTGATACCGGCGCCTCCTGCAGCGCTGTGCGCAGATCCATCGCCGAGGCGGCCAATCTGCGGCCGCTGCATGAACAAGTCGTTGGCGGGGGCAGCGGATTGGGGCGGATTCAAGCAGAAAAATGGCGGGCGGAGACCGTACAGATCGGGCCGCTTCTGGTAATGGATCAGACCTGGATGGTGCTGAGGGATGAAGCTTTCGACTTGGAGCTGGCAGCCGGACAGAGCGTAAAAATCGACGGACTGCTGGGGTGGGACGTCCTTCAATTATGTTGCTGGCAATGGGATGAGAAACGTCAGCGGTTGTCAGTGAGGGCTTCGGTTGCGGATCCAAGTGCTGAGCAGGAGTTGATCGGCTGGGATAATATGCCCATGGTGCAGGCGGAAACAGAAGGGCAGCTCATGCGCTGGGGATTTGACAGCGGCAATACCGATACTATAGGCGGTCCCCTGCTCGATCAAGGATTGCCCGATTCGCTGCCGCTGGAATTTGAAACGCTGACAGGTGTCGACGGTTCAACGCAGGTTCCCGCGCGCCGGCTGCCGGCGCTTTCTCTGCGGATCGGCAATGCAAAAATCATCCTTGACGGCATAGCGGTGATCAACCGCCCATTATATCCCGTACAGGGAGAGGCTGTCGCCGGCTTGTTGGGCGCGGATGTGCTGGCAGGCCGCGGTTGGCGCCTGGATTATCCTAACCGCCGGCTGATCCTCGAACCGAAAACGGCGGAATAAATTCACACAAACCGGGATCATTCTCTTTATTCATGCAAAAAGCGGAAATCACAAAAAAAACGCCGCAGATCAGAAAGCAGGGAGGACGTTCCACTTTGGCGTTTTCAGAGAATCAGAGATCAGTCAGGAATTAAAATCTGCGACAGCGGCATGTTCGGAGCGTTTAAATTCGGCGTTTGATTCAGCGCTCCGGATGAAAAATAGAAAACAGAGGCGATCACGATCAGAATAGCAGCTAACTTGTAGAGTGCAGTCAGTTTTTTTGGCATTGGGGAATCCCTCCTTTTATTTTCAGCATAAGCGCCAGACGCTCTTTTATTCTTGATCTTACTATATCATATCCTTTGGTCAGGGAAATGAAGTGCAGCTTAACAATTTATTACAGATTCCTGACAAGGGCTCAAAAAAGGGTTGAATTTAAAGAATAACCGTATGAATGCAGGAAGTCCGGCGTTTTGAAGCTATTCGTCCTCCATTTGAAAAAGGGCCGCAATGCGCTCAGCGGTCCGCGCGCAGCAGAATTCGACAATCTTCGTCGCAATCAGCCACTACAATAAATCTGATACGAGGTGGAATTTTGATGAAGGGAAACGCTTGTTTTTTAGAAGAATTAATGCAGCTGATCAAAATGGGAAAGCTGACGGAGCTTCACCATCGGCTGCGGCCGGAAGTAGCTATCCTGAGCGGTGATCTTGAAATTTATGGCCGGGAAGTGGCCGCGAGGTGGCTGCGGGAACAACCGCCGGTTACCGTCCGCGGCAATCCGAGGGTCCAGATGCTTTCCGGGCAGCTGATGCTGCAGCAGGGACAGGTTCTCTGCGAAGAAAAAACACTGCGGTATCTGCTTGTGATCGACGTACTTCTGGATCAGCTTGTCCATCTGACGCTGGTTGAAGAACCGGCAGTGAATAAAAATCGCAGTCTTGAAAAGAGCCGGTCCGCCCCTCTGGAACAACTCCTGATGCAAACGCGGAAATTCTGGCTGGAGTGGGATATCCGTCAGGATACGCTGCAGGTGTCAGAAAACTGGTTTGCGCATTTTCATTTCCAGCCTTCGCTTGTGGGACAAGTTCAGGATCTGCCTGACAGCCATCGTCGTTCTCCCTCCGCCGCTCAGATTGCGGAAATCCGCAGCCAGCTGCAGCGGGGGAATCTGGTTCCGACTGTGGATCTCAGTCTGGAATGTGGAAAGGAAGGCATTCGCTGGTATCGGCTGGAGCTGACGTTGGAAAAGGATGCGCAAGGTGAGCCGGTCAGAGTTCTGGGCTTGTTAAGCGATATGGATCAGCAGCGGCGCGAGCTCCAATGGCTGCGCCATCTGGCCCATCAGGACTGTCTGACCGGATTATATAACCGGTTTAAGATTCAGCAGCTGATTGAGGAAGCGCTGCGGCAGGCTCCGGTGGGAAAAAGCATGACGCTGGCGGTGATGGATATCGACAATTTCAAGCAGATCAACGATGCATATGGGCATGACTGCGGCGATGAAACGCTGCGGCGGACGGCGGCCGAGATCCGCGCTCTGTTTGCGCCGGAGGATTTGGTCGGACGGATCGGCGGCGATGAATTCGTCGTTTTAATGCAGGAAGCAGGCACATGCGATCAGGTCGGCGCGCGTCTGGATCACATTCGCCAGCAGCTGCAGCATCTGCGTCAGGCGCCGGCTGCGCTGCCGAAAATTTCCTGCAGTATTGGCTGCGCCTTCTTTCCCACGCAGGGAACGACGTACCGGCAATTATTCCTGAAAGCCGACGCGGCGATGTATCAGGCCAAGCGCCAGGGGAAAAACAGCTGCGTCTTTTACTGATGCGTTTCCATATATCGTTTTATTTCGCTGTCTCGGACCTGTTTTTCACTTCTTCTTTTAATTCTGTGAGGTTGCCGTTCGTTTTGCGGACCGGCATGGTATGATAAAACCAACGGAAAAAATAAGGGGACAAGAAAATGAAAACAACACTGATACTGGGATCAACCGTGATCGACATGATCGTCCGGGTACCGCATCTGCCGGTAACCCAGGAGGATATCAATACGCGCTCCATGACGATGGCGCTGGGCGGCTGTGCGTACAACGCAGCGCGGATGCTGCGGCTGTTCCGGCTGCCGCTGTTTCACTGTTCGCCCACCGGCGACGGTATTTTCGGCCAGATAACCGGGAAGCTTTTAAGCGAGGAGGGACTGTCGCCGGCGATCGTGGTGAAGGGATGGGATAACGGCTGCTGCCTGTGTCTGGTGGAAGACAGCGGCGAGCGCACATTTTTGTCCACGCACGGCGCGGAATATGGCTTTTGCGAAGAATGGCTGGCAGATCTGGATCCGGCGCAGCTCGATTACGTGTATGTCTGCGGGATTGAACTGGAGGAACCGACCGGGCTGGCAATGCTGAAATGGCTGCGTGAGCATCCCGGACCGCAGGTTTTCTTTGCGCCAGGAGCCCGGCTTATGCATTTGGACTCATCGCGCTGGCAGGCGATCGAAGCATGCCGGCCGATCCTGCATCTTAACGAAGCGGAAGCCTGCTGGTTAAGCGGGAACCAGTCAGTTGAAGCGGCAGCGAGAACGCTGCGCGGCCGCTTCGGCAGCGCCGTGATCATCACCCGGGGTGAACTGGGCGCGGTATGCTGCTCAGCGGATGGCAATTATCAAGCGCTTCCGGGGGTCAAGAGTGAAGTTGTGGACACGATCGGCGCCGGCGATTGTCATGCAGGAACCGTGTTAGCGGGATTGAAACAAGGATGGCCGTTGGCAGCCGCGGTGGATCTGGCTAACGCAATGGCCGCCCGAGTCGTCGCCCGGCCTTCCGCGCGTCTGGATGAAAACGAATTCCGCACAGTGCTTGGGGCATGGCGGCAAAAAATCGGAAAGGACTTGCCGGGGAACGGAAAGTGCGGTATCCTGTAACCAATTCATAGTGAGGTGGGAAACAACATGGAAAAAATACAAATTCAAGACTTAACAGACTATCGTTTCGTGCACAGTCTGGCTGCTTCCGGAGCGCATGTCCTGTGCCTGCAAACTCAGATGGACAAGGCGGAAAACAGCTACCGTACCAACTTGATGGAAGTCAATCCGCAAACAATGCAGCTGAAGCCGCTGATCAGCGACGGTCAGGTTTCGTCATTCTGTTTTGAGGATGAAGAAACGATCCTGTTTGCGGCGGAGCGCAAGCCGCAGGACAAACCGGAATCCAATGAACAGAAAACTGTTTATTACCGCTTGACGCTGAATCAGGGCGAGGCTCAGAAAGCCTTTGAAGTCCCTTATGCCGTGGTGCAGATGACGCCGGTAGCGGACAGCGATTGGGTTGTTTTAAAAATTCAGGAAAATCTGCATGCCCTGGATCCCAAAACCACGGCAAAGGAAGAACTCGACGACGCGCAGGACTATGTGATTCTGCACGAAGTCCCGTTTGTCGCCAACGGCGCCGGATTCATCGACTCAGACCGCTGCGGCTGTCTGATCTGGAATAAATGCACAGGCCGGCACCTGCGGATTACGCCGCAGGGCTATGATTGCGCAAGGGTGATCGTCAACGGTCATCAGGTGATCTATACCGGGAAAAACTGGCGCGACGTCCAGCCGAAAACATCCGAACTGGTCTGTTACGATCTGGAAAAGCAGACTTCGCGCACGCTTGTGCCGCAGGGACAGCTGCGGATTGGCGCGATCGCTGCGGAAAACGATGAACTGATGTTCATGGCGACGGACATGCAGGCTTATGGCAACGGAACCAGCTGCGATTTCTACCGCTGCGATTTAACGAGCGGAGCAGTCCGCAAAGTGCTGGATTACGAATATTCCATCGGCGGCTGCGTCAACAGCGACGTTCGTTACGGATCAGGCAAAACATTCATGTTGAACAACGGCGTGCTCTATTTTACATCGACGATCGGCTATCGTACGGAACTGATGCGGCTGCACGAGGACCGGGTGGAAAAAGCGGTCGAGTTCAACGGCGCTGTCAGCGGCTTTGACATCACAAAATCCGGTATTGTGTTCTGCGCGATGGAACCCGGCCGGCTGCAGGAAGTCTATACGGCCGACATGACAGGCGCGGTCACCGGCCGCACACAGATCAGCGAACAGTGTCTCAAGGATAAGGCCGTTCAGCCGGTTGAATACGCGGGCTTTGTCAACGCCGCGGGGCAGACGATCGACGGGTGGCTGATCAAGCCGGTCGGCTGGCAGCCGGATCAGACCTATCCGGCGATTCTGGACATCCATGGCGGGCCGCGTACGACCTATGGCGAACTGCTGATCCATGAAATGCAGGTCTGGGCGAGCGCGGGGTATTATGTGTTCTTCTGCAACCACCGCGGCTCGGATGGCTATGGCGATGCCTTTGCCGATCTGCGGCTGAAATACGGTACGATCGACTATGAAGACATCATGGAATTCACCGATCATATTCTGGCGCAGAATCCGCAGATTGACCCGCTGCGCTTAGGCGTGACCGGCGGCAGCTATGGCGGCTATATGACCAACTGGATCATCACGCATACCCATCGCTTTGCGGCGGCGGCCAGCCAGCGCAGCATCGCCGATTGGATCAGCGATTTTGGTACTTCCGGGATCAGCTATGACGACGATCTGCACCAGGGCGGCAAGCCATGGGATCACATGGAAAAGATGTGGGATCATTCGCCGCTGAAATACGCGGATTTCTGCCGTACCCCGACGTTGTTTATTCATTCTTTCGAGGACTATACCTGCGCTGTGTCGCAGGCGATGGAAATGTTCACGGCGTTAAAAGTGCTGAACGTCGAGGCTCGCGCCTGTCTGTTTAAAGGCGAAAATCATGAACTTTCCCGCAGCGGCAAGCCGATGCACCGCTTCAAGCGGCTGCGCGAGATCACCGACTGGATGAATCAGCATTGCCAAAAATAAAGAAATTTAAGGAAAAAGTTTAACTTCAGCCTGCGTAACAGCGGGCTGAAACCGGAATTTTAATTGTGGTGAAAGATTAAAGTTCCGCCACCACAGTGGTTTTCAAACTGCGTTTTGTGTATAATTAAGATCAGAAAGCTGCCGGCGAAGCCCGGCAGTTTGCATGAGAAAGTGGGGGAAACAAACATGGAAACAGGGATATTCATTCTGGCAGCCATCGCCGCCGGATTGGCGTTATTCTGCGGGATTCAGCTGACCGCCCTCAACCGCCGACTGGCAAAGCTTGAAGCGCAGGATTTCGATAAGAAACTGACTGTGCTGCAGACAACGCTGGCGGAACAGGACCGGCAGAGCCGGCAGGAAATCGTCGATGGCGCGCAGAATGCCGTGCGGCTGGTCGGTGAAATGCTGAGCGCCAATCAGCAGACTGCTTTTCAGGCGGAAAGTCAGAAGCTGGACGCGATGAATCACAGCGTTTTGCAGCAGCAGGCGGCCCAGCGTGAAATGCTGCAATCTTTAAGCGCGCTGCTAAGCTCCAATCAGCAGCAGATTTCCGAGCTGCAAAGCCGGAAGTTCTCCGAGATCAGCCAGTCGCTCTCAGAGAAGCAGAATACGCTCAACACCGCGATGGCCAACCAGTTCAGCGTGTTGGAAAACCGTTTGAAAACCTTTGAAACCGGCAACGAACAAAAACTGGAAAACATGCGCCAGACGATAGAAAAGCAGCTTACTGCGATCCAGCAGGACAACAACCGCCGGCTGGATGAAATGCGTCAGACCGTTGATGAAAAACTGCAGAAGACGCTGGAAGACAAAATGACGCAGTCGTTCCAGTTGGTGAACGACCGTCTGGAACAGGTCTATAAGGGGTTGGGAGAAATGCAGACGCTGGCGGTCGGCGTCGGCGATCTGAAAAAAGTGCTGTCCAACGTCAAGGCCCGCGGCATCGTCGGGGAAATCCAGCTGGGCGCAATCCTCGAAGAAATTCTGTCGCCGGAACAATATGCCACCAACGTCGCAACGGTGCCGGGAAGCAAAAACGTCGTCGAGTTTGCGATCAGACTGCCGGGCGATGATGATCAGCCGGTCTGGCTGCCGATCGACTCCAAATTCCCGGCGGACGCTTACGCCAATCTGCAGGACGCCTATGATTCAGGCAATCAGGAAGCGGTGACGCAGGCGGTCAACGTACTGTCGCAGCGGATCCGCTCGTTCGCCAAGGACATTCACGATAAATATATCGAGCCTCCCTACACGACCGATTTCGCGATCCTGTTTCTGCCCTTTGAGGGCTTATATGCCGAAGTCGTTAACCGCGGACTGGTCGAAACGCTGCAGCGGGATTACCGCATCAACATCGCCGGACCCAGCACGATGGCGGCGCTGCTCAACAGCTTACAGATGGGCTTCAGGACGCTGGCAATCCAGAAGCGCAGCAGCGAGGTCTGGACAATTCTGGGCGCGGTAAAAACCGAATTCGACAAGTTCCACGATGTGCTGGCGATGACCCAGCAGCGGCTGAATCAGGCGAATAATGAACTTGACAAGCTTGTCGGCACGCGCACGCGGATGATTCAGCGTAAACTGAAGGCAGTCGATAAGCTGGATCCGACCCAATCGGCACAGCTGCTGGAGGCGAATACCGAGGACGACAATCCGGTCGAAGCCTGAGTCAGTTAAGCATTTAAATCAATTCCCAGAGTTTTGATAGGCAAGGAAACTTGAAGTCAGAAACCAGAAAAGAAGCGCAGAGGGAAGCGCGGTTCTTACTCGAATTTGGACAACGATCAAAAAGGCAGGCAGGATGAAGCGTTAGATAACACATTATTCTGCCTGTTTTTTTGTATGGAAATTCCATGCCTGCCCTGAACTGAGTAAGAACGGAAGAAATCGACGCTTCTTTTTCTTGTGATGAGAAATTGGATATTCTGGCATGTAAGGAAAAAGGACAACGGACTTCAGGTTCATGGACTGCTTTACAGAAGGTATCGCCGCCTCGTTAAAAGATCGGAAAATGATATTTCTTTACCTGCGAATACCTTGATGAAGAATGTAAACGTGCAGTACAGGCATGCGTACTTTCTGAGGCTTCAATAATGAAAAGACGCAAATCTGATCATGGCTGTCTTTGAAATAAGCGGAGATCATTGAAAATCATTCTCCAGCTTGGCAAATCAGGCCGCATTCGAAAAGGATTTTCCTGCTTGCAAGATGTGCCTGAATCCTTTTTTACTGCGCAGTTTGAGCCGAACGGAAGAGAAAACGGAAAATTGCATCGGATCCGACTTCTGGATAAATTTGTTTCTGTTCGTTACGATCAGAAGCAAAGGTCATTGTGTAAGAAAGACTGGTTGGAAAGCTCTGGAAAACGATAATTTCTCCTGTTTGTTGATTGTATTTTTAAGCGGAAAGGAATACAATAGCGAAGTGACCGACCAGTCGGTCGGATAAAAGGAGAGGCCTATGTTTTCTAAGTTTAGTGTTAAAAAACCCTATACTGTAATTGTGGGCGTGGTTATGTGCCTGTTATTGGGCGTGATTTCATTTATGAATTCAACAACTGACCTCTTGCCCGAAATGGAGCTGCCCTATGTCGTCATCTATTCGACCTATCCGGGGGCCAGCGCCGAAAAAGTAGAAACCAGTCTGACCCGGATTTTGGAATCCGCCGTCAGCACGACAGAAAACCTGTCGAATATGAGTTCGATTTCTTCGGACAATTTATCGTTAATTATTCTGGAGTTTGCCGACGATACCAACATGGACACGGCGATGCTCGATCTGAACGCCAAGATCGATCTGGTGAAGGGCTATCTGGACGAAACGATTTCCAGTCCGACGCTGATGGCGATCAACCCGAACATGATGCCGATCATGATGGCGACGGCAGATTATGATAGTCATGACCTGCAGGGATTGAGCGACTTTGTCAATGAGAAGGTCGTGCCGGAGCTGGAGAAGACCAAGGGTGTCGCATCGGTCGATCCAACCGGTTTATTGGAAGAAACCGTGCAGATCGTGCTCGATCATGACAAGATCGACCAGATCAACAACAAGGTGCTGGACAGCGTTGATTCCGAGCTGGCCAAGTCGGAGCGGGAGCTGCGGGAAAAGCTGCAGGAGGTCAACGACGGTCTGCAGAAAATCGCCGACGGGGAATCCGAATTGTCCAGTACAAAAAATGAAACCTATGACAAGCTGGCGCAGTCTTCCGTCCAGCTGCAGCAGGCGGCGACGAACCTGATCGCGATGGATTCGCAGATCATCCAGCTGAAAGCAGAGAAGGCAGCCTTTGAACAGATCGTCAGCGGCGTGGATCAGTTAAGAACACAGGTTCCGGATAATCCAGATGCTACAAATGAGGAATTAATAGAATATCTAGAAAGTTTGCCTGCAAAAATTGCTATGTTGACACAAAGTAAAGATGCACTTGCAAACTATCAAATTCTTATTAATGAAATATCAGATGATACTTCGTTAGCTGATCAGCCATTACCTGAGGAAATAACTTTCATTTTAAGCCAATTTAAAGTTGATTTGACTAAAATAACAAATTATGGAGAGGTTAAAGCCGCTTTGTCAAACGCTGTAGCAACTATAGATCAAATTTTAACCCCTTTAAATGCGCTTTCGTCCAATTTAGACGCCATGAAAGAGATGGTAGGAAAGTACGACGATGCGAAGGTCAAGTTAAGCAATGTTGAAATCGAAATCGCGACGGCTGAAGGCGTGAAGCAGGCGGCCAGCAGTATGCTGACAAAAGCCGGGATCGACGTTTCCGACCTCAACAGTCTGCAGTCCAAGCTGGAATCCGGCAAATTGACCGCGGCCGGTGAGATCACCAAGGGCGAAATGACGATCTCCACGACCAAGACAACGCTGGAATCCGCTAAGACGCAGATTGAGGACGGCTTGAAACAGATTGCCGACGCACGTGATGAAGCGTTGAAAAAAGCGAATATTTCCGAAGCCCTTTCGCCGAGCATGATCTCGACGATGCTGACGGCGGAGAACTTCTCGATGCCGGCCGGTTATATCGCCTCCAATGACGATTCGCTGCTGATCAAGGTCGGGGATCAGTTCGCTTCTCTGGAAGAAGTGGAAAATCTGCTTCTTATGTCAATGGATATCGACGGGCTGGAAGAAGTCCGGCTGAAGGATCTGGCCAGCGTCCAGATCGTTGATAACAGCGAAGAATTATATACCCGTGTCAACGGCAATCCGGGCATCATGCTTTCCTTCCAGAAAAGCTCGACCGCCTCGACCGCGGACGTCTGCAAAGCCCTGCATAAAACCTTTGACAAGCTGGGCATGCAGTATGAAGGTCTGCATTTTTCAACCCTGATGGATCAGGGCGTCTATATCGACATGATCGTCAATTCCGTTCTGGAGAATTTCCTGTACGGCGCCATTCTGGCGATTATCGTTCTGATCTTATTCCTGCGCGATCTCAAGCCGACGGTGATCATCGCCCTCAGCATTCCGATCTCGCTGATGTTCGCGATGGTGCTGATGTATTTCAGCGGCGTGACGTTGAACATCATCTCGCTGTCCGGCCTGGCGTTAGGCGTCGGGATGCTTGTCGACAACTCCGTTGTTGTTATTGAAAACATCTACCGGATGCGCAACGAGGGCGTCGGCTTGATCGACGCGGCGATTGAAGGCGCCAAACAGGTTGCCGGAGCGATCATCGCTTCGACGCTGACGACGGTCTGCGTCTTCTTGCCGATTGTGTTTGCGACCGGTCTGGCCCGTCAGCTGTTCGTCGATATGGGGCTGACGATCGCTTACTCGCTGCTCGCCTCACTGATCGTCGCCTTAACTTTGGTGCCGATGCTTGCCAGCAAAATGCTGAAAAAGCAGAATGAAAAGAAGCACGGCTTCTTTGAGAAGCTGGTCAGCGGATATACCGGGCTGTTGAAATGGTCGCTGGGTCACAAGCTGATCGTCATGGGCGGCGTCATCGCGTTGTTGATTTTCAGTACGATCGGCGTTATGAACATGGGGATGACGCTGATTCCGTCAATGGATTCCGGCCAGATGTCGGTCAGCGTAACGATGCAGAATGAGGAGGCTTCCGATCAGGAATGCTTCGCGATGTACGATCAGGTCATGGAACGGCTGATGCAGGTGGAAGGCGTCGAAACCGTCGGTGTTACCAGCGGCGGCAGCGGCCTGTCCACGATGATGGGCGGGGGCGGCAATACCTCCACGACTTTCTATATCATCACGGAAGAAAAAGCGAATACGAAAACAATGGAAGCGGAAATCCCGCAGGTTCTGGCGGATCTGCCTGTTGATGCGGCAGTTTCCACAAGCAATATGGATTTAAGCGTGCTGGGCGGCAGCGGCGTCGCGATGACGCTGTATGGCGATGATCTGGACGAACTGCAGGAGGCCGCAATCCAGATCGGCAATCAGCTGAAGCAGATCGACGGCATCGACGTTGTGGACGACGGCCAGCAGGATCCGGTCAAGGAAGTCCGCGTCATCGTCGATAAAAACGAAGCGATGAAATACGGCCTGACCGTAGCGCAGGTTTATCAGAGCGTCGCTTCCAGTATCAAAGAAGAAACGACCAGCACGACCCTGGCGATTCAGGACAAGGACTATCCCGTCGTCATCGTCCAGGACGCCGCTTCCTTAACCCAGCTGGATAACCTGCAGGACATGAAGCTGAAGGGAACTGAAAATCAGGAAGAAAAGGAAGTTGAACTGTGGCGGATTGCCGACATTGAAAACGGCACCGGCATGAACAGCATTTACCGCGAGAACTCCCGCCGCTTCGTCAACGTCAGCGGCACGATCAAGGAGGGCTACAACGTAACAATCGTCAGCCGGGAAGTACAGAAGCAGCTGGATACCAGCGGACTGCCGGAGTCGGTGAGCTTGGAATTCAGCGGTGAAAATGAGACGATTATGGAAACGATGGTCACGATGATCCAGATGATTCTGTTGGCGATCGCGTTCATCTACATGATCATGGTCGCTCAGTTCCAGAGCCTGTTATCGCCGTTTATCGTCATGTTTACGATTCCGCTGGCCTTTACCGGCGGTTTCCTGGGCCTGTTGATCACCGGTCAGGAATTGAGCATCGTCGCGATGCTGGGCTTTCTGGTGCTGTGCGGCGTCGTCGTCAACAACGGCATCGTCTTTATCGACTATGCCAACCAGCTGAAGGAACAGGGCTATGCCACCCGCGAAGCGATCATTGAAACCGGCCGGACCCGCCTGCGTCCGATTTTGATGACAGCGCTGACGACGATTCTGGCAATGACGACGATGGCGCTGGGAATCGGCACCGGCAGCGATATGATGCAGGGCATGGCGATCGTCACGATCGGCGGTCTGACTTATTCCACGGTGCTGACGCTGTTTGTCGTGCCAATCATGATCGAAGTGACAAGCCGCCGCAAGGACCGCAAAAAAGCAAAGGCAGAACCGGCGCATGAGTGAGGAGAAAAAGATTCAGGTCTATCTCGGCGTGATCAGCCTGGTTCAGCAGGGCCGCTCGCTCAATGAGCTGAAGGTTTCGGAAATTGCCGAAGCCAGCGGGATCGGCAAGGGCACCTGTTACGAATACTTTTCTTCAAAAGAGGAAATTATCCGGGAAACGTTGTTGTATACGTTCCATAAGGAATTCGACAGCTTCTGCGGCCTGCTTCAATTCGATCAGGGCTTCGAGGCCGGCTTCCGTCAGATCCTGGCGGCGATGGAAAAAGCGCTGAGCCAGTTTTCGCCGTTTCAGACGCTGCTGTCCAGCGTCGGCAAGCGGGAACTAAAACAATATGTCAGTGAAGAAACGATGGAAAATATTATGCGCCAGATGATTCGTTTGATTGATTTATTGCTGGATCAGGCGCAGGGTGACGGATGGATTCAGCCGCAGCGGCCGCGGGAATACCAGCGCTTTGTGTTGATCGGCGTCATGCAGGCATATTGCTTCCAGATCACTAACCCGCAGTTGAAAATTACCGCTGCCCAGGCCGCAGATTATGCCTGTCAGAGCTTGCGGGAAGCGTTGTCTTAGCGGAAAATCAATGCGAAAATGAGAAATCGACAGACAAGGCTTTAAAAAAAGAGATCATAAAAGCTGTAAAGGACAATAAAAAAAGAAGCGGAAGAGTACAGCCAACCTGTAAATTTCCGCTTCTTTTTCATTACCGGATAAAAACTTAATTAGCGCCAGTGACAAACTGGAACGGCGTTGCCGACGTGTAAGCGTCCGCTCCTTCCGCAAGCAGGTTGATGGTGACGTCTTCAAGATGAAGTGTCTGGAAGTTATTTTCAACATGTCCGCTCTCGTTGATAAATTCCAAAGTCTGTGCATAACCTTCGGCTTCCTCTTTTTCCGCTTCGACTTCAATCGTCACACTCTGTCCATCCGCAAGACCGCCTTCAGCGTAATTCTTGCCTTTGTCTTCTGAACCGGTCTTGTAAATATACAGTTCAGTAATTGTTTCGCCTGTCGTATTATTCACGATATACGTTCCGTGCGTCGTCATTTCCTTTTCCGTTTCATTGGTTTCTGCGGCTGGCGTTGTTTCTGCCGTTTTTGCCGGCTCTTTTTCCGCAGGTGCACTGCATCCTGCAAGCAACGCCAAGACTAAGAACAAGGATAAATATTTTTTCATTGTCTGTTACCTCCTATGCTTATAAGCATCCTGTGCTTTTTACGATAAACTGTATTGCTGCAATACAGTCAAGTTATTTCAATTTGTTAAATTTTGAATAATCAAGTTTACTGAATCTTTTTTTCCAGGTCTCGGATATCGAAGCGGCCTTTCTGTCAGGCTGACATCACTTTGAACAAGTTTTTTTTCTAAAATGAACTGCTGCCGATAAAAAAGTACAGCCGTAAAAGGGCTGTACTGCTTGCAGGCGCAACGCTTATAAGTATGTGCGTCTTATTTTTCAAAATCAAGTTTTCGAACCGGGACTTCCAGAAGGCTTAAATCATTTTTGCCGACGATATAATGATTTTCAACGATATTATGAAAAACCAGACTGCCGGTTACTTCGTAATGATGGTCCGCAATATAATGCATGACGTCGCAGATAAGATCAAACTGTCCGGGATTGCCATAGAAATATTTTTTAATCTTTAACCCTCCGGGAAGCGTAATCAGATTCGGATGATCGGCAGAAAGATTGTCGATCATGAAGAAGACACCGCTACCGCGGTAAGGATCGTCGCTGTGACATGCGCCTTTCCGGAATACGATCCCGCAGCCCTGAAACTGGACGTTCGCATACTGAAGTGTTAATTCTACGCACCGGCGGTAGGCCGCGTCGATCATCGGATCCTCGTCCAGGGATAAATCGAAAGGTGCGTAAAATGCGGTTCTCTCTTTTTCTTCACTTATAAATATTTTATTGAGTTCATATTTTCCAAATAATGATTGATAATACATTTTCCGGTGGTGGGTAATGAGTTTGTTCATCTGGAATTGAACGATTTGTTCATCCAGCTTGGCGATTTGCGCATCGAAAATGGATAAAATGGAATCAGCGCTTTTTGTTTCCATCACCCGCATGATGTCGGACAAAGACATGCCTGAATCTTTCAACTGCATGATCTCGATCATTTTCGGCTTTTGTTCCCGCGTATAGATACGATAGCCGCTTTGATTGATCCGGGCGGGCTTGAATAAACCGATTTTATCGTAATGAATTAATGTTTGCCGAGTCAGATTAAACATCTCTGCAAACTCTGTAATGGTATAAAATTCTTTGCTTTCCACAACATTCACCTTATTTCATAGCTGAGATTGAGCTTGTCTTTATTATAATCTTCAGGTTCGATGGGATTCAAGAATAAGGCTCAGCGGCAAAGACAGTCCGCCTCAACAGACTCTGCAGCCCTTATTGGCATCATAAAAAAAGACTCAAAAAGAGTCTGATGCAGGGCGTGGGTACGCTGGAGCTTTGGCATTCGATGAGCGCAAAAGCTTCTTGTTCATTCTCTGAAGCTAAGCGGCGCATTGACGGCGTGTCCTGAGCAGCAGCCAGGCCATTGCAGTGGTATAAAACATTTCCAGCAGGGAATTGACGCTGAGAAAGCGCATATAGATCAAAGCGCAGATGACCAGAATCACTGCGGTCATTTCCATTCCCCGGCGGCCTAACGACCAGCGCCGTTTTTGTCCTTGATAGAAGACACGCAGGATTAAGAGATTCAACGCAATGAAGGCAAGGTTGCTGATCAGGATATGCAGCTGCGCCAGAAGAGGAAATGTTTCGGGCAGATAAGGCACGACCATCGAAAGCACCATCAGAAGAAACGTTAAATCCTCCCGGGGCTTTAATGAAACATGGAGGGCTTCTGCCAACGCACGGATCATCGCGCGGAAAACAAGCGCGCCAGCCACAGCCCAGATCAAGAGCAGCAGGCGATAACCCAGGCCGTTTCCAATCCAGGACAGATTGGTTTTCAGCGGGTCGTCGCGCAGGATCAGAAATAACGTGAACAATGGAAATAATACGCCGCCCAGCAATTCAGTTTTGTCGAAAGAAGAAGCTTGTTTTTTCATGCATTCATTATAGCGAAAAGCACGAGGCAATTCAAATCCAGACTTCGCAGCGGAAAAAAGTATGATACAATAAAACCACTTCGGAGGATGAACATGAATAAACAAATAAAAGTGGGATATCAGGGAGCGCACGGCACCTTCAGTGAGATCGCGGTTCAGGAATTTTTTAAGGACAGAGCATTCGAAGCATGCAATTATACCAATTTCAAATCCATCATTGCCGACGTGGAAAGCGGCGTGATTGATTACGCGCTGCTGCCGGTTGAGAATACGACGACGGGAATTATTTATCGGACTTATGATTTGTTGAAGGATAGCGATATCTTCGCAGTCGGTGAAATTTTAGTGCGGATTGACGAACAGCTGATCGGTCTGCCGGGAACCAGAATCGAGGATTTGTGCGAGGTCTATTCCCATCCGGAACCGCTTGATCAATGTTCCGGTTTCTTTGCGGCGCACCCATGGATCAAACCGGTGACCTATCAGGATACGGCGAAAAGCGTGGAATATGTGGCGCAGTGCCAGGATCCGTCGAAAGCGGCGCTGGGGAGCTGGCTGGCGGCGGAATATTATCATCTGCCTATATTAAAAGAACGGGTTCAGGATAATCAGCTGAATACTACGCGTTTTTTCTGCGTGGCAAAAGGCGTACAGGCCGTCCAGGAGGCAGATAAGATCAGCATGTATTTCGTGGTCAATCATGAACCGGGCGCGTTGTACGAGGTCATCCGCGTGTTCGCTCAGCGGGGCATCAACATGCTGAAACTGGAATCCCGGCCGATCCGCGGACGGATGTTTGAGTATTGCTTCTATATTGATTTCGACGGCAGTCTGCTTCAGCCAAAGACGCAGGAAGCGATTGCCGAGGTTCGCGAGCATTGTCTGGAGGTCAAAGTTCTGGGCAGCTACAAACGGGCGTTTAATGGAGAGCTGTTATGAGAAGAAAAATTGTGATCCTGTTGAGCGCGCTGATTCTCAGCGGATGCGCCGGTGCGCCGGAAGTGAAACCCATGCCGTCCCTTACGCCTTCGCCGGAAATAGAACAGACGCCGACATCGTCGTCTTCGCCAATGGCGACTCCCGATCAGACGCTGAACGACAAGCCCGCAGACCTGAGCGCTTATGAAGGCTTCGCGGACGAGCAGAATGCTTTCGTTGAAATCAGTCTGGAAGCTTCGTTGGAAAAAATCG
This sequence comes from Holdemania sp. 1001095H_141210_F2, assembly GCF_015558105.1. Lineage (NCBI taxonomy): Bacteria > Bacillati > Bacillota > Erysipelotrichia > Erysipelotrichales > Erysipelotrichaceae > Holdemania > Holdemania sp. 1001095H_141210_F2. Next base: position 38,448 of record NZ_JADNPO010000026.1, read on the forward strand.
AACAGGGCGAATCGTTCATGATCTATTACGGCAAGCCGAATTGTCCATGGTGTATCGAAGCAGTGCCGGTTTTAAATGAAGCGGCCAAGGAAAACGGCGCAGTTGTTTATTATGTCGACACAAGCAAGCCTGAAAATTACTCGGAAGCGATGATTGAAAAGATCATGACGCTTTTTGAAGGCTGGCTGCTGAGGGACGAGGAAGGCGAAGAAGGGTTTTATGTGCCGGACGTCGCGTTGATTGTTAACGGCCGGGTCGCGGCCAATCACATCGCGACCGTTGATTCACACGATCCGTATGTCGCGCCGATGAGCGAAGCGGAACAGGCAGAGCTGAAACAAATTTATACAGAGATGATAAAAAAGTTGACCTCTGCGGCTTAAAACTCTGGATTTCTACAAGACAAAAAGATTCGGTTATTGAAGCTGTAATGATATAATGAATATGGAGTTCCGGCAATGTTGATCGTCGGAAACAAGATAAGGCAGGGATAAACGATGAAACGGCGGAAAAAGGGGTTTACATTAATTGAATTGATCGTCGTTGTGGCGATTTTAGTGCTTTTGATGTTGATGCTGGTACCGAAACTGACAGGTTTTACCGAAACGGCGTCAGATACAGTTTGCCACGCCAATCAGGCCAACGCGTATAAAATCATGGTCATGGAATATACTTTAGGTGAAAAACCGTTTAATGAGGAATCTGCCAGTAAAGCTATTGAAGAAAAGTTAGGCCCTTTGACCAAACTGTGTCCTAATGGCGGAACAATTACCGTTCTGGTTGATCCTGTGGATCCAAGTAAATTTTCAATCACCTGTTCCAAGCACGGCGGTTCAGAACAACAGATTCTGGGGAATTATTCCAAAGATATGTTGAAAATGGCGGTTAGTGAATTTTATGGAAGCAATAAAACCGGTCAGCTGGACTCTACAGGGCCGAACTTTGGAAAAGGATTTAAGCAGAGAATCGCGGAGAAATATGGTTTAAATGCCGATAACTTTGATTTCACCGTTATGAAAAATAACAATGGCACGTATTCCGTTTATATTTTTGATGGAATTTCGGATATGAAAGTAGGAGATTCAGTTCAAGGGGTGGTCTATGAATACGATAAAGATCAGAATCCCATCGGCAATTCTTCAGGAACTACTTTTACCGGAAAGATTACGTCAAAGGAAGTAAGCGGCGTTAAATTTAATTATCTGGATTTGGGATCTGTGAAATAATCGTTTTCTCAGGTTGTAACAAAGAGCTGAAGTTTCAGAAAAAGATTGCATTTCAATCGAATTGTGATATAGTAAAAACATCGAGGTGTTGAGTATGCTGAAAAATATCTGCGAAAAAATTGAACATCCGAGTTCTTCTTACTTTTATTTTACCTTTAGATAGAGGGCTGGTTCACTTTGGACATTAGCCCGTTTTGATTTGAAATCAGGCTAATTCTGAAGGGGAATGCGAAAAGAAATGCTGAACCGTACAGGATAAGCCTGTACGGTTTTTTTGCAGGTTGTGTGAGAGGGGAGAAGTTAATATGATGAAAAAAATCACAGTCAATCTCAAAGACAAGAGCTATCCGATTCTGATTCAGCGGGGACTTCTGAATCTGGTGGGACAGTATCTCGAAGGTCACCGGAAGGTGATGATCGTGACGGACGAGGGGGTGCCGGAGGAATATGCCCAGCGCGTGTTGGCGCAATGCGCTCAGGGCTATGTCGAACGTGTGATTCAGGGCGAAGGCGCTAAAAGTATGGAAGTCTATCAACAGATTCTGAGGCGGATGCTGAAAGAACGGTTTTCCCGCAAAGATCTGATCGTCGCTTTAGGCGGCGGAGTGATCGGCGATCTGTCCGGGTTTGTCGCCGCGACGTATATGCGGGGGATTGAGTTTATCAACATCCCGACGACGACGCTGTCGCAGATTGACAGCAGCATCGGCGGGAAAGTCGCGATCAATCTGGACGGCATCAAGAACTGCGTCGGCGCGTTCTGGCAGCCGAAAATGGTACTGATCGATCCGGACGTACTGGCCACTTTGCCGCAGCGGCATATTAACAACGGTCTGGCCGAGGCGCTGAAAGCCGGTTTAATCCGCGACGAATCGTTGTTTGAGTTGTTTGAAACGGACGATCCGATGGAGCACATCGAGAAGATTTTATACAAGTCGCTGATGATGAAAAAGAAGGTCGTGGAGATTGACGAACGGGAAATCGGCGTTCGCCGGATCCTGAATTTCGGACATACGATCGGCCACGGTATCGAGAGCTATTACCATCTGCACGATGTGTACCATGGCGAAGCGGTTGCGCTGGGCATGATGAAAATGATCAAAGATGAAACGATCCGCGAACGGCTGCATCCGATTTATCAGCGACTGAATCTGAAAGAAGATATCGACTACGACCGCCAACAGGTTTACGACTTTATCACCAAAGACAAGAAGATCGACGGCGGAACGTTAACGATCGTGCTGCTGCGGAAGATCGGCGAAGCGTATTTAAAAGATATCCCGACGGAGAAGATCAAAGAATATTTGTAATCGAAAACTTCTTTTAATGAAAAGAATATAAGGAAAATAAGCCGTTCTGCGTTCAGGGCAGAACAAGGAAAGACAACAAAAAAGCCAGAAAAAACAAGGAGATCAAACGATGAAAAGTGCGATTGGACAGTGTATCGAGCTATCGCTGTTCGGCGAAAGCCACGGTGAAGCGATCGGCGTCGTGATTCAAGGTCTGCCTTCGGGCATCCGCATCGACGAAGCCTGGATGGGCAAGCAGATGGAGAAACGCAAACCTAAAGGCAAAATATCGACTCAGCGGCAGGAAGCAGACGTTCCGGAAATCGTCAGCGGCGTTTTTGAAGGCCGGACGACGGGCACACCGCTGTGCATTCTTATCCGCAACGAAAACATGCGAAGCAAGGATTATTCGAAAACACGGTATATTCCACGCCCTTCGCATGCCGATTACACGGCCGAGATTAAATATCTGGGCTATCAGGATTACCGCGGGGGCGGTCATTTCTCCGGCCGAATCACCGCGCCGTTAGTGGCAGCGGGCGCAATTTTCCTCCAGATGCTGAAAGCGAAAGGCATCGAGGTCGGAACGCATGTCGCGCAGATGCAGGAATTAACGGACGCTCCGTTTGCGGACGAGGAAGCAGAGCTGCGGGCGCAGCTACTAGGCTTAGAGGATCAATATCTGGCATGTCTGAGCGGTTCAACGCGGACGGCGATCCAGCAGCGGATCGAACAGGCTCAGGCCCAGGGCGATTCGATGGGCGGGATTCTGGAAAGTGCGGTTGTCGGCATGCCGGCCGGAGTGGGCGAACCCTTCTTTGATTCGGTGGAGAGCCGGCTGGCGCACCTGTTGTTCAGCATCGGCGCCGTGAAGGGCGTGGAATTCGGCGATGGTTTCGACTTTGCCGCAAAAAGGGGCAGCGAAGCCAACGACGGCATCACGATCGACAACGGGCATATCCGGACTCTGACCAATCATAACGGCGGGATTAACGGCGGGATTACCAACGGCATGCCGCTGCGCATCCGCACGGTCGTTAAGCCGACCCCTTCGATCTACAAGCCGCAGCCCAGCGTTAATCTGAAAACCGGCGAACCGACGACGCTGCAAATTGAAGGCCGGCATGATCCGGCGATTCTGCATCGGGCGCGGGTCGTCGTCGACAGTCTGATCGCTTTCGGGCTGGCAGATCTGTTGACTGAGCGCTTCGGCATTCTGTGGTGGGAAGGAGAACGGCCATGCGGCGAGGACTGATCGGCGAACATCTGGGTCACAGCTATTCCCAACGGATTCATGAAACGCTGGGCGGCTATCCTTACGAGCTGATTGAGGTGGCTCCCCAGGACTTGGACGCCTGGATGAAAAACAAGGATTTCGCGGCGCTGAACGTCACGATCCCCTATAAGAAAGCAGTGATTCCTTATTTAGAAGAACTGGATGAACGGGCGCGGCGGATCGGGGCCGTCAACACGATCGTCAATGACCATGGCCGCCTGATCGGCAAAAATACTGACTATTACGGCTGTCGGTTCATGCTGGAACAAGCGGGCATTGAAATTCAGGGCCGGAAAGTGATCCTGCTAGGCAACGGCGGGGCGGCGCAGGCCGTACAGGCGGTGCTGGAGGATTTAGGCGCGGCGGCGATCGTCAAGGTCAAGCGCAATCCGTCGCCGGAAACACTGACCTACGAAGAAGCGTACCGCGATCACAGCGGCGCGCAGGTCATCGTCAATACCAGCCCGGTCGGCATGTTTCCGGCTCAGGAAGGCATTCCCGTGGAACTGGATCGGTTCCCTCAGCTGGAAAGCGTTGCGGATGTGATCTACAATCCGCATCGAACCCGCCTGATTGTCGAAGCACAGAAACGCGGCTGTCGGACAGCGACGGGATTAAGCATGTTAACGGCGCAGGCCGCCGAGGCGATTGAAGCGTTTATCGGCAAGCCGGTCGCTCCAAAATCCATTCTGCGCATGACGGCGGAACTGGCGCGGGAAAAAATGAATCTTGTCTTAATCGGGATGCCGGGCTGCGGCAAAAGCACGATCGCCAAAAAAATGGCGGAAATCAGCGGCCGTCCGGCAGTCGATATTGATCAGCGGATCGTTGAGCGGATCGGCATGCCGATCCGGGATTTCTTTGCCCAACAAGGCGAAGTTCGGTTCCGTCAGATCGAAGCGGAAATTCTGGCGGAAGTCACGCTGCAGACGGGGCAGATTATCGCCACGGGCGGCGGCATTGTCAAGGATTGGGAAAACGTCAGACGGCTGCGGCAGAGCGGCAAGGTTTATTTTTTGGACCGCAGTCTGGATCAGCTGGAAACCGATCCGAGCCGGCCGCTGAGCTCCAGCCGCGAAGCCCTGCGGCAGCTCTATGACCAGCGGATTGATTTATACCGGGCAGCCTGCGACCAACAGATCGAAAACAACGGCAGCGCTGATGAAACCGCCCGCCGGTTATGGCAGGACTGGCTGATGGAAACGACGGGATTGATTGATCAGAATTAACTAAAATAAAAGTGAGGATCCACCCTCATTGAATTGGAATAAGGAAGGACTAAGAAACAAGTCTGACAGCAAAAACGAGTGGAGAAACTTAACAGCGGTCACGGACATGGAAGGAATCACACCATGGAAAGATCGAATTATATTTGATCAAAGGACCGAATGGAGATTGAAATAACAGGGGGAATAAAACCATGATTATCACATTAAAAAAGAATACGCCGCAGCCGGAAATCGACCGGCTGATCCAGAACTTTGAAAAACAGGGCGTTCAGGTCAACATGATCTCCGGCGCCAATTACAACGTGTTTGGATTGGTCGGCGATACGGCGAAGCTGGATGAGCGGCGGATTATGGCGAACGAATGGATTGAAGACGTCACACGGATTGCCGCTCCATACAAACTGGCCAACCGGATGTTCCATCCGCAGGACTCGGTGATCGACGTCAGCGGCGTCAAGGTCGGCGGTCAGGAGAAGATCGCCGTGATCGGCGGCCCCTGCTCAGTCGAGGGCGAGGCCATGATCTGCGACATCGCCCAACAGGTCAAAGACGCCGGCGGCGTGATGTTGCGAG
>NZ_JADNPO010000027.1:0-39533 GCF_015558105.1 Holdemania sp. 1001095H_141210_F2
ATCCGTACGTACGGTGCAATGGGAGGGGCGAAATTTATTTTCCCTCTACCCTATTGAAAAACGCATGAAATTGAAGAAGGTTTCTGGAAAAATAAGTTTTCTGTAGGAGCTTTCGATTTGAACGCGTGATTTCAGCGCTGTTTTAATCCGCAAATCCTGTTTTATTCTGGGCGGTCACAACGACTGCATGCAGGGAAAAACAGGATAGACAAACGATTATAAAATGATTTTCGTCTATCAAATCAATAAAAAAACCGGCCGCAGTGCTTGCAAGTTTGGATAATCGCTGAAAAGCGGGGCCGGAAATTTATGATCAAAAGGATGTCTGAAAAAAGATCGGTGCCCATCCTGCCGCAGTGACTGTCTGATCAGGACGCTAGTGTTGCGCCGGAGGATCTTCCCGATGAACCGGGCGGTCCAGATCCTTTGCCGTTTTAGAATCCACAGGCGAGGTCCGCAGGTAAAAACTGTTTTTCCCCTGCCGTTTTGCCTGATACATTGCTATATCTGCGGCGTCATACAGCTGATCATAAGTCGTGCCGTCGATGGGCGCGTAGGCAATGCCGATGCTGACGGAAAAAGTTCCGGCTTTTTCCGCAGCGAGCCGTTTAAGAATATGCGAAGCTTTCTGAACCGCAATCATCGGATCGCGGGTTTGTCCCATGAAAACCATGAATTCATCCCCGCCCAGTCTTCCGATCACGTCGTTCTGGCGAAATTCGGATTTAAGCAGCTCTACGAGGTCAATCAGGATCTGATCGCCGATCCGGTGACCCCGCGTATCGTTAATCTCTTTAAAATTATCAATGTCCAGTAAGAACAAAAAGCCGGTTTCCTCTTCATTCAGATGTTCGGTGATCTGCGCTTTGGTTGCTTCCCGGTTCAAGGCGCCGGTCATCGCGTCAGTGGAAGATTTTTCGATCAATCGTTCCTCCTTGGATTTCTGATCCTGAATGTCGGCGATCTTTCCGATAATGGATAACGGCCGCCCGCCGCGCTCGCGCAGCGTTTGTCCCTGGCAGGAAACCCAGCGGTAATTCCCGGCACGGGTCTGGAAACGAACGTCGATGCGGTATAAGGTATCAACGGCGGCCTGGGACGCTGTTTTCAGCATGGTGATCAAAGTGGTCTGGTCATCCGGATGGATCAAAGGCATGGCCCCCGGATAATCCATGGGGTAAAGAATCAGATCAGCCGGCACGTTAAATCGTTCCGCAATGTTGGGCGTAAATGTCAGCCGCTGTGTTTTACAGGAATATTCAAATAAAATGGTATCCGAGAATTGTGCGAGCAGATCGTAGCGCGCCTGATTGTGCAAAATTTTCTTCCGCTGCCAGATAAAAATAGTGATGATCATTCCAGCGAGCAAAATCAGAAAGAGAATCAGCGAAGCAGTTAAAACCGCGGCGTTTTGGCTGATCAGCTTGGAATATCCCTTAAATTCGTAAGGATAAGCGATCGTCAGCAGCAGCCAGTCGTTATAGCCCAAAGCGGAAATCGTGAGATACAACGCGCGGTTTTTCGTGCCTTTGACCAGCAGCATATCGCTTTCGCCCCGGTTCAGCGCCGCTTCCACATGGGCGATCGCATCTTCAGAAACGCCGATGTTCTCCAGTTCCGACTGAAGCTGATAAGGAATTTCCGGCCATCCAAACGGCTCAAGAATAATTTCGCCGTCGCGGCGGATCAGAAAATTCTGGGCATATTCTTCATTTCTGGCATTGGGAACACTGACGAACAGATTGGCGTTAAGAATGCTGTGGAAGGCGCCGATCACCTGACCTTTCTGGATCACCGGGACAGAAACGCTGATCAGGGCGTCCGTCCCGTATTGTTTTTGGCGGAACAGATCCGAAACGTAAGGATGGCCGTCCAGCAAGTTTTGGATCCCCTGCGGATCAGTTCCCGGCACCGGCGTATTGACCATGGATTGCAGCGTCTGAGCGGAAACATATTGAATATCCCGAACCGTATTGAAGTTTTCAATGGCAGTCAGATAGGATTGCGTCCAGGGGCTGTTGGGATCGGTGTCGGACGTCTGGTAAATTGCCGCGATGGCTTCCAGACTGCGCTGGGTATCTTCAATGGCATTGATCGCTTCTAATTCCTGCTGCTGATGAGAAACGCTCAGGATTTCACTGATCAGTTTCTGAAAAACCTCTTCATTGCGCTTTTGATTGATCTGAAGCAGACCGGCAATCACCAAAAGCGACACGATCAGACTGCCGGCGATCAAAAACCAGCTTGTACGGAAAACCGTCTTTTTTTGAGAGAAATTCGTTTTGTGTTTCATGGATCTTCACCCGTTTTCTAAGGAGAAAAAGTCGTCTTCTGACCTTGTGCACGTGAAAAGCAAATATTACCGACGTTTTAATGAAACAAAGAAGAAGAAAAACGGAAAAAGAATTCCGGTTTATATTTCTTCCGGAAATCAGCGTTATTGATTTTCAGGTTTTGTTTTTCTGGTTTGTAATTGCGGAATTATCCCTGGGATAAACTGGTAAAATGATAAATTGAATTCAGGAATAAAGAGTATCTTTATTGTATAGCTTTCAATCGGGAGAATCAAGAACAGGGCTTAAAAAGGTGCGCCAGAAGCGCCGAGAAATTCAGTAAAAGAGATGCTGAGGAAGCGGCCGAAATTGCCTTGATCTGAGTGAAAATAAAAAAAACTTCTTTCATTTTATCAAAAAAGGAGAAATCAGAGGGGGAAGTCGGCGGAGTTTAGTTGACTTTTACAGAAAAACTATTGTATAATGTACCAGCAATTGCTCATTATTGTATAAAAAGAACTGGAGGTGGCTCTTTAATATGAAAAGAACTTATCAACCGAGCAAAAGAAAACACCAAAAAGTCCACGGTTTCAGAGCCCGCATGAAAACGGTCGGAGGACGTAAAGTTTTAGCCCGCCGTCGTGCTAAAGGCAGAAAGATCTTGTCGGCATAAAATAGTCACCCACAGGTGGCTTTTTTAATAAATCAAGATGAAGAAAAAATATCGGATCAAAAAAGCCGGCGAATTTCAAACGATTATTGAGCATCGGAAATTTGTCAGCTGCCCTTCTTTCGTACTGTATGTCAAAGCACGCAAAGAGGAGCACAGCCGGATCGGAATTTCTGTCGGCAAGAAATTGGGCAATGCCGTGGTCAGAAACAAAACCAAGCGTCAGGTGCGGATGATGTTTCAGGAAATTTATGATTTTGATGAAAATTTTGACGGAATTTTAATCGTCAGGAAAAAGTTTCTGGAACAAAGTTATGCAGACAACAAAAAAGACTTGGAAAGCCTTATTAAAAAAGTTAAAATAAAGAAGTACGCATGATTATTCAGTTAAGGAGAGTTCAATGAGAAATCGTAAAAAACAGTTGCTTCTGCTGTTGGTCTTCGTCGCGCTGCTGTTTTTGGCAAGCGGATGCACATCACCAGTAGATCCGGAAACAAAAGAAGTTATTCAAATCACATCAGAGACGACGTTTAAGTATATGATGGCCAATGAAAACTGGTTCAACGCATTCTTCGTCTTCCCGTTATCGAAGTTAATTAACTTCCTGACGCCGTATGTCGGAGTCGCGCTGTCCGTTTCCATCGTCACCCTGCTGGTTCATCTGATCACGCTGATCTTCACGATCAAGTCGACGGTCATGACTCAGAAGATGCAGGTCATCCAGCCGGAAATGAACCGGATCACGAAAAAGTACGAAGGCAAGACCGACGAGCGTTCCCAGATGGCGCAGGCTCAGGAAATGCAGCGCTTATACAAGGAAAACGGCATCAATCCGTTCGGCGCAATTATTTCCTCTTTCATTCAGCTGCCGATCATCATGGCGGTTTACATGTCGGTTCAGCGTGCTGAATCCGTCGTTAACGGCACGATGTGGGGCTTAAGTCTGAAAGAAACGCCGCTGCATGGCATTATGTCGGGACAGTGGCTGTATCTGGTATTGTTTGTCATCATGGCGATCTGCCAGATCGGTTCGATGATGCTGCCGCAGTTCTTAGCGACGCAGAAAGCGAAGAAGGAAGCCGCCGCACATCATAAAAAGTATGAAAAGACCAAGCAGCCAGGCGGCAATATGATGATCTACATGATGGTCTTCATCCTTGTCATCTCCGTTAACTGGCCGGCAGCCATGACGATTTACTGGGCTGTTTCTTCGCTGGTTATGATCTTTAAGACCTTGTTCGTTCAGTTTATCTATATCGATAAGAAATAGAAAAGAAGGGACTTTATGAAGAAATACACAGGAAAAACATTAAATGACGTACTGAATTCCGCAGCGAAAGAAAAAGGCGTGTCCGTCGAGGAACTGACTTATTTCGTTACCGAAGAAAAACAAGGATTCCTGGGAATCGGAGCTTCAGTCACCGCTGAGGTTTATGCTTCCTGTGATGTCAAAGAGTTTCTCTTCAATTATATCGGCGAGTTTTTCACCGGTCTGAATCAGGATGTCGAAATTGAGATCTTTGAGGAAGACGGCGGTTATCGGATCATGCTGAACGCGGAAAACAACGCGGTGATCATCGGCAAGAACGGCCAGACGCTGCAGGCGTTGAATACCGTGGTGCGCGGAGCTGTCAATTCAGCGTTCCGCAAGCGTTTCTCAGTCATGATTGATATCAATCATTACAAAGAAGAACGGTATGAAAAGGTGAAGTCGATTGCCGGACGAATTGCGAAAACGGTGCAGCGCACGAAAGTGGATGCTTCACTGGATCCGATGCCGAATGATGAACGGAAAGTCATCCATCAGTATTTGTCGGACTGGCCATACATCAAGACGGAGAGCGAAGGCGAAGGCAGCCGGCGTCATCTGAAAATCATGTATGACCGCACAAAGACTGCGGGAAAGAAATAAATTGAAGAAAGAGCTGTAACGCAAAAGGAAAAAACCAAGCGTTACAGCTTTTTTTGTGTTCACGGGTTGAAGCGAGAGAACACATTGACATTTGTAAAGGAAATCGTTATGATTATATTGACAAATGTAGAGGTGATAATCATGGGCGGAGAGAAAAGGCTGCCGGACACGGAGCTGGAAGTGATGACGGCGATCTGGCAATGCGAGATTCCGGCAAAAACATCGGAAATTGCCAGACACATTGAACGGGACTGGACGATGTCGACGATTCAGGCGCTGTTGGCGCGTCTGGAAGAGAAAGGGTTTGTACACGTCGCCAAGCAGGGACGGTTGAAAACCTATGTTCCGTTGATCAGCGAAGAAGAATATCGCGATCAGGAAACAGTTCGATTCTTTGAGCGGTTTCACCGTAAGTCGGTGCGCAGTTTATTTATGACGCTGGTTAAAAATGAAAATCTATCAGAAGCAGATCTGGAGGAACTGGAAGAAATCATTCGGAAAGAAGAAAAAAAGCATGGTTGATTTGTTCGGACAGGTCATTGAAATTTCTCTTTCCATGTCTGTGCTCATTCTGCTTCTGTTTATTTTTTCCAAAGCTTTGCATAAACGCTACCGGGCTTCAGCGGCAGTGTTCGCCTGGCTGGCAATCGCTTTGCGGCTGATTCTGCCATGGAATATATCCTTGCCTTCCGCAGCGGTTACGATTCCCATTCCGCAGACCATGGTGCAGCCGCATCCCGTTGCTTCTGTTTTTACCGAAACTTTGCTTCCGGAGATGACCGAGGAGAACGCCGTCCCTCAGATTCCGCAGAATGCGCCTGCGGATAATCCTGAAAAAAACAATGAAGAAAGTCTTTCACCCGCGTCCGGGTTTTCCCTTTCTGCCGTGCAGATTCTGACGGGAATCTGGATCCTTGGCATGGGATTTTCCCTCCTTCGCTTAATTCTTGACTATCATCAGGTAAAAAAACTGTTGATGGCCCGCGGCCGGCGAATTTCCAGGCAAAGTCCGCAAGGCCGTCTGCTGCGCCAGCTGTGCCGGAAAATGCAAATCAGGAAAATACCGCCGCTGATGGTCAGCCGGTCAGCACCGACGCCGATGGCAATCGGTTTTTTCAATCCGTCAATCGTTTTGGCGCCGGAATTGTTGGACCATGAAAATCTGGATCTGATTCTGATGCATGAATTAATTCATTTAAAACAAAAGGATTTGTGGAAGAAAGTGCTGCTCAGCGCAGCGCAGACGATCCACTGGTTTAATCCGCTCGTCTGGCTGATGAACAATCAGGCGGAAAATGATATCGAGATGGCGTGCGATCAGCGCCTGTTAAAAGACCAGCCGAAAGAAGTCAGAGCAGTCTATGGCCGGATGATCGTCGATGTCATCCGTCAGACCCGTCTTCCGATGACGGCATTCTCCACCCGCTTTTCATCAGGAAAACCGCTGAAAAAAAGAATTCAGGCCCTATTTGATTCCTCAAGGAAAAAGAAAGGGACGCTGATCTTAACGTTGATCCTGTTATGTGCTGGCATGGGTTCCATGTTGATTGCCTGCGGCGTTCAGGCTCAGCCAGGCCAGCAGGAAGAACAGTTGCTGCGGATCAGCCGCAATGAAGACAACGCGGAACTGATGGTTCAAAGCGAAGATCCGGCTGTTCTGGAAACGATGCAGAAGGTGATTGAGCGCCAGCGAGCGCCTATCAGCGAACCTTATTATTATGATTTGAAAATCCATTTTAACGGGAAAGACTATTTGGCTTGGACCAATCCCCAATGGCTTTATCTCAAGGATCAACAGGGAAAGATCAGTTATACTGACGATCCTTACGCACTTTATGATTTCTATGCTTTGATCGGTTATGAACAGCCGGAAATCAAGACGGGAGAATTAACGATCAATCCAGTGGAGGGAGAAATCGCAAAAATCACAGTAGCTGATATAAATTCCAGACTCCAGCCTGAAAAGGAAGTCAACTGGCAATGGATTCAGCCGCATCAATATACTTATTTTGATGTGTTTTCTGATCTTCATGGAGAATATGTGGAATTGGGAAAGAATACGTGGACAAATCAAAATCCTGAATTCAAAAATGACTGGTTATTAACCTTCGTCATTCATCCTGGAGATCAATATACAAGCTATCCTTTCCCGGAAGTAATCCATATCTGTTTCCTGAAAGGAGACCTGGCGTTGATCAACGACTGGCTGGTTCAGCTGGATCATGATTACACAGAAGATATCCGTGAACTTTTGAGTAATCTTGGTGAAACAGGATCTCACTTTGAAAGCACAGAAGACGAAGCCAAACTGAAAAAAGAGAGGATCCGAAATAATTTTCCATGGGCTTCAATTATTGAACCTGTGAAAGCAGAATCGAACTATATTTACAATATACCGCAAATGAACCTGCGGATTACCATTGATCAGGAAGTGCCGGCCGATGTGTTTATGATTTATGATAAGCTGTCAAACGAAGTGGGCTTCCAGTATTATGAATGGCCGATCGAAGACTGGATGAGTTCAGATTATACACATGGTTCATATGATGGCTATTATGTTTTCGGTTTATTTGACGAACCCCCGGTTGACGGCGGTTACTTTGGCGACGGCGCTTTGATCGCAACGGAGGTCATGCGATTCAGTGATACGGAAATTCTTTGCATCACTTCGGATTTGGGTTTAAATCTGACGAGTGAAGGAACGGATTATCTGAAATCAGTTGGTTTCTGGCCATCCGACGAGAAATCCATGCCTTTATTGAATCATCTGACTTTTGAAAAAATTCGATAGCTAAATAAAGTTTATATGTTTTTGATCTGGTTTTTTTGATATTTGACAGAAGAAAGGAAGACATCGAATGAAAAAGTTTGCACTAATTTTGGCCTGTTTCGTATTGGCAAGCTGTGCGGCGCAGGAAATAAAAGAACCTGCCGAAAATTCGCCGGCGGCACTCCCTGCAGAAAGAACGCCGGAAGCCTCGGCAGAGACAGTGCCGACACCTTCTTCGGAAACGATTGTGTTGGCGGAAGGCGTAACTGCGAAGAAACAGGAAGGAAAGTTGATCGTCAGCGCATTTGATGGAGATGTCACGTTTGAAATGACCGACCCGCTGCCTTCCGAGCTGAAATCCAGCTTTCAGATGAGCGAGGATCAAACTACGTTACAAATTGAGCTGGAGTTCAGAGCAGAGGGATGCACAGGAAATGACGAAACCTGCAGGGGTCTCTTTGAATCGTATTCCATTGCCCGGGAGGCTGGAGAAAATCCGATGGGTACGATTAACGGCTATACCGTATCTCAAAACATCATTATGGATTCGCTGCTGACGGAGGAAAATTTAAAACGGTATCGGGAATTACAAGGCTATCCCGAGGGCGAATGGCGCGAAGGCATTGAACCAGTTAACTATTTTCACTGGTCTTTTGATAAAGAATCCTGAACAGACAAATTAAAAACGACAAAAAAGAATGGGCGACTGTTCTTTTTTTGAAACCTGAAATTCCAGGAAAAAAGGAAATGTTGCGAAATCTTGAAGAAAAACACAAGTAGAATTTGACAAAACAAAACTACAAATGTAGACTTATATTGGAACTACATTTGTAGACTCTCTGCTTATTCGATCATTTTAGAAACAGATCGAGGTTCAGGGATAGAAGGAGAGAATCGCTATGATCGCAGACGAATATGTTTTTGATGAACATCCCAAACCTCAGGAAATCGAAGATTTTCTGGAAGGCCATCCGCAGAACAATTTACTTCAACATGCCCGCTGGAGCCAGGTCAAGGAAAACTGGTCGATGAAACAAGTCGTCGTCCGCCGCGGCGGAACAATTCGGGCTTATGCGATGATTTTGATTCGTCCGCTGCCGCTGGGGCTGAGTTTGTTTTATATTCCCCGTGGTCCGATCGTCAATTATCAGGATGAACCGTTAATTCGTTTCTTCTTCGCAAAGCTGAAGAAGCTGGCGCGCCGCAGCAATGCGGTCACGATTCGCTTCGATCCGAATCTGATCGACCGGACATACCCCTATGTTCAACGCAATCAGGAACACGGAGAGCATCGTCAGGCTCCCGTTATCCGGCAGCTGACGGAAATGAAATGCCGCCATAAAGGATATACGCTGTACCTGCGTGAAGCCACGCAGCCGCGCTTTCAGGCGGTGATGCTGCGGGAACAAATGGATTGGGCAGCGCTAAGCGCCAAGACCCGGCGAAGTATCCGGCATGCTGAAAAATGCGGTGTGACGATCCATGAAGGCGAAAGCGAGCTGGAACATTTTGCGGAAGTGATGAAACAAACTGAACAGCGGAAAAAAATCCATCTGCGCAATGCGGCTTACTTTAAACGGTTGACAGCCCTGTATGGCGAACGTGCCGTACTGATCACTGCCCGGCTGGATTTGAAGCAACGGCTGGACAGAATCATAAATCAGTTGTCTGAGCTTCAAGGAAAACCGGAAGACTTAAACAAAGCAGAAAAAGAACAGATCATCAATCTGAACCGGGAACAGGAATTTCTGGAGAAAAAAATCAGCGAAGGTTCTTCCGTTGTGACGCTGTGCGGATTATTGGCTTTGATTCAGGATGATCAGATGGAAGTCCTGTACGCGGGCACCCACAGTGAATTTCTCTCCTATCGCGCGCCGTATTCCGCACACTGGCGATTGTTTGAAAAGGCGCGGAAGATGGGCATTCAGCGCTGCAATCTGGGCGGTGTGGAAGGGACGCTGGACGATGGACTCAGCGTCTTTAAAGGAAATTTTCCAATTCAGATTGAAGAGATGATCGGCGAATTTGATCTGCCGGTCATGCCGGTTCTTGCCTGGACGCTGGATCGGGGTATCGCCTTGATCAAAGCGGTGCGGCGATGGAGGGTGAAGACATGTTAAGACTGATCGAACATGAACAGTCCCAGCCCTTCGACGCCTTCGCGGCCAGCGGGAAAATTCCGCACTATACGAAAACCCATTTTTATGGCGAACTTTGTCGCCGAAAGGGGATTGAGGTTCAGCGGGTCTCCGCCCGCAATGAAAAGGATGAAATTGTGGCGACAGCCTTAATCCAATGGGAGAAATGCGGCAGGAAGGAGTATGGTTATCTCTGTTATGGATTCAATCTGGATTATACGAACTCAGAAACCTTGCAATTCTTTGCCAGCGCTTTAACGGAATTGGCCAAGCGGCGCGGTGCGGCGTATTTGCGGATGGAGCTGAATATTCCGCGGATCGAGCATGAAAAAGATGGCCGGATTAAACCGGAGGGATTTAACAATGAATTTGTGACGGCGCAGATGGAAGCCTGCGGTTATCATCATCTGGGGTATACCTATGGTTACAGCGGCAACCGGATGTCGCGGTTTACCTATTGTCTGAATCTTGATCAGCCGCTGGAAACGATCCGGAAACAGATAAAGCATTACACCGCCTATCAGAAGAAAAATATTCAGCGCGCGGTTTCAGTAAAATTAAGTGATGAGCGGGATCTGTCGATCTTAGTCGAAGCGGAACGGGAGCTGGCGCATAAGCTGCATTTTCTGCCCAAAAAAGAAAAGGATTTCCGGCAGCTGATGGAATGTTTCCCTGATCAGGCCCGTTTGTATGTTGTCAGCGCAAATGTCGATCAGGCTTTGAGTCATCTGAAACTTCTGCGCGAACAGCTTATTTGTCAGCAGGGAAAGTTGATCAATGCTCAACGCTTCGCTGAAAATCAGAAACAGATTGCGGCGCTGGATCAGGAGATTGCGGAACTGATGCGGGATTATCAGGGACTGGGTGAAATCAAACTGGGCGCTAAACTCATCATTCAACAAGGCGAGCATGTCTATAACGTCAATATGTATACAAAGAAAATTCTGCCGAACTTCCGCGCCGCTTTTGCGCTGCACAGCGCGGTGATCGAGGATTGCTGGAAAAGGGGAGCGAAGACCTATGATTTTGAAGGCGTATCCGGCGCGTTAAATCCGGAGGATCCGTACTACGGTATTCATGATTTCAAGAAAAGCTTCGGCGGAGAATTCATTGAGTTCCTCGGTGAGTTCGACTATATCCAAGATCCGCAGGCGTATCAGAGAATCTTAAAGCGGCAGCGCCGGCACAGAAGACTGCGGCGAGGTCTGGCCCGGGTGCTTTACCGTTGAGATCAAAAGCGTGAGTTGACTTCCAAGGACGAGAAGCGGGAGAAAGCGCGGTATCAAACAAACGACTTCCCGATAAAATAAAAAAATCATAAAGGAACATAAAAATCCACCTTCCTGGCAGGTCTGCGGGCAAAAAACAGAGAGATGGATTTTTTAGGAATTATTCAAAAGGGGAAATAATCAACTTATCAGGATTTAAAACAAGTCCATCAGAAATTTCGTTTCAACACCGATTTTTGACAAAAAAAGTAGGCATTTTGCTTCATCCTAAATTGTAAGGATAAGCCTTTATATAAAGGCTTATTTGAAGGTTAAATTCATTATAAAACAGCTGTCACAAAAAGACTACATTATGTGACAGGAGGAAAAAAGAATGGATGAAGGCCGCAGAAAAGAACTGGAAAAATTATTTATTATGGATCTGGATGATGCGTGGCGAACGCGGTTGTCGCCCGAGGAAGCTCTGTTGATCGCTCTGTGGGATCGTCAGTTTGCGGAAGCTCAGCTTCGCCTGCAGCAGGGAAAAAATCGGAAAGCTTCCCAACGTGCAAGCACAAAAGAATGCGAATGAGATTTTTCACACGAAAAAACAAGGCGAAGACTTTGTTTTTTTTGTGTTGACAGAAGTATTAGACGGTGTTATTGTATTAGTGTACTAATACAGAGAGGAGAAAACCTATGGCAATCGATTTTGATTCCAACCTTCCGATTTATATCCAGGTCATGGATTATATCAAAAAAGAGATCGTATCCGGACGGTTAAAGCCTGGCGATCGGGTCGATTCCGTACGGGATCTGGCTCTGCACTTCGGCGTCAATCCCAATACCGTGCAGCGCTCGTTATCCGAGCTGGAGCGTGAAGGGCTACTGAAAAGCGAACGAACCGCAGGTCGTTTTATCTGTGAAAATGAGGAACTGATCAGTCTGGTTCGCGAGCAGATGGCGACTTCCTGCATCAGCCGCTATGTGAAAGAGATGGAGAATCTGGGATTTGAGGGGGAAGAAATTCTCACCCAGACCGCTTATTATGTAAAGGAGAGAGACAATGACAACGGAAAACACTAAACCTTTGATTCAGATCCGGGGCTTGACGAAATCTTACAGTCAGACAACGGCGTTAAAAAATGTAGATCTGGATCTGATTCCAGGTCAGATCATCGGGCTGCTGGGTCCCAATGGCAGCGGTAAGACGACCTTAATCAAGATTATGAACGGCCTGCTTCGGGATTACAGCGGCGAGATTCTGATCGACGGGCATAAGCCGGATGCTTATACCAAAAGCATGATTTCCTATCTGCCGGACGAGAGCTATTTCAGCGACTGGATGAAAGCCAGCGATGCGCTGAAGATGTTTGAGGATATGTACGCAGACTTTGACAGTACAAAAGCCCGCCTGTTGATGAAGCGTCTGGATTTGAATGCGAACATGCGGATCAAGTCAATGTCCAAGGGCATGAAGGAGAAATTTCAGCTGTGTCTGGTCATGAGCCGCAAAGCCCGGATCTATGTGCTGGACGAGCCGATCGGCGGAGTCGATCCGGCGGCACGCGAATTGATTCTCGATATTATCCTGAACAACTATGCCGAAGACGCAATCGTTCTGATCTCCACGCATTTGATCAGCGATATCGAAAAAATCTTCGATGATGTTATCTTCTTGAAATATGGAGAGCTGGCCATGCATGAGAATGCGGAGCAGCTCCGGGCGGAAACAGGAAAATCGGTAGACGAAGTTTTCCGGGAGGTCTTCAAATGTTAAAACTCTTAAAATATGAATTGATTCATGAATGGCGCAGCTATGGGATTATCTATCTGGTCTTCATCGCCGCCTGCGGTCTGTCGCCGATCTTATTTAAAGATCAGATTATGATGAATCAGGCGATGGTTCAAACGGACTCGACGATGAACATGCTGGGCATGATTTCCATTCTTGTGATTAGTATTCTGACAATGGCGATCATCATCAGCA
The DNA here is from genome assembly GCF_015558105.1 of Holdemania sp. 1001095H_141210_F2. NCBI lineage: Bacteria > Bacillati > Bacillota > Erysipelotrichia > Erysipelotrichales > Erysipelotrichaceae > Holdemania > Holdemania sp. 1001095H_141210_F2. Next base: position 12,963 of record NZ_JADNPO010000027.1, read on the forward strand.
CAGCGATCAACATTGCGCTGAATTACCGGAATTCCATGTTTAAACGCCCGGGTTATCTGACCCTGACGCTGCCGGTCACAACGCATCAGCTGATTTTAAGCAAGGTAGTGGCGGATATTCTGTGGATTTTGATCGCCGGTTTCGTATTGATGTTCGGTTATATGCTCATGGTTCTGGTTGCCGGGATTCTGGTGGGGATGGACTTGCCAAGCTGGTCGGAATGGATGCGCTTATTCTCTCATCTGCATATAGATCTGTCAGATCTGGTAAGATCGATCTTGGCACTGGTTCTGATTTTCTCGGGCATGGCGGAAATGATTCTGTATGTTTATATGGTCATTACGCTGCCGCAGACAAAGTTTACGCCGCGGCATAAGACGGCGATCTCCGTGACGCTGTTCTTCGCAATTTCGATCGTGCTGGGGATGATTCGCGATAGCTTTTCCGGCCCGCTGACTCAGCTGCTGCACGGAATACCGACCAATGGAATCCTCGCGGTGGAGATTCTGATCGCCTTGCTGACCTGTGCTTTGTTCTACGGCGTCATCTACTTTATTCTTGAAAAGAAATTGGAAGTGGAATAAACAAAAGAAATTCTCATGGGCAGACCGTGGGAATTTTTTATTTAAAACCAAAAGCAGGCAGCGAAAAGTTCGGATTTACGGGATAACTTTTGAAATGTGATTGGCAACCAGCGACTTCTGCTTGCGGAAAGTTCCTGTAAAAGCCAAGGTTGAAATAGAGGGAAGGAAAAAAAATTTGAGGCTCAGAGAGAAAAAAACGCCACGAAGTTTTCCAATTTCTGTTTAAAGTTATAAAATGGTTCGAGGCTGGCCATACTAACGACCAGGAGGATCGATGAGATGAAAATGATCAATGGAATTGCCTTGCTTCTGGTCATCGTCGGCGCAGTCAACTGGGGTCTGGTCGGAGCTTTTGAATTCAACCTGGTTTCCTTCCTGTTTGGTCCAGGCACGCTGTTTTCACGGATTATCTACAGTCTGGTAGGGATCAGTGGTCTGATCGCGCTGACCTTCTTCGGAAGACTTGGCGACTGACAGAAACCGGCAATGCTTTTTTTCCTGAGCTAAATCAGGTATAATGTCACCGAAGAGGTGACTTTTTTTATGAGTCTTGTAATTACGATTGTCTGCTTCGCGATTTCAGCGGGCATGTTGATTTCCCTGCTGACGTTGCTGAAGCGTTCCAAGAAAATGAAAAAACTGATTGCCTGCGTCGATCAGATCGGCGATGAAGCCCAATTTTTTCCGGTAATTGATCAGTTTATCACGTCGATTCAGGATCCGGAGTTTGCGGCGAAAGGTGAAATCCTGAAATTGTGGGGATTGATCAAGTATTATCATGAGTTGTCTGAAATTGAAGCATGCCTGCAGCGGATTGATTTAAGTAAAATCATCATTGATCCGAAGCATCGCCGGCGCAATAAGATCGGCTTAAACGAAGATAGTTTTTATTATCTCTGTTTCGCGTGCAGCTTCAAAGCGTACAGCCAGAACAAGACCGAGCTGTTAAACCGCCTGCATGAAAAGGTGCTGGAAAAGGAAGATTATTTTCAGGATCAGCTGTTCTATCAGTTATACTCCGCCAGCTGGAACTGGTATACGAAGCAGGGCGACCGCGGGGAAGCCGTATTTCTGGATCTGGCGCAGGGCCTGATCAGAAAAATGAAATGTTCCCGGCAGATGCTGGATATTTACCGGAATATCGCCGCGGCTTTCCTGGCGGGAATCGCGCAGGATCGCGGCGATACGGAATTAGCGCAGCGGGTGGAAAAGCCGGTGTCCAGCTGGGCGGCAACGGAAATGGGCGGCAACATCCTGCGGGATCTGGGAATCCGCGAAGTGAGTCCGATGCAGAGCTGGTCGAAAACGGAAGCGGCAGAAGAAGAAAAGCCGGAAAAATAACAAACCGGATTTTGTATTAACCCGAATTTTTTTGAAATCAGGAGAATAAAACATAAAATGTCGCAAAAATGATGGATAAAACTGTTATCCTGCGTAAAGCTGTAAATAGCAGAAGGAAACTTCGTCTGCGAAAAGTTGAAAGTCCCTGGTCTGAAACGGGATTTAAAAATATTTGGCAATCTCAAAAGAGGTTGCCTTTTCATTTGAGAAAAAAGAAAAGACGAAAAATCAAGTCTGCGGATAGGACAACCGGGCAGAATTCTGATATAATGATCGCGCACGAAAAGACCGGGATGAATTGAAATCCGGTCATTTTGCGTCTTGTTGACACGGTGAGCACAAAATGGTGCACCCCTTCAACAAGAGGTTGAACTACGCTTCTATGAAAAGACAGGAGGAATGATTTATGAAGTTAATCGTCGGCTTAGGCAATCCCGGCCGAGAATACGAACATACCCGTCACAACGCCGGTTTCGATGTGCTGGACCGGCTGGCTGATCTGTTGAACACCGGCATCAGCCAGTCCAAGTTCAACGCGCTGATCACAACAGTGCGCACCGGACAGGAAACGATCCTTTTGATGAAACCCCAGACCTACATGAACAATTCCGGGGAAGCGGTGATCCAGGCCGTCCAGTTCTATAAAATCCCGGTCGATCAGATTTTGGTAATTCACGACGACCTCGATCTGCCTGTCGGCAAGATCCGTATCCGCACCTCCGGCAGCGCCGGGGGCCAGAAGGGGATGAAGAACATCATCGACCATCTGCATACTCAGGATATCGCCCGGATCCGCGTCGGAATCGACAAAAATCCTTTGATTCCAATCGTCGATTATGTGCTGGGCAAAGTCCCGGCCGATCAGCGCGAGGACTATCAGGCGGCGATCAACCATGCGGCGGAAGCGGCCAAAGCCAGTATGACGATGCCGATCAGCGACGTCATGAACCGCTTCAACCGCAGCCGATGAATTTCCTGTTAGGCCGGCTGGCAAACAATCCAGCCGTTTTGGCCTGCACGGAGCAACAAGCCTTCCTCTCCGCGTCTTCCCTCACGGAAGAAGCGCTGATTCTGGCCGCCAGCTACGCGCAACATCCGCGGCCGATGTTGATCGTCAAGAATAACTTATATACCGCACAGCGTCTGGCGGAGAAGCTCAAATCCCTGCTTTCTCCGCAGGTCTGCGCGCTTTTCAGCGTGGAAGAATCGCTGCGCGTGGAAGCCATCGCCGCTTCGCCGGAAGCCACGGCGGAAAAAGTCGAAACGCTGAACCGGCTGCTGAACGAGGATCAGCTGATCTGCGTCACCCACGCGTCGGCGTTGGTTCGCTATCTGCCCTCACCGGCCCAGTTTAAGCTCTGTACGATCGTCTTGAAGACCGGTATGGAAGTGTCGATGAACGAGCTGAAACGCACGCTGATCGCGGCCGGTTATCAACAGACCGCCCGCGTCGACCAGCCGCTGTGCTTCGCCAGCCGCGGCGGGATTATCGACATCTACTCCATCAACAGTGAAACCCCGGTGCGGATTGAATTTTTCGATACCGAGATCGAGAGTATCCGCACCTTTGATATCGCCACCCAGCGCACCGTCGAGGTCAAAGCCGAAACTGAAATTGTCCCGGCCTCCGACCTGCTTCTGGATGACGAGCAGATAAGCTTGATTCAGCAGCGCGTCCGCCGCCATCTCGAGTCGCTCAAAAGCCGCTATACCCATGGCGAATACGAACAGATCGAGGGTATCATTGACCTTGATATGGAAACGATGCGCGCTCATCTGCGGGAAAGCCGGCTGTATCCTTATCTGAGCTATCTTGATGACAACAGCTCGCTGATCGACTACTGTCCTAAAGCTCAGGTTTTCCTGTCCCATCCCGATCAGATTAAAACCCATCTTCATCAACTGAGCGAGGAAACGACGGCGTATATTCAGGAAATGACGCTGGAGCTGAAAATGCTGCCGCGCTTCACCGTCCAGCATGAATTAAACACCGTGCTCGCCGGACGCAAGGTTACGGAAATCGACAGCTTCGATTCGCTGCGCAGAGTTCCGCACGCGATGATCCGCGAGGTTGCGCTGCCCAACGAAACGCTGGAAATGAAGCTACAGATCGCCCTGAAGGAAGGCCGCGGACGTCAGCTGTATTTCTTCTTGCAGGAACATGAGCTGAAGGAAATCGTGCCGATCCTCAAAGGCAAGGAAATTCCGTTTCTGCTCAATGATCGTAAGCCGCATGACGAAGGTCTGGTCTTGATCAATCAGTCATTGGACGAAGGGTTTGAGGCGCTTAAGGAAAACATTGTCGTTTACACTTCGCACGAACTATTTAAGAAAAAGACCAAGCTGGGCCGCTACGCCTCCAAGTTCAAGGAAGCCGAAGCACTCAGCAGCTATCAGGATTTACAGCCGGGCGATTTTATCGTTCATTCCCAACACGGCGTCGGGCAATACCTTGGGATCGTGACCCGCGAGTTCAACGGTGTTCATAAGGATTTCCTGCGCGTCGTCTACAAGGGCAACGACGAGCTGTTAGTTCCGCTGGAACAATTCCGTCTGGTGCGTAAATTCGTCTCCCGTGAAGGGGTTGTGCCGAAACTGAATAAGCTGGGCAGCCATGATTGGGAAAAGACCAAGCAGCGCTTGAAAGACAATGTCAACGAGATTGCCGACCGCCTGGTCAAGCTGTATTCCCAACGCGAGGAAAATATCGGCTACGCCTACGGGCCGGATTCTCCGCTCCAACAGGAATTTGAAGACGATTTCGATTACGAGCTGACGCCCGATCAGGCACTGGCCGTGCAGGAGATCAAAAAAGACATGATGCAGTCCAAACCGATGGATCGTCTGTTGTGCGGCGACGTTGGCTTTGGCAAGACCGAGGTCGCGCTGCGGGCTGCGTTCAAGGCGATTACCGAGGGCAAGCAGGTCGCGTTTTTGTGCCCGACCACGATCCTTTCCCTGCAGCACACCGCCACGGCCATGAAGCGCTTTGAAAACTTCCCGATTCACGTCGAGGTCCTCAACCGGTTTGTCGTGGAGTCCAAACAAAAGGAAATTCTGCGCGAACTCAAGGAAGGAAAGGTCGATATGATCATCGGCACGCACCGGATTCTGTCCAAAGACGTGCAGTTTCACGATCTCGGGCTGTTGGTCATTGACGAAGAACAACGCTTCGGGGTTGAACATAAGGAAAAGATCAAGGAAATGAAGGAATCCATCGACGTGCTTTCGCTCTCCGCCACGCCGATTCCGCGCACCTTGCAGATGTCGCTGATCGGCATCCGCTCCTTGTCCCAGCTGGAAACACCGCCGAGCAACCGGATGCCTGTGCAGACCTATGTCATTGAGAAAAACCGGGCGTTGGTCAAGGAAGTCATCGAGCGCGAGCTGGCCCGGCAGGGACAGGTGTTCTACCTGTTCAACAACATCCAGGAAATCTACAATGTCGCCCGTCAGATCAAGCAGGACGTGCCGGAAGCGGAAATCGCCGTCGCTCATGGCAAGATGAGCCGCGATGAAATTGAGGAAGTCATGATGCAGTTCACGGATAACGAAGTGAACGTGCTGATCTGCACGACGATTATCGAAACGGGCATCGACATTCCCAACGCCAACACAATTCTGATCGAAAACGCCGATACCTTCGGTCTGGCACAGCTCTATCAGATCAAAGGCCGGGTCGGCCGCAGCGACCGCATCGCCTATGCCTATCTGATGGTGCGTCCGCGCAAGCAGGTGAACGAGATCGCTCAGAAGCGCTTGCAGGCGATCAAGGAATTCACGGAGCTGGGCAGCGGTTATAAGATCGCGATGCGGGATTTGACGATCCGCGGCGCCGGCGATTTGTTAGGCCCGAGTCAGTCCGGCTTCATCGACACCGTGGGGATTGATATGTATATTGAAATGCTGCAGGAAGCGATCGCCGAGAAGAAAGGCGAAGTCAAGCCGGAGGTCAAAGAACCTGTCCGCGCGCAGGTTCAGGTCGACGGCTACATTCCGAAGCAGTTCGCGCCGCTGGATTTTGAGAAAATCTCGCTTTACCAGCGGATTGATGCAACGGCGGATGAAGCGCAGCTCATGGCGCTGAAAGAAGAAACCCAGGATTATTTTGGCAAAATGCCGAAATCCGTCGGCTTGTTGTTTGAGAAGAAACGACTCGATATCCTGCTGAACGAACCGCGGATCGATTCTTTCCGCGACGTTAAAAACCAGATGGAAATCGTCTTCTCCAAAGCCTTTTCCGATCATATCGACGGCGTGAAATTATTTGAAACCTTCACGACGATCTCCAAGGATATCCAGCTCCGGTATGTGCAGGGCAAGATTATTGTCCGGCTGCCGAAAAAAGGAAATGAACTGGCGCTGGCCATCGAAGTGTTGGATCAAAGTAAGAAACTGGAAGTTTCATAGAATAATCCGGGGCCGGCTGTCCCATACTATTTGTACGTAAAGGAGAGTCGGCATGAAAGCAACAGGTATAGTTAGAAGACTGGATGACTTAGGGCGTTTGGTCATCCCGAAGGAAATCCGTAAAATATATAAGCTCAAGGAAGGGGATTCGATTGAATTCTTCGTCAACGAGGATTCTGAAATCGTATTGAAGAAATTCTCCGTCCTGAGCGATGAAACGGAGTCGATTACGCGGATGTGTCAGACGCTGCAGGAAGTCACGGAACATCCGGTCTTGTTTGTAGAGGACGATCAGATCTTATGCGTCGGTCAGGCGAAGCTGGATGAATGGCGCAGTCAGTCGTTGTCGGTGGAATTTCAGGAGTGCGTGAAGGCGTATCATGTCCGTCCGTTTGATCAGGTGCGCTTATTCGCCGCTAAGCCGGAAACCTTTAAGGGAACGATCTTCCCGGTTGCGGTGTACGGCGACTGGCTGGGAGCGTTTGTCGTGCTGGAAGAGGAGACGCCGCTGCAGCCGCAGCATCTGGATATCGCGCAGGCGTTCAGCCGGCTGCTGATCCGCAATCACGAACATTAACTCGTGTAACGGCATTGAATGAGAAACGGGCGGCGGATGACCAGACGGTATCGAACATAGAATCTTTATTTTTGGCAAACTGCAGTACAGAATCATAAGATCGTCCAATTTAAGCAAAAAATGAAAAAACAGGCGTCTGCCGCTGTCTTCGGGTTTGCGAAGTGCGGAAGACGTCTGTTTTATGTTGGAAAACGGAATAAAAAAACCTTTAATTTATACAAAAATATAGCGAATGTCCATGGAACGATGGCGGATGTAGTCAGATCTGGAATTTTGGCTTTAGAAGGATTCCTTTTACAGAGCCTCAGCCGATAAAAAACGTTTTGCCGTCAAACGTTTCCCGGCGCAGCTTGTCATCCAGCGCCGGCGCTGCTTCCCAATCGGAATCCGAACAGCCATATTTTATCGTGTGCAGCACCGTGCCTTCAAAAAGATAGACATTATGCGGAAGTCCCGGCGGAAGCATAAAGCACTCGTCAGGATCCAGGCGGCGGAAGGTCAGCTGTTCCGACTGCCACAAGGCGATCACAATCCACCCTTGTTCTACAATGTAAAACTCCCGCTTCCGATGATGGATGTGGCTGGACTGCCATCCACTCTGGTTTGTGCCCAGCGTCAGAATATAACTGCTTCCCGTTTCCCGGGTCAGACGAAACCGCAGCTCGCCGTTATTCATTTGATGATGCACAGGCTGGACGCCGAACTCCAGCGCCTGATCGTTCGTCAGTTTTCGCATGGCGATTCCTCATTTCTTTCTGATCAGTATAAACCGGGAATAGATTTATGAACAGAGCCAAACGGATATTTGATTTTGTGAAACTGAATCTTTTAAAATTCTGCAGAAAAAGGAAAACTCCGATTCAGAGGACAGGGGATTGATAAGAATAAGCTATGTGAAAATGTTAAAATGTCTTGACATTACAAAAGCAGAGATTATAATGAAAATGTAAAAAGAGTTTAATATTAAAGAACTCTCAGATAAGGAGGCATCAAGGATGAAAAAGAGAGATGAAATGGATCGGAACATTCAGCTTCGCTCGGAAGCCTGGGGCTACAAAGCCGTCTTGCTTGCTTTGTGTGCAGCAACCTTATGGAATTGCGGACAGACCTGGCTGAACCATAGCCAATATCATCCATGGCCCTCGCTGGTCTTAGGCATGGCCGTCTGTGTCCAGGGATTTTCACAGCTTGCCTTAAAACGGCGGATGATCGCCGGCGACGACGAATATCATGAGCCGAATAAGCTGTTATGGACAGCTGCGGCAGCGTTTGTCATCCTTGTCCTGGCGGTCGCTCTGGGCGTGGGTCTGATGCAGGGATAACCTGAATGCGAAACCGGGTCAAAGAACTGCGCAAGCAGGCGGGACTGCGTCAGGAAGATCTGGCGAAGGAATTAGGCGTCAGCCGCCAGACGATCATCGCGATTGAAAACGATAAATACAATCCGACGCTGGAGCTGGCAATGAAACTGGCGCGGCGGCTGGGCTTGCACGTCGACGAAATATTCTGGCTGGAAGAAGACAGTCCCGGAAGGGCAGAAACGCCGCGAGCTTAAAAAGAGAATCAAACTATGGTATGATAAGAAGCAGAGGTGATGGAATGCGATTGGATAAATATTTAAAGGTGGCCCGGATCTTAAAACGCCGCACGGTTTCAAAGGACCTGGCGGATCATCAGCGCGTGCTGATCAACGGCAAAGTGGCCAAACCGGCCAGCGAAGTCCAGGCTGGCGACCTGATCACCGTGATTTTCGGCCAGCGTCAGCTGACGGTGCGCGTGACGGAAACCACTCAGTACACCCGCAAGGAAGACGCGGCTTCCATGTATGAGGTCGTGGAGGAAAAACGCGTCGAGCTGGAATAAACGAAACCTTCTGTTCATAGGTTGATAGGGAACAGGAGGTTTTCTTTATGAGTGAAAGTCTGTTATCCAATCCCTTGAAATTCGAAACGAATCCCTATCATAACGTGGTGATGAAAGACCGCAAAAGTCTGGATCTGACGGGAGTGAAGCAGATCGACAGCTTCGACAGCAATGAGTTTCTTCTGGAAACCAGCCAGGGCTGGATGCTGGTGCAGGGGAAGGATCTGACATTGGGCAAGCTGGATACGGAACGCGGCGAGGTCAGCATCCGCGGCCTGATCGACCGCCTGGAATATATCGTAAACAAAAAAGGACCGGGCAAGGAATCCTTTTTAGGTAAGCTGCTGAAATGATTCTGCTTCCCCAGCAGTTTCAGGCGCTGGTCTATCATTTTTTCAGCGGCTGGGTATTCGCCCTGACCTGGAGCGGCATGAACCGGCTGACGTGGCACTATCGACGCCATTTTGTGCGCTGGGTGATCGAAACGCTTTACTTTTTTCTTTTCGTCACGCTGATGTACGCCGGCCTGCTGCCGATTACCGGCGGGCAGACGCAGACGTATCTGATCGCCGTCTTCGTGCTGGGCGCCGCAGTTTACCTTAAATTTTACGCGATGACCTTTTCTCCCTTATTTGAAGGGCTTGTGCGCGGTATCGTCAGGCAGCTGACCGGATTTAAGAAACAAAAAGCGAAAAGTCAGGCGGCTTTTAAACATCGCCAGGAAATCCGGCATAAGAAAAGGGACGAAAAGCGGCAGAACAAAAAGTTGAAGCATCAGAAAAAACATCACGAAAAGCAGCTGAAGCGGCAGAAGAAAGAGGAAAAACGGCAGATCAAACGAAGCCGGAAACATCCCGGCCGTGTGCCGCCGAAGGAAGAATCTGACTGAAGTGCGGATTCTTTTCGTATTTTTTCATTTCAAGCGGTTGTAGCCGCAGTCAGTTCACCGGAGTTTCACTTGCGTTTAAATGAATTTTCAGTATAATAAAGATGCACCTAAATTTTTATCATTTTCGCAAGAAAACAGGCGAAGGAGGAATTGAACTTGACAGCTGAAAATAAAAATGAGCCGAAAACCGTCAAACCCAAAGGACGGAAAAAACGGAGCATGCTTGCAAAGTTCATCAGTCTGGTCGTAATCTGTTTTTCCCTGTTTATGCTTTACGGCGTAGTTAAGGAAATCTTAACGACGATGGAATTGAAGCAACAGATCTCCCGAGTTGAGGAAGAACTGAAAACACTCCAGGAAGAAAATAAATATCTGACACTGCAGCGGGATAAACTTGAAGATCCTGCTTACGTACAAAGCTATGCGCGGGGAAGCTTTATGCTTTCCAAGGAAGGCGAACAGATTTTCTATCTGCCGTCGGACGATAAGAAATAGCCAGGAAATACGCAATCACAGCCGGGTCTTGAAGACCCGGTTTTTTTGTTTTCCACCGCCTGGATCCCGTTGCGCCTGAAAGAATGATGTAGGATTACCTGAAAAACAAAGGAAAAATAAGCGATTTCCAGAGGTTAAATCCTTATAAATCAACTATTTTTCATACAACGACACGTTACGCGGGATTTCGACAAACCCCAACCCCTATAATGACGCTGTCAAGGTAAAGAAAGTGAGTGAATAAGGATGAAGGGTCCGGGAATCAACGATTATTTAAGAATACTTCAACAGAAGAAGCAGGAGGCGCATGATCGAGGGGAGAAATGGATAGAAATTAGTTCCAAAGAGCTGCATCAGGAGGTGTCGCCGGAACATGCGACAATGCCGACCTGTTGTCAGGCAATTTACAAACTGTTGTATCAGGGTGATGAAATTCTGCAGCGGCCGAAGGGACAGACCGGTTTTGGTTCGCATTTGCGCGTGCGGTATTACGTCGATAATCTGAATGACCGGGAAGCGATGTTCCCGCCGAAAAAACGCGGCCGGCCAGCCAAGAGCGAGGAACAGAAACGCCGCGACCGAATGCTGAAAAGCAGCCGGAATACGGAAGATCTGCGGCGGATTTTAGCGGCCTGGCTGAATGAACGCGGCTGGCAGACCACAGAGTTTCCCAACAAGATTCAGGCGGAAAAAGACGGAATTACCTGGATTATCGAAGTGCAGGGAACGCATCGCGGCCGCCGGCAGCCTCTGCCGGTGAAGATCAACGCGATTCTGAAAGACATCAGTGAGGATACGGCCAGCTCCGTTCGATACAGCGTCGCTTTTAACGATTCTTCAGTGTACCGCAAGCAATGGAGCGAGATTCCGAAGGTGGTCAAAAACAAACTGAATGTCAGCGTCATTCTGGCGGATAAAAGCGGGAATATTCAGGAAGTCAAATAATCGTCAGTTCAGGACTGAGCGAACCTCCTTTATAACAAAATGAAGAAAGATCCGGGATCAGAAAACGGATCTTTTTTTATGAAATCGAAAAAATTCGTGCATATTTCCAGGAAATGGATGAAAAAGTAGACTTTACCTGACGATTGAAATATAATTAGAATTACTGGAAAAACCTCTCATTTTTGACATAATCAGGACTGGTGCATAAAGTCTACTTTTTGAGACAGACAGGGAAAGACAGGTGAATGGCATGGAAGTTTTCGGGATCAACAGCGCGATTGAGCATATTCTGATCTTTTTAAAAAATGAAGTGAACGCCGCGGAGCTGACGGATTTACGAAAACCGGCTTATCAGGAATTGCTGCTTGCGGTGCTGATCGAATGTCCGCTCGGTTTATATCGCCTGGAAACCTGGCAGGAAGTCTTCCGCTGGCTGAACTGGACGTTGGTCTTTTCGGATTATGATGAATTGAAAGCGGCTTTGGAAAGCGCGCAGAGGAAAATGGAAAACTAAGAACTGCGGGCGCGGTTCTTTCTTTTACTTCCTGCGGGAAACCGAAGCGGCAAGCATAAACTGAAACTGACTGTCCAAACGCCAAAGCAATCCAACCGCCAGCGGTCAAACTGATCGGCGTTGTTGGATTGATAAGAAAAGGAGGCTCGCCATGATCATTCAAAACCTGCGTTCAGGCCGGGAAAACGAAATTCTGAGGCTGTATGAAGCTGTCGGCTGGACGGCCTATTTAAGTCAGCCGGAACGGATAAAACCCGCTTTCGATCACTCGCTCTGCGTGCTTGAACTCTGCGATGAACAAGACCGGCTGATGGGGTTTGTGCGGGCGGTGGGCGATGGTGAAACAATCCTCCATATTCAGGATCTGATCGTCGACCCGTCGATTCAGAATCAGGGATGGGGAACTCTGCTTTTAAAAACCATGTCGGACAGATACCCGCAAGTTCGTCAGAAAATCCTGTTGAGCGACGACGTCGCAGAAACGCTGCGCTTTTATCGTCGGCTGGGCTGGCAGCTGGTAACGGAGCTGCATTGTCAGGCTTTGATCAAAATCATTCGTTAGCAGAACGTCGTAAATTCGAAGATTAATAACTCAATAATCCGTTATTAATTTCCTTTCGTTATGAAAGAAAGCTGCGAAGCAACAGGTTTTAGTAAATTGTGTATAATTTGTGAAAAATTTCTTGATTCTCCGGCTTAAATTGATTACTATAAAAACGCAAAAGCATTTGCAAAGGAGAGAATGAAATGAAAAAATTAGTTGCTCTTACTCTTGCCAGCTTGATGCTTCTGGCGGGCTGCTCCAGCACGCCGAAGAACGACGGCAATGAGGCAACACCGACTCCGGAGGCGGCGGCGACAGAAGCTGACGTTATCGTCGTAGGCGCCGGCGGAGCGGGCATGACAGCGGCGATTGAAGCTGTAAACGCAGGCAAGTCGGTTATCGTGATCGAAAAGGCAGCGATGACTGGCGGCAACACCACGCGTTCTACCGGCGGCATGAACGCGGCGAATACACCGGAACAGGATAAGAATGATTTCGCGGAAGACGCGGGCGTCGAAAAGATGCTGGCGAGCGCGAAGGAAAACTATCCGGATTTAGCGGAGCTGACAGCCACGGTTGAAAAGCAGTATGAAGAATACAAAGCCAATCCGACAGGTTACTTTGATACCGAAGAGCTGTTTATGCTGGATACGCTGGTCGGCGGCAAGAACCTGAACGATCACGCTTTAGTTGAAGTTCTGGCGAATGAAGCGAAGAACGGCATTGAATGGTTAAAGACAATCGACGCGAACCTGTCGCAGGTCGGCAGCTTCGGCGGCGCGAGCGTCAAGCGGATTCACAAGCCGGTCAACGACGAAGGCAAGACAGTCGCAGTGGGTTCTTACCTGGTTCCGAAGCTGACAAAAGCAGCGGAAGACAAAGGCGTTCAGTTTGTAATGGAAACGGCGGCGACGGAATTAGTCGTTACTGACGGCAAGGTTACCGGCGTTAAGGCTGGCGATACGACGTATACCGGCAAAGCAGTTATTCTGGCGACCGGCGGTTTTGCGGCGAATACGGAAATGGTTCTGAAATACAAGCCAGATTATAAAGGCTTTGTCTGTACGAATGCTCCGGGCATGACGGGCGACGGCATCGTGATGGCAACGGCCATCGGCGCAGATACCGTGGATATGGAACAGATCCAGATCCATCCGACAGTTTCTCAGGAAACCAGCGCGTTGATCACAGAAGGTCTGCGCGGCGACGGTGCGATTCTGGTCAACAGCGAAGGCAAGCGTTTCTTTGACGAAGTCGGCACGCGTGATGCGGTATCGGCAGCGGAAGTTGCGCAGCCGGGCGGATTTGCATGGCTGATCGTCGACAACAAGATGGTCGAAGCTTCCAGCGTTATCGCGGGATACATCAAGCAGGGCCTGACGGTGGAAGGCGCCGACGTTGAAGCGTTAGCGGCGGCAATGGGCGTTGACGGCGCGGCGTTAGTTGAAACAATGGACAAGTGGAATGCCTGCGTCGAAGCCGGCAAGGATGAAGAATTCGGCCGGACCAGCTTCGCGAACAAGCTGGACGAAGGTCCTTACTATGCGATCAAAGTGGCTCCGGGCGTTCACCACACGATGGGCGGTCTGAAGATCAACACAAACACGGAAGTTCTGGATGCTTCCGGCAATCCGATTCCGGGTCTGTTCGCAGCGGGCGAAGTCACCGGCGGCGTGCATGGCGCTAACCGTTTAGGCGGCAACGCGGTGGCGGATATTATCGTCTTCGGACGGATCGCCGGCCAGCAGGCGGCGGCTTACGCAAACTAAGCAAGATTAACAATATCGAAGAAAGAGCGGATGTTCAGGCATGAATGTCCGTTTTTTTATGAATTTACCGTTAAAATAGGAAGTTTGAATTCTTTGTTTCATTTATTTTCTTTTGATGAATGCTATTTTTGAACTGGAAAGTTGATCGCGGACTGGTATAATGATAGAGAAAAGCTTAGCTTGCTAACTGTTGATAAAGGAAACTAAGTATGTGGAGGGGGAATGGGAATCTGTTATGGAACTCTTGAAGAAATACTTGAAACCGCTGCTGAAAGAGATGTCGATCAGCTTTTTGATGAAGACGCTGGGGGCGCTGGCGGTTTTGCTTCTGCCGTATCTGTTGGCGTATGTGATTGATACGATCGTGCCGACGAAGGACATTCAGCGGATTGTAGTTTACGGTCTGATCATGATCGCCGTGTCCATCGCGGGCTGGATTTTTGACATTAAGGCCAATCGGCTTGCCTCGCGCGTAGCCCGGGACGCCACGATTCACATCCGGCATGATCTGTTTGAAAAAACGATCCGACTGTCGTGCCGCAAGGGGGATGAATTTACGATTCCATCGCTGGAAAGCCGTCTGACCAGCGACACCTACAATGTCCATCGGATGATCGGCATGATTCAGCGAATGGGCGTCCGCGCGCCGATCCTGCTGATCGGGGGAATTGTGATCACGCTGATAATGGAGCCGGTGCTGGCGCTGGTGATGCTGGCGACGCTGCCGTTTATCACGCTTTTGGTTTACTCCAAAGCGACCAAGGGTATTCCGATGTTTACCAAGGTTCAGCGGGCACAGGACCGGATGATTTCCGTCGTGCGGGAAAACGCCCAGGGCATTCGCGTGATCAAGGCACTGTCCAAAGCGGATCATGAAAAAAAGCGTTATGAAACAGTCAATATGGGACTGGCGAACGAAGAACTCAAAGCCAATACCCGGATGGCCGCGATCAATCCGCTGATGAACCTGTTTATGAACCTTGGACTGGTCGGCGTCATTCTCGTCGGTGCGTGGCGGGTCAACGGGGGACTAAGTGAAACCGGCAAGATCATCGCCTTCACCAATTACTTTACGATCATTACCAACGCGATGATGTCGATCAGCCGAATCTTCGTCATGGTCTCCAAGGGCATCGCCAGCGCAAACCGGATTGAGGAAGTGCTTCAGGCCCACGATGAAATGGAAATCATCGCCGACGATTCTCCGCTCAATGACAAGATCGTTGAATTTGATCATGTCAATTTCTCCTATCTTGGCGTAAAGGATAACGTCGAGGACATCACGTTTGAATTGAAAAAAGGCCAGACGCTGGGGATTATCGGCGCAACCGGTTCCGGCAAGTCGACGATTCTGCAGCTGCTGATGCGCTTTTACGACGCAGACAGCGGCACGATCCGGATTCACGGCCGCGATATCCGCAGCTATGATCCGAAGGATCTGCGGAAGGAATACGGCATCGTCATGCAGAACGATTTCATCTTTCAGGATTCCGTGCGCGAAAACATCGCTTTCGGCCGACCGATCGACGACGAGCTGCTGGATGAAGCGACGCAGATTGCTCAGGCCCGGCCATTTATCAAGAGTCTGACCGATGAATTTGATTATAAGCTGAACTCCAAAGGCACCAACCTTTCCGGCGGCCAGCGCCAGCGGATATTCTTATCCCGAGCGTTTGTCAACAATCCGAAGATTCTGCTGCTGGACGATTCCAGCTCGGCGCTGGATTATGAAACCGACGCCCGGCTGCGCAAGGCAATCAATACGCACTTTGCCGATACGGCCAAGGTGATCGTTGCCCAGCGGGTTTCCAGCATCATGCACGCGGATGAGATTCTCGTGCTGGATCAGGGAAAAATCGTGGCCCGCGGAACACATGACGAGCTGATGCAGACCAGTGAGATTTACTCGTCAATCAGCGACAGCCAGATGGGAGGTGCGCTGCTTGAATAGAAAAGCGACAATCCGACGGTTGATCGGATATTTAAAGGAATCTCAGTTTCTGCTTTTACTGGCATGTGTGACGACGATCGTCGCCAACGTGCTCGCATTGTACGGCCCGAAGCTGACCGGCGTCGCGATCGACGCAATCGGCGGTCCGGGACAAGTTAATTTTGACAAGGTTCTCTATTACTGCGTTCTGATGATCCTTTTCTATGTTATATCCAGCGTGCTGACCTACATCCTGCAGATCATTCTGCTGCAGGTATCAAAGAAGATCACGCACCGGATGCGCAGGCAGGTGTTCGAGCATCTGCTGGAGCTGCCGGTCAGTTATTTTGACCGCAACCAGACCGGCGATATCGTATCCAAAATTTCCTATGATATCGACACAATCAACACCTCGCTGTCCAGCGATATTCTGCAGCTGGTCACCGGGGTGATCACGGTTGTCGGCTCGTTGTTGATGATGTTGTCCATCGCGCCAATATTGGTGCTGGTCTTTGTCATCACCGTCCCGATCACGCTGGTGTTTGCACGCTATCGGATGATTAAAGTCAAGCCGCTGTTCCGCCGGCGTTCCCGCAAGCTGGGTGAGCTGAACGGTTTTACGGAAGAAATGTTGTCAGGCAACAAGACGATCAAGGCGTATGGTCAGGAAGATACGATCATCACGAAGTATGACAGCCGCAATGAGGACGCCAGCCAGGCCTACTACACCGCGGACTATGAGGGTAGTATTATGGGGCCTTCCGTCAACTTCGTCAACAACCTCTCGCTTTCCTTAATCAGTATGTTCGGCGCGATTCTGTTTCTTCTGGGCAAAATCACGATCGGCAACATTTCCTCGTTTGTCATGTATTCGCGGAAGTTCTCCGGTCCGATCAATGAAACAGCCAACATCATCACAGAGCTGCAGACCGCGGCGGCTGCGGCGGAGCGGGTGTTCCGGCTGCTGGATGAGCCATCGGAAATTCCGGACGCTCCGGACGCCAAGGTTCTGATCGACACGAAGGGGATGGTTGATATTGATCATGTCAAATTCGGATACACACCGGAAAAAGAAATTATCCATGATTTGCGTCTGCATGCCGACCCGGGCCAGCTGGTTGCGATCGTCGGTCCGACCGGCGCGGGCAAGACGACGATTATCAATCTGCTGATGCGTTTCTACGACGTCAATGAAGGCGTGATCTCGGTCGACGGCTATCCGATCCGCAATCTGACCCGCGACAGTCTGCGCAAGGCGTTTACGATGGTGCTGCAGGATACCTGGCTGTTCCAGGGCACAATTGAGGAAAACGTCGCGTATGCCCGCGAAGACGCGACACTGGAGGAAGTGATCGCGGTCTGTAAGAAGGCGCATATCCATGACTTTGTGGAAACGCTGCCGCAGGGCTATCAGACCGTGCTGACCGATGACGGCGTGAATATTTCCAAGGGCCAGAAGCAGCTGTTGACGATTGCCCGGGCAATGCTGTCCAACGCACGGATGTTGATCCTGGACGAAGCCACCTCCAACGTCGATTCCCGCACGGAAATGGCGATTCAGGACGCGATGCTGGAACTGATGAAGGGACGCACCTGCTTTGTCATCGCGCACCGGTTGTCGACGATCAAAAACGCCGATGTCATTCTGGTACTGAAGGACGGGGACATTATCGAGTCCGGGACGCATGACGAACTGCTTCAGGCGCGCGGCTTCTATGCCAAGCTGTTTAACAGTCAGTTTGAAAGTTGAATTTCGCAGCGATCAGAAACTTAATTTCTGGTCGCTTTTTTTTAGATCGCAGGACATTGCTTCCGCGATTCCGCTCAGTTATAGGTTTTAAAATTTGACTTCTGAGTGAAATTCAAGGAAAGTATGCGACAATGAAGACAAAGAAAGTAATGTCATGACCCGCAAGGAATGGGGACAGTCCTGTTTTAAGAATGTTTTCAGCCGATTCCGGTTTTATCTGATCACTTCTGTACTGATATCGTTGGTCATCACCGGCGCGGTACTGAAATGGAAGGAACCGGTGTTGATCGGGATCGCTGTGATTTTCTGGCTGGTGACACTGGGCGTTTTGCTTTTGCTTCTTCTGGAATGGAGAGGAATCCAGCGGATGATGCAGAACTTGCCGGAGTCGCTGGGACCTGTGCGGCAGCTGAATACACTGTGGCTGGGAGAAGATACTGTCTATTTCTGGTACCGCCGTCAGGGACATGTCATTCCGATTCGAGAGATTGTGTCCTGCAGCGTCGCATCCGTTACGGAAAGTCCGTATGCCAGCGGCAGTGCCCGCAATAGCATGTTGATTCTGGGCTTGAAGGATCGAAATCTGGGTGTAAATGTCAGCGACCGAAAGAACGCAATCCAGGCTGCGCAGTTTCTGAAAACAAAAAATCCGCGGCTGACGCTGATGGATATTGAAGAAAAAAAGGTGTCTTTGACAGAAATTCACACTGAATAATAATCAGAAAGTTGAGACGTTGGACTGGAAGCAAGATTCAGAAAGACTTAGTTCTCTTAAAGCCATCGCTATTCAACGAAAGTTTGGAAAGGTTTTTGAGCTTGAAGTAAACTTTGGCTTATGAGTATGAGTTCACGGAAAAAGTATAATGAAAAACAGGAGAAACAGACTGATTGAGAGGGATATCCCTTGTCAGCAGGGTAAAACTCCTGTTTTTCTTTCGCTTATTTTTGTCTTAAAAGCCATTTTGCTTGTGGAAAAATTAAGTTCAAAATAAAAGAGATTGGGATCAGTCCGTAATATCTGATTTGCTTTTTTGTGATGCACTTCATTTTACATTAAATTTCATCGATATTTCTTCTTGTCAGACAGGTCTGCTTATCCCTAAAAAGTGATAAGTAGAAAGAAGAAACAGAGCTCTTTTTGAATTCAGGAAATTTCAATTTGAAAACCACATTTTTATAAGTGGTTATTAACCCTCACAGGGTTTTAATAAAATCCTCCGAAAGCCTTGAAAATAAAGGGTTTATCGCAAAATGCTCACCTTAACTTATTATACGATTTCACTTACGTTTATTCTTCCCTTGGAAGCTGATAAGGGCAAACACAAGGGCAAGAAAATCTGATAACAAGATATAAGAGAATGTGGCAATCGGAGAACTGTGACGTATGTGCGAATATATTATACTGGAGGATTTATTATATGGACAAGTACATTTTTGATGAAAGCAACGGTTTATGGTATGAATTGCAGGGAGATTATTATATCCCTTGTCTGATACTTTCCGAAGAAGAAACACAGCCTATCGGTTTGTGGGGACAGCGCCACAAGCAGTATCTAAAGGAGCATAAGCAGTTCCTCTATACCACAATGCTGATTGAGGGTACACTAAACTCCTACCTTGCAGATATTGACAGACAGGCACAGGAGCGTTTGCTCCTGCTGACAAAGCAAATTGCAGAGCAGGAAAATGTGACCGAGCAACTGAAAGCAGATAATGCTATGCTGTGGGTACAGAAAATGAATGAAATTCAGTCCAGAGTTAGAGAAATCATTTACAGCGAGATTATCTACGCATAACAGAATGAGTGATTGGGGCGGTAAGCCAGCTTTTGGCTTACTGCCCTTGTCTGCTCATAAGCAAAATAAAGAAATACCGTCAATGGCAGTGCTTGCACTGTTCATCGAGACCATTGACGGTATTGCGTATTTTGCTATCGCTGTCCGTGGCTTTTTTCAATTTTAAACGTTGCTTAAAACAACTTATTGTGTTAAAATATATGCTGATACAAATAAGAGTTTAGGAGGAACCGAAACTATGACAGCCTCAATGCGTTTAAGATAAGCTGGCAATAAAAAAAGCAGAATCTATCCCCGATGATAGGCTTTTTTGTTGTGCTTATTTATACGATATTGAGCATTCATTAGTTACGGTGAGATATAAGTTATTTAACTATACCTTTATTTAACTATGTCTTTAATATGAATGTTTCCAAATTGTATGTATGCAGACCAAAAGCCACATTGTGGATTTTGGCCTGCATTTTTTATTGCCTAGAATGCTGTTCAAAATAGAAATTCAAGCAAAATAATATGCAGGAGATAATATAAATGGAAAAATACAACAATTGGAAACTTAAGTTTTATACAATATGGGCAGGGCAGGCAGTATCATTAATCACTAGTGCCATCCTGCAAATGGCGATCATTTTTTACCTTACAGAGAAAACAGGATCTGCGATGGTCTTGTCTATGGCTTCACTAGTAGGTTTTTTACCCTATGCGGTCTTTGGACCAGCTATTGGTGTATTAGTGGATCGTCATGATAGGAAGAAGATAATGATTGGTGCTGATTTAATTATCGCAGCAGCTGGGGCAGTGCTTGCTATTGTTGCATTGTATATGGAGCTACCTATCTGGATGGTTATGGTAGTATTGTTTATCCGTAGCATTGGAACAGCTTTTCACACCCCGGCTCTCAATGCGGTTACGCCACTTTTAGTACCAGAAGAACAGCTTACGAAATGTGCAGGCTATAGTCAGTCTTTGCAGTCTATAAGCTATATTGTTAGTCCGGCGGTTGCAGCACTCTTATACTCCGTTTGGGAACTAAATGCTATTATTGCCATCGATGTATTGGGTGCTGTGATTGCATCTATTACGGTAGCAATTGTACGTATTCCTAAGCTGGGTGATCAAGTGCAAAGTTTGAAACCAAATTTCATACGAGAAATGAAAGAAGGAATGGCTGTACTACGGCAAAATAAAGGATTATTTGCTTTATTACTCGTTGGAACATTATATATGTTTGTTTATATGCCCATAAATGCATTATATCCTTTAATCACTATGGAATATTTTAATGGTACACCGATGCATATTTCTATTACGGAGATTGCTTATGCCTCTGGTATGTTGATAGGGGGTCTATTATTAGGGTTATTTGGGAATTACCAAAAGCGAATCTTATTAATAACGGCATCCATTTTTATGATGGGGATAAGCTTAACCATTTCAGGATTACTTCCCCAAAGTGGATTTTTCATATTTGTAGTCTGCTGTGCAATAATGGGGCTTTCGGTTCCGTTTTACAGCGGTGTGCAAACAGCTCTTTTTCAGGAGAAAATTAAGCCTGAATATTTAGGACGTGTATTTTCTTTAACTGGAAGTATCATGTCTCTTGCTATGCCAATTGGGTTAATTCTTTCTGGATTCTTTGCTGATAGAATCGGTGTAAATCATTGGTTTTTACTATCAGGTATTTTAATTATTTGCATTGCAATAGTTTGCCTAATGATAACTGAGATTAGAAAATTAGATTTAAAACAAAATTCATAGGAGGGCCATTTTTATGTATTTAATTTTCATGTAATTTTTCCTGCTAAAATCGCAGGGTTTTCCCTGCGTACAAGCAAATGAAAACATGCGATTATAGACAGGAGGAAAATGTTATGGAATTGATATTAAAAGCAAAAGACATTCGTGTGGAATTTAAAGGACGCACTTGTTTAGATATAGATGAATTAGTTTCGTTAACAAATTCCACCCAAAATAGAAAAGCGATGCGTAGAAAACTTTCAGGTTTCTGTTGAGTTTGGATTGCATAAGAAAACACCCTGCAAGACGAAAAAAATCTTGCAGGGTGTTTTCTTATGCTCTGATATATATGTAAGACCGCAAGGCAGGTTGCCCTGCGGTGTTGATTTCCTATGTCGTGATTATCTGTCCCTGCCTTGGGATTTCTTTCTCTGCTTCGACTGAGAACTCTGTTTACTCTCTTCCTGAAGCTGTCTGAGCCTGTTACGCACACTTTGTCTTTCGGGCGGTCTGTGCTGTTTCTCGGCAGGTTTCTGTCCGTTCTTAACTGTCTGCTCCCATTCTGCAAGGTCTTGGTTATACTGTGTGATAATAGCCTCTGCTTTGCGGTAAGTTTTCATAAATGCCTGTACATCAGGATAACCGTCATCTTTTAGAATATCGGGGAGTTTATCCAGTTTTTCTTTAAGCTCGGATTCGGTCTGCTGTATCTGTTTTTCCAGAGCCTTGCGTTCCTTGCCCTTGAAGATACCCGTTGTTTCAGCAAGCTGCTGTCGCAGATTCGGGAGTGTGATCTCCTGTATCTTCTTGATTGCTTTCGCCTGCTTCTGTACCTTTAGCATAAGGGTCTGCATTGTGCGGAACTCGTCCATATCCATATCAAGGACTGGCTTGGGTGGCATATCCTTTTCACGGATGATGGCTTGCAGAAATTCCTTTGCCTTGCCTACGATACTTCTGAATAGGTTTGGAAGCCAACCATTTTCACGGATGGACTGACCGGCTTTATCGTGGATTTCGGTCTGCTTGATTTCCAGTATCTTTGTTTCTTCAATGCCCGATACAAGAGCCAAATCTGCTGTTCTGTTCCATTCCTGCCTTGCCGTGTTGTCCGCTTCGATTTCGGCAGCTTTGGGGTTGTTCTTGCCTATCTTTTTTGTGGGGAGATACACGCTGTTCTTATCAAACACTTTCAGTCGTTGCTCGGGATCTGAAATGTGGGAATTGATAAGTTCCGTGTAAACTTCTTTTGCTTCTGCTATGAACGCTTCACTTTTGAAACGCTCATCTTTGGTTTTGAATAAATGGCTTTCGTAAACATCCCCCTTTTTGATAACGGTACAGCCTTTTCGGATTTGACCGTTTTCGTCTGTGATTTCTTTCTTGGTTCGTACCCTTTTTCCTGTTTCGTCATAAAATACGCTTCTGGTGGCAATCTTGATGTCAGGTTCTGGAAGCAGTTTCCTTTCGCTGAATATGAGATGAATGTGGTAATTGGTCTTGCGTTTGTTGTGGTGCAGAGCCGATACACATTCCACTCCGTACTGCTGTCGGAACTTATCCGTAAATTCTTCAAGCACCTGCTGAGGGTCAAAGGTGGTGTAAATCTCCGGCAGGGCAATGATTAGCTCCCTTGCTTCGATACACTTTCCTGTTGTTCCGCTTCTCTGGAACTCCTGCTGACTTTCCCTGGCGAGATTTTTCCAAAAGGTATTGTCGGCGGTACGATAGGTGGCGTAAAGGTTTTCCTGTTTGGCGTGGCTCGTGATATATGAGATTCTTCCCTTGACATTGGGCAGCTTCGACATCTGAATGAACGAATGTCTTGCCAACCTTTTGCTCCTTTCTTCGCTGAGAATACCGTACTCATTACGCAACCGACTTGTCGGGTGCGGCTGTCACAGCCATCGGTGATTGGTGGGACAGCAATGGAAATTGCGGTGCAATTTCCTCTGTATCATAGCTGAGGTGGTGGTGTCCGAAGCTGTGATACAGGCTCCCCGCAGGGGCGAAATACCCAGAGTACAAATCGCAGATTTGTGCGAGGGGTGTATTTCGCTCTCAAACGCCGAGGGCTTTGGAGAACGGTCATTCCACTTTTCGTACATCACTTGGATTGAGTAAGTTCCTGCCCTGATTGACCGTCATAAAACGCTCCAGCGTATCCCTGCGGATAATGGTCTTTCGTCCGACTTTCAAAACAGGCAGCTTGCCCCAGTCCACCAGTTTTCGCATTGTGTTCCTACCGATACCCGTACATTCCGCTGCTTCTTCGATAGTTAAACCCATTTTAATTGCTGTCATTGTACATCTCTCCTTTCAAAATACTCATTTTGCAACTTTGCAATTATCATTATACTTATTTTGCTATTTCTTGTCAACTCATTTTACAACCCATTAAAGATATTTTTTAATTTTTATCAGAAAAAGAGTTGCAAAATAGGTTTTGGTGTGGTATACTTGGTTTCGATAGGAGGTGTAAACCTTGAAAAAAGAAATTACATTCACCGCAAAACAGGTCGGTGAACGAGTGAAAGAACGTCGAACAGAATTGAATCTTACGATGCCGGAGCTTGGCAAGCGTATCGGAGTGAACAAGTCTACGATACAGAGATACGAAGCAGACGGCGTAGACCCAAAAAGAACAATGATTATCAATGGACTGGCAGAAGCACTGCTTACCACTCCTGAATGGCTCACAGGTCTTTCAGAGGATAAGGAATATGACAGCAGAACGCTCTGTGAAAAAGATTTGGAAGAACATATCAAGAAGTACATTGATACTGTGTCTACGGTTGTGAATGGCGAACCGCACCAACAGCTCCTTACCACATTTCTCGGAAAGATGATTGATTTATATTCCGTTCTCTGCTACCACTTCTCCGACGCTATGGCAGAGGTTGACCGTGTGGCAGAAGATGAAGGACTGAAACAGTCTCTCCGCAGATATGCGATTGAATCAGGAGCGATTACAGAGCGAGTTTACCATAAAGAGATGGAAGCACCGATTGAGGATATGAAACGATTCTTAGACGGAATTTTACATATCTACGATGAAGGACGCACCGCTGTAAAGATGGGTGACCTTTTCGGGATAGTAGCGGAAGCCGAAGCAAGGCTTGCCGAAAAAGAATAATTCCGTGGCTCTTTGACAATGAAAAAAGCCGATGAAACAATCGGCGGATGTGACACTATTTACTTTACGCACACCATACGTCACAGTTCCGGTTGCCACGGATAGAAAGGAGACTATTTATCAATGGCAAAAGGATCTGTAAGAAAAAAGGGCAAGAAATGGTACTACCGCTTCTATGTAGAAGATGAAAGCGGAAAGATGGTACAGCGTGAGTTTGCAGGCACAGAAAGCAAATCTGAAACAGAGAGTCTGCTCCGCAAGGCAATGGAGGACTACGAAGCGAAGAAGTTCGTGGCAAAGCCTGAGAACACCACAGTAGGTATGCTGCTTGATATGTGGGTGGAGGAAGAACTGAAACCCGGCAATTTGAGCAACGGTACAGTGATGGCGTATATGGGAACAGTGAACAGGATAAAGAAATATCCTATCGGCGACAGAAAGCTGAAAACGGTCACTGCGGAACATTTACAGGCATTTATGGACTTTCTCACTTTCGGAGGACAAAACCCTGACGGGACAACAGCAAAGGCACTTAGCAAAGGGTATCTGAGACTGTTCTCAGCGGTATTGCAGGGAGCGTTCCGATTTGCGGTATTCCCAAAGAAACTGATTTCCTTTAATCCTATGCAGTATGTGGTATGGAGGGGAAAGAAAGAGGAATATGAACTGTTTGCAGACGAGGACGGAGAAGTTGATAATGCTCCTACCATTGACCATCAGCAGTTTTTAATGTTGGAGGACTTTCTGAAAAAGAAAGACAATCCTGCATTGCTCCCGATGCAGATAGCCTATTACACAGGGCTTCGTATCGGAGAAGCGTGTGCATTGACTTGGCAGGACATCAACCTTGACGGACAGTACCTCACAGTACGACGCAGTATGCGATACAACGGGCAAAGGCACAAGACAGAGATAGGTGCTACCAAACGCAAGAAAGTCCGCACCGTGGACTTCTGCGACACTCTGGCGGACATTCTCAGAAAGGCAAAGACGGAACAGCACAAGAGCCGCTTCAAGTATGGCGAACTCTACCGCCTCAATTACTATAAAGAGGTCAAGGAGAAAGACCGTACTTACTATGAAGTCTACAGCCTGCCGAGAACGGATGAAGTGCCAGACGGATACAAGGAAATATCCTTTGTCTGCCTTAGACCTGACGGAGCATACGAGTCACCGAGTACGGTTGGTGTTATGACAAGGTCGGCAAAAAAGAAACTGGAAGGATTTGAAGATTTCCATTTTCATATGCTGAGACACACATTTACCAGCAATCTGCTCTCCAATGGTGCAGCACCGAAAGATGTGCAGGAACTGCTCGGGCACTCTGACGTAAGTACCACAATGAACATCTACGCTCACTCTAAAAGGGAAGCGAAACGAACTTCCGCAAGACTGCTTGATAAGGTGGTCGGGGAAGCCTAAACAAAAAGTTTCCCTTGTTTCGGCTCATAAGGGCAAAAACAAGGGAAAATACATAAGGAACGAACATTAAAATGCCGATTTTCCTTGAAAACACAAGGGTTTCGGAGGATTAAATAGATAAATAAGAATTTTCAAAACAGCGATGCTGAAAAGGCGGCAAATAAAAAGAAGCTTTCGCGTTGACAGCGGCGCTTTTTTCCGTTATTTTATGGATAGAGAGAGGGCGGCTGTTTTGGCAGCTGTCTGAATGAGGAATTCCGCCCGGCCATGCAGGACGAGTTCACGAACCGAATTCTAATGAATGGAATAGACTAAAGAGAAGCCTGGAATCGACTTCTTTTTCCGTATTCTTAAGTGAAAATGACACAAACTAACAGAAAGGTGATGATGAATGTTTAAATTAGCGATTTTATTGATTGCGCTGTTGTATTGGATTCTGCATTAAAAAGTGACAGAGTGTTCAGTGAAAAACGAATGGGATTTGACTGAACAGCCTGATCGAAACGGAAAAACGATGTCGCATGACTTCCACAGGAGCTGCCGAAAATCCGGCAGTTTTCATTTTGCGCCGCAAGTGAATTGAAAAAGTAAACGCAGCCTTAAGACAAAAAGAAATTGCATTTACTTTTGCAAAGACGCGGACTGCATTTACTCGTGCAAATGAGTTATAGTCATCTTGTATCTCCCTGTCCAGATAGGAGTCCTCATTATGAGCCACTTAACTTTGCAAGATCGGATTACGATTCAATCCGAGTTGAATCAGGGTTCTTCTTTCAACACGATTGCTCGTTTGATTTCCAAGAGTCCTACCACGCTCTCCCGCGAGATTCGAAATCATCTGCTGATTCGCGATCGTTCTTCTTACCCTC
>NZ_JADNPO010000028.1:0-38159 GCF_015558105.1 Holdemania sp. 1001095H_141210_F2
GCGTTGAAAGTACGCCGTTTTCCATCAGCTTCACTTCCGTAATTTCATTATCATATGCCGGATACAGCCGGATGACTTCCCCCATCGTTTTCGCCGGATTCAGCGTCACCGTATTCGTACTGATCCGCGGCTCATAGTCCCGGATTCTGACAGTAACGCTCGCTTGTTTCTTATACAGATCATTCGCCGCCGCGGTGATCGTCACCGTTCCCGCCTGTTTCAGTGTCAGAATTACTTTCCCATTTTTTACTGTGATGGCCGCTGCCTGACTGTCTGTCGTACTCCAGTTCAGCTTCGTCGCCGATAGATTACCTAAGCTGTCCAGCGCCTCCCCGTTCAATTCCAGTTCTATTCCGTTTTTAATATTCCGCACGTCCCGGGCATCCAACGTCAGCTGCTTCAAGATCCCGTTTTCTTCTATACTGCTTACCAGTGGATTCGTTGTTTTCATTGTGATCCGGATCTCTCCCACCTGGCGGGCGATAACCTTCACGCTCATCGTCACCTTCCGCTTCGCCGGATCATCCTTCACTGCCGCTGTTATCGTCGTGGTTCCTAAGCCGATCGCTTTCAGCTTCCCGGCTTCATCGATTACAGCGACCTTCGGATTACTGCTTGTCAACGTTACCCTGTCGTTTACTTCCTCCTGCCCGATCGATCCCACAACCCGGATCTGACGTTCTTCCCCTATTTCCAGACCTTGACTCTGATAATCTTCGACAAGAATACTTAATTTCGAATTAACATCAATACTATAAACGGTAACTGACAGTGTAGAAGAAATACCGTTCATCATCGCTGTTAATTTCGTAATTCCCGGTTTCTTCCCAGTGATTTCCAAATTTTCTTCATCCAAATCCAAA
This sequence comes from Holdemania sp. 1001095H_141210_F2, assembly GCF_015558105.1. Taxonomy (NCBI): domain Bacteria; kingdom Bacillati; phylum Bacillota; class Erysipelotrichia; order Erysipelotrichales; family Erysipelotrichaceae; genus Holdemania; species Holdemania sp. 1001095H_141210_F2. Next base: position 864 of record NZ_JADNPO010000028.1, read on the forward strand.
ATAGAAGGATCCGCAATATTCCAGATAATTTGATCTTCTACATTACGGTCAAGATGGAGCTTCGCCGGTTCATTTACTAACAATTTATTATTATCCAACGAAATTTTTAATGCGCTTTTTAGAACTTTGATTGTATAAATTTGTGATTCATCTGGATATTTAGCGGTAATTTTAACAGTACCTGCCGCTTTAAAGGTCAATAATCCATTTGTGTCAATAGAGGCGATAGACGAATTACTGCTGCTCCATTTTATTATTTCATTATCGTTAAGCGTTTCCAGTTGAATTTTCTGGCCTGTATAATAAAGATTTTCTCCCTCCTGTGTGAAAATTCCAGCTTTTTCAATTTGTACCTCGCCTTTCCAGAGAGCATAGCCAAAAGAAGATACCGTAAACTGATAGGTTCCTTTCTTCAAATTTTGCTTAATTATTTGCGAATAGGGAACAAGAATAAAATCCTCCGCAGTAGTATAAGTTAAATGATATTCTTTTCCTGATTCAGAATATAGACTAACCCCTGTGATTTGCTGCCTATAATCAGTATTCTCTGTGGTTAAAACCAAATCTCCGTTTTCTCTCTGTTTTAACGATAAGTTCTGCGGAAGTTCTTCAGCCCCGAAATTTAATAGGATATCTCCATGAAAGCTCTGGTAATGCAAGGAATCGAAAGTAATTTGATAATTTCCTTTTAATATTCCCAACTCAAGCAGCCGATTAAAGTTCATGACCAGCTGATGTTTATCATTCATCTGGAATTCATCTGTCAGAGCATATTCTTCAATTCCATTCGTAAGCAGGATACTGTTTGATCCATGACCCAATAGATTTTCTTTCCAGAAAGCATCCTTCGTCGTAATTAGAAGATCGCCATTTTTAGCTTGTTCCACTGTCAAATCTTCCGGCAGTTCAATTTCACCGAGTACTCTTATCGTTTTCTCTATTTTTACATCATCAATTTCTGCAGATAGAACGGTATATCCAGGTTTTAGAGTCTGAATTATCCCATGATCGGAAGTTCCACTAATCGTAAGCACAGCTTCGTTGGAAGACGCCCAGTGAATTTCCCGGTTTCCCCAATCCTGCGGCTGGATATTTACGGATATATCCTCAGATATCCCTGCTTCATATTCATTTTTAATATTATTAAACGTCAGAGAGGTCACTGCTGAATCGACATGAACTTCAATTATTTTTTCATGTCTCGGATTTTCAGCGGGAATAATATGAACCCTGGTCGTTCCGGAATGATTTCCAGTGATTTTACCAAAATCGTCGATACTGGCTATCCCCTCGTCTTCAGAATAATAACTTAACCGTTGATCAGAAGCGTCTGCGGGTTGAATTGCGACTGATAAAGGATGTTCTTTCCCTGTGATCAAACTTATATTGTCGCTTTCAATGGCCGTTACCGGTTTATAGTAATGTGATTCCTTCATAAGCCGCACTGCCTGATTAAATTCCTCCGCCTCCTGAATTTCATCATCCCAATAACGAATCTGTCCGTCTGGATCAGCTATAATCAGCAGCGGATATTGAATATCTCCTGTATTCAGAATCCGCATATACTGCCGCATCAGACTCCCAGAATCGGAAAAAGCTGCAAAATCAGACAACCCTGCTTGCTCTAAAAAACGATTTACTTCCTCATCTGAAGTTTGGTTTACTTCAAATAAAAACACTTGCACATAAGGATAAGCTTGGACCGCACTGGCTTTTAATTCTTCTAAAGTGATCTGACAGTTGCCACAGTCTTTGCTAAAAAACAAATAAACTCTCGACTTTCCTGCCAACTGATCATAGTCAAAAATTTCTCCTGCTGTTGTCGTTAAACTTCCAAAATTCAGATCCTGTATATAGGTGGGCTGTTCCTCAGCTTCCTGTCCATAAGACAAGGAAGCCATTGGAAATTGGACATAGAACGCTTCGGTTTTATATTTTTCTTTTCGATAATGATCCGCAAACGCATTATCTGATTTTAAATAATATTGATAGTTTCCCTCCATTCCCGCATCCCAGGTCGCGTCTAAGTTATACCAGAGGCCGTCGATGCTTACGATGTTCCAGGCATGATTTCCACCGGTAATAATCCTTGTTTTTAAGCCGGCTGCGGAAAGCATCCGATACATTAGGAGAGCATACCCCTGACAAACAGCGGTATGATTAATCAGCGCGTTATAGGCGTCATATTTAGAATACGTATAATCGTAGCTGACATGAGAGGTTACATAATCATAAATAACTTTAATTTTTTCCTGAGGATCGGATATTTTATCAACCTGATAGGTTGCAAACAATAGCTGGCTGATGGTGACTCCCGTTTGTTTTTCCTCCAGCAGCGTCGTCATATATTCAACGGTATATGTCAAAGTATATTGATTATTTTGGATATATCCGCCGCCGCTCCAGCCGCGGTAGTTCAGTTGCAGGTAATCGCCAGCCTCAGGATTAATATTATTGTCATAAGCCATCGCTTGTTCTATCAAATCCATAATGACGTTGTCACGATCAGGGTAAGCACTGACAGGAAAGGTAACTGTGATCGTGGCCTCGCGCGAAATCAAGGCTTCTTTGACAGCGTCAGCGGCACTCTTGAAATCTGAAGCATTGTTTTCACTGGAAAAAAGCGCAATTTCACTTCTTTGATGTAACGTATTAAAATCGACTTCAAGATCCGGGTATTCCGGATTTGTGAAATCAATGCTTGACAAAGTTTCCAACTCAGAAGATAATTCCGGTTTTGACGTATTTAATGGTTCATCAGTATTCGGCGGCGTTACCACAATCTCCGGTGACTTCGTGGGTTTATCAACGGGAATCTCCGGCTTTTGATCAGGTTCAGGTTCCAGGGTAGGAACTAAAGTTGGATTCAAATCATTAGAATCCGGCGTTATTTCCGGAGCTGATGATTCTTGTACTTCTGCAATCGTTCCTTCTCCTGCAGACTCCCCCTGATCTTCCGCTTTTACAAGCGTCAGATTATTGCTAATTAAACAAATGGACAACAAAAAGACGAGTAAATTTTTCATAAACCTTTTCCCTCACAGTATATCAATACTATTAGTTTATCACGTTTATTTTAAGAAATAATATGAAACTTAGCATAGATTTTATAATTCTAATTTTCTTATCCACAATCACATCGAAATCTCCATAAAAGAAAGCTTTATTCGAATGATTTCAGATCATTTTCTTTTTTTTTGGTAAATTTTACTATTTAGAATTTAAAGTTCACTCTGGTTACTTCAACTTCTTACAATTTTCAGTCGTTCAGAATTTTCCACCCCTTTCTTTTTTTATTTGTTGTATCATAGTACTATTCATCGAAGGAGGGATTCAATGAAAAAAATTCTGATTTCCATGCTGGCCTTGCTATGCTTAACGACAGCCTGCTCCAAGGCTGAAAATAAACCGACGCCCGAACCAAGCTCCAATCCGGTCATCAGCGTCGTGGATTTACCCGTCACGCAAGCCCCCATCGCCCAGCCGGAATTTGAAACAACCTGGGCCTTAACGTCCACCGACGGCTACGGCATTCTCGAAAGCACCTTTTCCAACATTAAAATTATTATGAACTCCCCCGGCACCGAGATTTTCGGCGTCCAAACCTATCACGAAGGCCTGCCGCTGATTCACGGCGTCACCTACCACCTCAGCTTTGACCTCATGGCTACGATCGAACGCCCGGTCGAGGTGTTCATCATGAACGTCGATGACAGCACGATCGAATTCACGCAGATGCTGACAGCTACCGAAAACGGCACGCATTACGAATTCGACATCAAAATCCAGGGCAACACCTCCTGGAACGGCCGTCTCGCCTTCAATACAGGCGCGCCAACGTCCGAAACTACCTACGACTACCATGAAGTCACCATCTCCAATTTAATCCTTCAGGAAGCCTCTGACGGCCCGACAGAGCCGAATATCAAAATCAACCAGACCGGCTACCTGCCCAACGCTCAGAAAAAAGTTGTTTTCCCGTTCGATCAGGGCGACTGCTTCCAGGTGATCGACGCCAACACCAACGCCGTCGTCTACACCGCCCCGATTCTGCGGAAGCTGTACAACGAAAGCACGAAGGAAACAACCTTTTACGGCGATTTCAGCGATTTCACAACCCCTGGCCGCTACCGCCTGCAATCCCAGCTAAACGGAACCTCCTACGAATTTGAAATTCAGGAAGACCTGTACCACAACCTGCTGGATCAGACCGTCAAAATGCTCTCATTGCAGCGCTGTGGTCAGACGTTAACCGCCGACTGGGCCGGGGCCTTCGCCCATGAACAATGTCACACCCAGATCGCTACGATCTACGGCACTGATCAGCAGCTGGATGTCAGCGGCGGCTGGCATGACGCCGGCGATTACGGCCGCTATGTGCCGACTGGGACAAAAGCAGTCATCGACCTGATGCTCGCCTACCAAATGAACCCGCATCTGTTCACCGACGCGATCGGCATTCCGGAAAGCGGCAACGGCGTCGCGGATATTCTTGATGAAGCCCGCGTCGAGTTAGAATGGCTGTTAAAGATGCAGAACGGCTGGGGCGGCGTTTATGATAAAGTCGTCACCGCGCAATTCCCGGATTTCATCATGCCGGATCACGATCAGGCTCCGCTCTATATCATGCAGGAAATGACAACCTCCACCGGCGATTTTGTCGGCGCAATGGCTTTGGCTTATTTTATTTATCAAGATATCGATCCTGAGTTCGCCCAGCGCTGCCTGGACGCCGCGAAGCTGTCTTGGGACTATCTGCAGTCAGCCAGCCTTTCTGTCTACACCAATCCGGAAGGCTTTTCCGCCGGCCAATACAGCGACGACAACGATACCGATGAGCGCTATCTCGCCTCGGCCGCTCTCTACGCCGCGACCGGCGAACAGAAATACCTCGATTCCGTAAAAACGATATTCCAGACCAGCGCCGATCAGCTGACCGGTGTGCAGTGGAAAACGATGGGCTCTTATGGCACCTACCTGATATTAAAACTTTCCAATGTTCAAAACGCCGATTCCACTTTCTATCAACAACTGCTGTCCAAGCTGATCACCGATGCCGAACAGGTCCTCAACGCCACGTCCAACGACGGCTATTTTGTTTCCCTGTATTCCGCATACGCCTGGGGCAGCAATGCCGATATCGCCAACAACGGTTTAATTCTGGCCTTGGCCAACGATATCCGCGCCAACGTCAACTATGTCAACAGCGCGGCTGACCATCTCCATTATCTGTTGGGCCGCAACAGCCTGAATCTCTCCTTTGTGACCAATTCCGGAATTCATTCACCTCAGCACCTCCATCACCGTCCTGCCTCCGCGGCAAATGCTCTGCTGCCCGGCGCGCTGGTCGGCGGTCCGGATTCCGCGCTCGAGGATCCGATAACCCAGTCGCTGTTTAACGGCGACACCGCACCGGCCAAGTGTTATGTCGATGATGCGGAAAGCTATTCAACCAACGAAGTGGCGATCTATTGGAATTCCCCGCTGGTGGCTCTGATCAGCGCCGTAGAAAACGCCAACTAACCAGCCTTTCCAAAAAAATAACTTTCTTCCCTCTCGTTCACTGTCCAGTTTAGCTGAACACGAACCAAGGCGAACTTGTCCAATCCCGGACGATAACGAAAAAAAGATCAGAATATCCAGCCATTCCTGGAATCTGATCTTTTTATTAGGTTCATCATTGAGCCTCGTTCTTGCATTTGCATCCTGTGTGAATCAATCACGATGATCTGCCTGCGGCAAGGCTTCCGCCTGATTGATCTGAAAATACGGCGAATCCGATTTCGTGATCGCGACGACGCCATCCACCGCTTCATACAACACCATCATTTCGCTCAGCATCTTCTGCTGATTCAAATTTAAGCCCTGCTCCGGAGCTTCGATGATTAACTTCGCTCCTGTTTCAAACATCGTCATATAATATAACAAAGCAACCAGCCAGGCCGTACCTTCCAGCGAAGTTTCCTTCAGTAAAATCTGTCTTTCTTCACTGACCAACCAGTCTTCGCCTTGATTCCAGACCAAATGGCCGCCTAAAATTGCCGTTGCCCGAACTAAGGAAGCCCGGTACAAATAGGGATTCAGCGTTCCGCACTGCGTCATCCGCTTTTCCGCAAACCCGGCAAATCCTCTTTTTAATAAGGGCCGAAGCTTCTCCCGGACACTGTTTAACGCACTGTCCTCACCAAAGCGATCAGCCTGGATAACAAAGGTCTCACGTCTTTCACCTTGCATCTCTTCATTGTTAAATTCAACCACAAAACTTCCCTCTCTTTCACCAAAAACGTGAACTTCTTCATATTACCGCACTCTTGAATCAAAGACAAGAGGGGATTTCAGAGTTTTTCAGAGTTTGGAAAAAAATATATCGACGGATGAACGAAATGATTAACCACGGCTTCATCAGGGATTCCATGCAAGCTCAATTTTACATCTTTTTGCATAAATAAAGACCCGATTTTCACCGGATCTTGTTCGAAAACTGAATTGTGAATCAACCGCGCAGCACAGCCTGGCAATCCTTTTCCAGACGAGCCAGAACCGTCTGATGCACGTCCTGAATTTCCTGATCGGTCAGCGTGTGATCTTCCGATTGATAGGTGATCGACAGCGCTACCGATTTCTTGCCGCTTTCGACATGTTCACCCTGATAGACGTCGAAAACCTCGACCTGCTTGACCATGCGCTTGCCTGCCGCCTTGATCGCCTTCATCAGCTGCTCCGCCTTCACTTCTTCCCTCACGACTAAAGCGATGTCGCGGTGAACAGCCGGGAACCGATTGATCGCACTGAATTTAACCTTGCTGGCCTTGCTGGCCAACAACAGCTCCAGGTTGAATTCCCCATAGACCGCTTTGCCGATCCCCAGCTCCTTCGCCAGGACTGGATGGATTTCGCCCAGGACGCCCAGCAGCTGATTTCCCAGCATGACGCAGGCACTGCGGTAAGGATGGAAATGTTCCACATCCTGATCATTTTCCTTAAAGCTTAACCGTTCCGCCGCAAAGCCCAGTCTGCGCAGCGTCTCTGTCAAGACGCCCTTAGCCGCGAAGAAATCGCTGCGGATATCGATCCGGTTCAGCTTGGAATTCTGCAATGAATCCGACATCACGATCGCCAGCCGTTCCTGCTGGGTATTGACCGCATAGACGTTGGAGATTTCAAACAGATTCACGTTTTCATTCTTATGATTCTGATTGTAAGCCAGACATTCCAGCAGGCTCATAATCAGCGAGGTTCGGACATATTTGCGTTCCTCGCTCATCGGCGCAGCCAGAGCGACTGCCTCGCCCAGCGGCATCAGTGCATTGTCGATCGCTTTCTGCGATACCAGCGTATAGGTGATGACTTCGGAAAGTCCGAGCCCATTCAGGGAGCTGCGCAGATTGCGGCGCATCGCCTGCCGGTCCGTCAGCTGCCCGGCCGTCGCTTCCATCGTCGGCAGCGTGGTTTTCAGGTCTTCATAGCCTAACAGGCGGATGATTTCTTCGTCGATGTCTTCGCGGATATTTAAATCTGTGCGGTAAGATGGGATCGTGCAGGTAAAGCAGTCGCCGTCCTGGACGGGATTGAGATCGAGATCCTTCAAAACGCCCAGCACCTGATCCATCGTGAATTCTGTGCCTAACAACGTATTGCAGTGAGTCAGCGTTTCACTCACGGTTTTCACCGGATCCTCAATCGTTCCCACCAGAACATTTTCTTCAAAACCGTCGGCTTCCGCCAGTTCTTTTAACAGCTGAACAGAACGGTCAACCGCTTTGATCGGCGCCATCGGCTCCACGCCTTTGGTGAAGTGCATCGCGGCTTCCGTGCTCAAGCCCAGCCGGCGTGAAGTGTTGCGGATTGATACCGCGTTGAAAACGGCGGCTTCGATGAAAATACTGGTCGTCGATTCGTCGATCTTGCTTTCCTCGCCGCCCATAATCCCGGCGATTCCCGTCGGTTCGCCGCCGGTTGTGATCAACAGATCGCCCTTCTTAATTTCATAGTCTTGTCCATCCAGCGCCTGCATCGTCATCTCAACGTCGTCCACAACGGTAATTTCATGATGCGGCAGCTTGCTTAAATCATAGTAGTGCAGCGGCTGGCCGGTTTCGACCATGACGAAGTTGGAGATATCGACGACGTTGTTGATCGATTTGATGCCATAGGCATGCAGATAGTTGGACAGCCATTTCGGCGAAGGGCCCACCTTCACGTGATTAACGACCTTGCCTACGAATACCGGACATTTTTCCGTCTTGCTGGCAACTTTGAAATTGCCGGGCGTGCCGATCTGACTGGCGGACTTGCAGTCTGGCCAGGTCACCTCGCGGTGCAGCACCGCGCCGACTTCCTTCGCCAGATTCCACATCGCGTTGCAGTCTGCACGGTTCGGCGTCAAACCGATATCCAGGATCGTATCGTCCAATCCCAGGTATTCCAGAACCCGGGTTTCACCCACCGGCGCTTCGTCGTCAAAAACGTAAATGCCGTTCAGCTGTTCTTCCGTCTGGGCTTTTTTATCCACGCCCAGCTCCGACAGGCTGCAGATCATGCCGTTGGATTCCACGCCGCGCACCTTGGCCGGTTTAATTTCAAAACCGCCGGCCAGCACGGCTCCGACCTTGGATACGATGACTTTCTGTCCCGCCTGGACATTCGGCGCGCCGCAGACGATATTCAGCACTTCGTCGCCGACATTGACCGTCGTGACGTGCAGATGATCGCTGTCGGGGTGGTTCTCGCAGGTCAGAACCTGACCGATGACCAGATTCGTGCCTTCGGCCACTTTTTCGATGCCTTCGACTTCCAGTCCGGCAATCGTTAATTTCTCAGCTAAGGCTTCCGGGGTGACGCCGTCCAGATTGACGTACTCCTTCAGCCAGTTCATACTCATTCTCATTTTCTTTTTTCCTCCTTCAGCGATTAGTCAAAACGATCGAACATTTTGAGGAACCGGGTATCGTTAATATAGAAATTACGGATATCGTCAACGCCGTATTTCAGCATCGCGACACGCTCGATGCCGACGCCGAAGGCGAAGCCGGAGCATTTCGTCGAGTCAAAGCCCGCCATTTCCAGCACGTTCGGATGCACCATCCCGGCGCCGAGCACTTCGATCCAGCCGGTGCCTTTGCAGACCGGGCAGCCCTTGCCGCCACAGATGTGGCAGCTGACGTCGACCTCGACGCTTGGTTCGGTGAATTGGAAATACGAAGGACGGAAACGGATCTGGCGGCCTTTGCCGAACATCCGGTCGGCCATGAACTGCAGCGTGCCCTTCAGGTCGGTCAGCGTGATATTCTCGCCGACGACCAGACCTTCCGCCTGCATGAACTGATGGGAGTGAGTCGCATCGTCGTCATCGCGGCGGTAGACTTTACCCGGGCAGATGACCTTGATCGGCAGCTGGCCATGGGCCTTTTCCAGCTCGCGCATCTGAATCGCCGTGGTATGCGTGCGCAGCAGCTCCTTCGGATTGATGTAGAACGTATCCTGCATATCGCGGGCAGGGTGATCGGCCGGGATGTTGGCGCGTTCGAAGTTGTAGAAATCGAGTTCGACTTCCGGACCTTCGGCGACGGTGTAGCCCATGCCGATGAACAGATCTTCGATTTCCTGGCTGATCAGCGTCAGCGGATGCAGCGTCCCGGTGCGAAACGGCACGCCCGGCAGCGTGATGTCGATTTTTTCTTCTTCGAGCTTACGGTTCATCGCCGCTTTTTCAAGCACCGCCATTTTCGCTTCAATCGCGGCGGCAACGGCTTTCTTGCACTCGTTGACTTCCTGACCGAAAGCCGGTTTTTCTTCCGGGGAAAGATCCTTCATCATCGTCATTAGCGACTGAATTGGGCCTTTCTTCCCCAGCGTCGTCACCCGGATCTGCTGCAGCTGCTGCAAATCTTCGCAGGCTTTGATTTCTTCCAGCGCCTGAGCCTGGACTTGCTGAACTTTTTCCATAATCGGTTCTCCTTTGTTCCTTTACAAAAATAAAAAACGTCGTTCCTGATTCAGGAACGACGGCTCGCGGTACCATCCTGATTTATCCTTGCCCTGCCTGCCGACACCAACGCGTCCGCCGGCGCAAAGATACACCTTAATTTTCCCTGTAACGTGAGGAAGACGGGGATCATTACTCCCACTATAAAGGTGAATTCGCAGAAACCTGCCGGGCAGAACGGCTCTCAGCGGGTCACCGTTCCTCTCTTTTCCCAGGTTCTTCTGTTACTAATCCTTTAGTTAAACCGCTTTCTAGTAGTTATTATAGCCATCTGAAATTTTTTTGCAAGCTTTGATTCAAATTGAATGATTTTTTCATGGAAAAGGAATGAAAATCTACCGAGGGACACCCTCGCAGAAGATGACCTGTTCTTTTCCCAGACACTTTTAAACTAAAACCCGCACGCGCAGGATCTCAGGCTGCTGACGCAGCGTGGCGGCGATTTCCTCCACCGCCAAAGTATCCACATCCACTAACGTATAGGCAAACTCCCCTTGCGAGCGGCTGAGCAGATTTTCAATATTGATCCCCTGCTTCGAGATCATGCCGGAGATGTGCGCCAGCATGTTCGGCACATTCCGGTGGAAGCAGCAGAGCCGCGCCTGACCGCTGCGCTCCATGACAACGTCAGGCAGATTTACAGCGTTCCGGATGTTTCCGTTCTCCAGATAATCGATCAATTCCTGCGCCGCCATCACCGCGCAGTTTTCCTCCGCTTCCTCCGTCGAAGCGCCTAAATGCGGGATTAAAGTTACGCCCGGCTTCCCAGCCAAAGCCGGACTTGGGAAGTCCGTAACGTAACCGCGGATCTGCCTAGCTGCCAGCGCCGCCAGCACGGCGTCTTCCTGAACCAGACCGCCGCGCGCAAAGTTGAGCAGCACCGCTTTAGTCTTCATCAATTTTAACTGGCCGGCAGCGATTAAATTCTTTGTCTGCGGCGTCAGCGGCACATGAATCGTCACATAGTCCGCCGTCTTCAGCACCGCTTCCAGACTTTCCGCGTGCCGCACTTGACGGGAAAGCTTCCAGGCCGCGTCAACGGAAATATAAGGATCATAGCCAACGACCTGCATATCCAGCTCCGCCGCCAGATTGGCGACCAGGATTCCGATCGCGCCCAAACCAATCACGCCCAGCGTCTTCCCCTTCAATTCCGTTCCGACAAACCGGCTTTTCTCTTGTTCAACCCGCTGCGCTAAATCCGCCGCGCTGCCTAGCGATTCGATCCAGTTGATCGCCGGAATGACCGGCCGGCTTGACATCAACAGCCCCGCCAAGACCAGTTCTTTAACGGCATTGGCATTCGCGCCCGGCGTATTGAACACGACGATTCCCGCTTCGCTGCACCGGACAATCGGAATGTTGTTTGTTCCTGCCCCGGCCCGGGCGATCGCTTTCAGACCGGCTCCGAAATCCATTTCTTTTAAATCCGCGCTGCGCACTAAAATCGCGTCTTCCGCACCGGCTTGTTCTGTAAACTGATAGGAGGCTTGCGGAAACTGCGCCAATCCCGCCTCCGCAATTTTATTCAGACAACGTATGTTTAACATATCCGGTTCTCCTCCTCAAAGCGCCGCATCAGATCGACCAGCTTTTGAACCCCTTCCAACGGCATCGCGTTGTAGATTGAAGCGCGCATGCCGCCGACCGAGCGATGGCCTTTCAGGTTGACCAGCCCTTCCGCCTGCGCCGCGGCGATGAACTTCGCGTCCAACGCAGCGTCGCCGGTGACAAACGGCACGTTCATGATCGACCGATCTTCCGGACGGACCGGATTGGTAAACAGCCGGGATTGGTCGATATGATCATAAAGCAGCACCGCCTTCTGTTGATTGACCGCCTTCAACACCGCTAAATCATGAAACCGGGTTTCGATCCATTCCAGCACCAGTCCCAGCAGATAAATCGCAAAGGTCGGCGGCGTATTGAACATCGAATTGTTTTTCGCCTGCACGGCATAGCTCAGCATCGACGGAATCTCTGGACGTTCCTGAATCAAATCTTCCCGCACGATCACAACCGTCAGACCCGCGATCCCCATATTTTTCTGCGCTCCCGCAAAGATCAGGCCATAGCGGGAAATCTCCATCGGTTCGCTTAAAATGCAGCTGGAACAATCCGCGACCAGCGGCACGCTTCCGCATTCCGGCAGTTCCTTATATTTTGTACCGTAGATCGTATTGTTCTCACAGATATGCACATAGTCCAGATCCTGTGGAATCGTCACACCCTTCGGAATTTCTGTGAAGTGTTCCGCCTCGCTGCTGGCTAAGATCTCGCAGCCGCCGATCTTGCGGCATTCCGCAATCGCTTTTTTCGTCCAGGCACCAGTATGGATCACGCCCGCTTTCCCGCCTGGTTTCAACAGGTTCATTGGTACCATCGTAAACTGCAGTGATGCCCCGCCCTGCAGAAACAGCACTTGATAATGCTTTGGAATCCGCAGCAGCGAACGCAGCCGCAGCTCCGTCGTTTCAATGATTTCAAGGAAAGAGGAGGAGCGATGACTCATCTCCATGACGGATTGCCCGGAAATTCCGTACTCCATCAGTTCGGCAGCACATTTCTGTAAGACCTCGGTTGGCAGCTGGCTGGGTCCAGCGCTGAAATTGTAAACTCGTGTCATCGTTGTCATCCTCTTTTCTAATATCCCCATTCTAGCACTACTGGTGTATGCTCACAACGAATTTTTCAGTATTCTTTCATATCAATTACATATTTTCATGAAACAAAATGTAAATAACCGGTTATTGAGTTTAAGCGCGGGAAAGCAATACTGAGAAAAACTGGAAAACGAAAAAAATCAGAGAAGAAGCCTCCTCATCGGTCCGCTTTTCTCTGATCTTATTTTTATTTCGGACAGGCTATTGAAACACGCCTGTTTCTGAGCCCCGATTACCGTTGCGATATCCGGTGCGCCAGCTTTGTGATCTCGACGACGATCACCGGCACAAATGCCAGTCCAACCGCGATCATCAAATGACTTGGATCCAACGCCGCCATTGAGAAGGCGCTTGCCAGGAACGGCACATACATCACTAACAGCTGCAAACCGACGCCGACCGCAAAGGCGCCCCACAAATACTTATTGGAGAAGATCTGCTTGGAGAAGATACTGTGTTCGCTCTTAACATTAAACGAATGGAATAGCTGCGACAACGCCAGCGTCACAAACGCCATCGTCATGCCGATCTCATGTGCGTCCCGGTTGCCTAAAATATAGGAAATCAAGGTCAAGGTACCGATCATCACGCCCTGCCAGGCAATCGTCCAGCCCAGGCCGTGTGCGAAGAAGCTTTCATCCTTGCTGCGCGGCTTGCGGTTCATAATATCCGGTTCCGGTTCTTCCATCCCGATCGCAAAGGCCGGCAGGGAATCGGTGATCAAGTTGATCCATAACAGATGCACCGGCATCAGCGGAACACCCAGATTCCATCCCGGAATCAGAGATATACAGGAAGCGCCGAAGATTGTCAGCACTTCGCCGATGTTGCTCGACAACAGGAATTGAACGTCCTTGCGGATGTTATCGTAAATTCCGCGGCCCTGACGCACGGCATGAATGATCGTCGCAAAATTGTCGTCAGTCAGCACCATGTCCGCCGCACCCTTGGCGACATCCGTACCGGTAATGCCCATCGCACAGCCGATATCCGCCGCTTTTAACGCCGGCGAATCGTTGACGCCATCGCCCGTCATCGCAACGACATGCCCTTTGTCCTGCCATGCCTTGACAATCCGCACCTTATGCTCCGGGGCTACCCGGGCATACACGGAAATCTGTTCGATCTGAGCTTCCAGTTCTTCATCGCTCATCGCGCTCAGTTCAGGGCCGGAAATGGCCTTCTGGCCGGGTTCGAGAATTCCTAAATTCTTCGCGATCGCCGTCGCTGTGACAACATGGTCGCCGGTGATCATGATCGTCCGGATGCCGCCATGCTTCGCCTGCGCAATCGCATCGCGGACTTCGTCGCGCGGCGGGTCGATCATGCCGCACAAGCCGACAAACGTCAGATGATTCTCAACATTTTCACTGTCCAGATTTTCCGGAATCGCATCCCAACGCCGCACCGCGACCGCCAGCACCCGCAGCGCGTCTTTCGCCATCGTGTCGTTGGCTTCCTCCGCCGCCGCTTTGCCCGCGAAATTCTCACACCGGCCTAACACGATATCCGGTCCGCCTTTGGTAATCGCCAGAATCCCCTCGTCCGTCTGATAGAACACGGTCATCATCTTCCGGGAAGAATCAAAGGCCAGCTCCTCGCTGCGGACATACGTCTTCGCCAGCTCCGGCTTGGTTTCGCCCATTTTATAGCTGGCTTCCACCAGCGCGGTTTCCGTCGGGTCGCCGATCATTTTCAGTTTCCCCGCTTCCGGAATCACTTCGCCATCCGAGCACAGCGTGAACCAGCGCATTAATTCTTTTACGTCATCTCCGGCGGTTTCCGCTTTGAAATCCTGAATGCCCGCTTCCGGCAGATAGGTCTTCACGACCGTCATTTTGTTCTGCGTCAGCGTGCCGGTTTTATCCGAACAGACGATGCTCGCCGAACCCAGCGTTTCGACCGCCGGCAGTTTCCGGACAATCGCGTTGCATTTGACCATCTTGTTGACGCCCAGCGCCAAAACGATCGTCACGACAGTGGCCAGTCCCTCCGGAATCGCCGCCACGGCCAGCGCTACTGCGGTCTTAAATGCTTCCAGCACGCCCATACCGCTGAACATTTCCATACCAAAGACGACCGCGCAGATCACTAAGCAAAGCATGCCGATCGTTTTGGAAATCTGCGCCAGCTTGTTCTGCAGCGGTGTGGTTTCCTTGCCGCTGTTCATCAACATGCCGGCGATCTTGCCGACTTCGTTTTCCATGCCGATCGCCGTGACGACCATCGTGCCCCGGCCATAGGTAACCACCGTGCTGGAGAACGCCATGTTCTTGCGGTCGCCTAGCGGAACATCGTCCTGCCCCAGCGCTTCGCTGGTCTTATTGACCGGCACCGATTCGCCGGTCAGCGCTGATTCGTCGATCTGCAAATTAAAGGATTCTACAATCCGGCCGTCGCTGGGAATAAAATCGCCCGCTTCCAGCAGCACAACGTCCCCGACGGTCAGCTCCCGGGACGGAATCACTCTTTTCTGTCCCCCGCGGATAACCTTCGCCTGCGGCGCGCTCATCTTCTTCAGCGCTTCCAGCGATTTCTCCGCGTTATTTTCCTGCACGACGCCCAGTATTGCGTTGAACAGCACGACGATCACAATGATCAGGCTGTCGATCCACTCGCCCGGATCCACAATAATGGAAATCAGTGCCGCCAAGATCAAAACGATGATCAGCGGATCGGTAAACTGCAGTAAGAAACGTTTCAGCAAAGAATCCTTCTTGACTTCCTGCAGTTCATTATACCCATATCGTTCTGTCCGTTCCTTTGCTTGTTGCTCGGTAAGCCCGGCGCTCAGATCGCTGCCTAATTCCTCGATCACTTCCTGCGCGGTTTGACTGGTTTTCATCTACATCTTCCTCCTTCGCTGCCTTCACAAAAAAAGGCAAGCCTACCTTCAAAACCTGAAGATAACGGTCTTGCCCATCATTTCTGATTGCTGCATCCGGATCTGTAAGAACAGATCGTGATGACGAATACAGCACGCATCGCTGCGCAGCTACTCCCCATTGATCCAATGGCAAGCGTAATATATCATTCAGTTGAAGAACTGTCAAGCATTCATCTTCCAGATTTAGACATTTAAACACAAGTGTAGCCCAATTCATTTTCTGTTTGCGGCCAGGAGCTCTTTGATCAGGCTGATCAGATTTTTAAAGTCTGTTTTGCGCATCCATCTTCCAGCAGATCGGATTTTTGACCTCAATCTTATTGTAACCGGAAAACAGAAACTTATCATCTTGAAAATTCATATTTTCAGCACGTTCTTCGCTGGACAGGCCTTCCTTCTTCGCAGTACAATGAGATTAAACAAGGGTGAACCATATTCATAAAAGCAGAAAGGGCGGAGACATCATGGAAAGAATATATGCCGTAGTTCAGGGACAGGTCCAGGGCGTGGGCTTTCGATGGTTTGTCCAGTCGCTGGCCAATTCGCTGCAAATTACAGGCTGGATCCGCAACATGGAAAACGGGATGGTGGAAATGGAGCTGCAGGGCGAAACCGCAGCTTTGCATCAACTGCTGAGCCGGATCCGCAGGGGCGACCGGTTTATCCACGTCGAAAACCTCAGTTGCAAGCCGATCCCTACTCAATTAAAAGAAAAACGGTTTACCGTTCGTTATTGACTTGGAAATTCATGAAGCTTTATTCTGGATGCCCGACTTGCGGCATCTTTTTATTTTTACAGGCCGCCCGCACTTAAGCCTCCTGCAGCATCCTCCGCCGCAGTCTGACGTATCGCGAATGCGATTGTTCCTCATGCAATCCAGACAGAAAAAGGTCCGCGCTTACAGGCGAACCTTTTTCATGGCTTAATTCAATTCCTGCCGTGAAGATTCTCGTTACGTGAAGATTCTCGTTATAAATTCGACTGATCGTTATCCACGGAATACATCAAGCTTGTATAGTTCTCATATAAGAACCGGTACAACTCGAAATTCTGTTCCGACAAAGCCACCGCGTTGTTGGTCGCAATGCTGTACTGTTCGGAAATCGCACCCCAGGTATTTCGTCCGATGATCCCGTCAGCCGTTAAGCCCACGCGGGTCTGGAACGCCCGCACCGCTGCTTCCGTCGCCGCACCGAAGATGCCGTCGACGACCAGCTGATTGGAATTGCCCCAGCCCTGATTGATTACATTCAGCGCCATCTGCATGATGCTGACATTCTCACCGCGGCTGCCTAAGCGCAGCGACGTTCCCGGATAGGCCGGAATCTTCTGTGAGAGCGGCGGGACGATCGACTGCGTTTCCCGATACGCCCGCACCAGGGTATCCCAGGTCTGCCGGCCCACGATGCCGTCCGGCGTTAAGCCTGCCAGCCGCTGAAATGCCACGACAGCGTTGCGGGTCGAAGCGCCGAAGCTGCTGTCGATCTTCACCGTCGGCACGCGCGAGGTAAACAGCGCGATCTTCTGCAGGTAAAACTGAATTTCCTGCACATAGACATTGCGGTCGCCCTGGCGCAGCGCTCTTCCCGGATAAACGCCCGGCAGCCGGTCCTCAACACCTTCAGAACTCAGTTCGGCCAGCTTTTTCACCGCCACATAGATATAGGAAATTTTATACCACGTCGCTTTGCCGACAATGCCGTCCGCCGTCAGCGAGAACTGACGCTGAAACGCCCTGACCGCATTTTCCGTGCCTTCCCCGAAAATGCCGTCGATCGGATAGGTCGGCGGAATGTTCGGATAGTTCACGGCAATCCGGTTCAGCTGATTCTGGATGATCGCCACGCTGTCGCTGCGCACGCCGCGCTGCAGATTCAAGCCCGGGAACGATCCGGTAACCCCTTCGATCCGGCTTGTGTCAATCAATTCAATATCGTCGCCATAATAATATTGCAGGATTTCGAAAGCGTTGAGTCCCTTGTTCGCCTGATCGACGGTGCCCCATTGCTTTAAGCCTTTGCACCATACCTGCCGGCCGTCGCAATATTCCGCATAATACGGATTGACCGTGTTTACCTTGCGGATATATTCGTTGAAAATATCGTCGACGATCTTGCTGATGCTGGTAAAAATATCCCGGCCATACACGAAATACTGATCGAACGCCGTGCTGTTGGTGATATCGAACGAATAACCGCGGCTGCGGTACCATTCGGTATACACACGGTTCAAGCACAGTGAAATCTGACAGTAGATATTCGCGCGCAGACTCTGTTCCGGCCAGGTCGGATAAATTTCGCTGGACGCTACATTCTTAATGTAGTCCTTGAAGGTTACCGTCACATTCTGGGCATTGGATGTCGGCCGGCCCAGATGCACGGTTACATATTTCGGGATAATCGGATAATCCAGAATGTACGGCGCGATTGATTCCTCGGCATCGCCCGCGGCAACACTCTCGTTAAAGCCGCAGCAGCCCCCGCGCGAGCAGCCGCAGGAACGGGCCATGGAACGGGTCAGGGCATGTTCGGGAATCTCGATGAATTCCTCAAACTGCGGGGCCAGTTCCTCGTCGGCATTGAGCAGGTCCACCTGCAGCAGCGCTTCCTCCTGCGCAAAAATCTGAACGTTGCGGAATGTCCGGTCCGCAAATCCGGCCTTGGACACCGTTACATGCACCTGCGCGTACGGGGTTGTCTGGTTGTCGGGATTCAAGCTCAACTCGCGGTCGGGCGCTTCGATTCGAATTACCGGACTCTTCCCGTTCGCTCCGCTGCTTAACCGCAGGTTGATGGTCTGATCTTCGTTAGTCACCAAGATCGCCGCGCCTTCGATCGGCAGTGCTTGCTGAGCGACGGTTACTTCTACGATTAAAGTACCATATTGCATCGCTGTCACCTCCACTGCTACGATATGCGGCGGCGGCTTTTTCAGCTGGGCAGGCCGTCGGAATTCTGTCGATTTCTGAAGAATTTTGATGTAAGCGGTACCGGAAAAACTTTTTTTCAATGTAACCGTTTACTTGTGAAAAAGTTGTCATAAGCCTATTGCAACGTCCATTTCGACATGCTATAATCACACCCGTAAAGACAAGTGAAACAATTCACAACAAGGAGGATATTCTGATGGAAGAAACACTTAGCCCGGCTCAGGCGGAAGTCAATCAATTAGTTGAAAACGGCTTGAAAGCCCTGGATGACTTTTTAAAGCTGGATCAGGATCAGGTCGACTACATCGTCGCCAAATGTTCGGTCGCAGCCCTGGATAAACACGGCGAATTAGCCAAACTGGCGATTGAGGAAACCAAGCGCGGCGTCTTTGAAGACAAGGCCACCAAGAATCTGTTCGCCTGCGAATATGTTGTCAACCATATGCGGCATCTAAAATCGGTCGGCGTCATCAAGGAAGACGAGGTTCAGGGATTAACCTATGTCGCCGAACCAGTCGGCGTCGTCGCCGGCGTCACCCCGGTCACCAATCCGACGTCCACCGCGATTTTCAAGAGTTTGATCTGTCTGAAGACGAGAAACCCGATCATCTTCGGTTTCCATCCGAATGCCCAGCAGTGCTCCGTTGCGGCCGCCAAGGTCGTCTATGAAGCGGCGGTCAAAGCGGGCGCGCCGAAAAACTGCATTCAGTGGATCGAACATCCGAGCATGGAAGCAACCTCGGCGCTGATGAATCATCCGGGCGTCGCAACGATCCTGGCTACCGGCGGCAACGCGATGGTCAAGGCGGCGTACAGCTGCGGCAAGCCGGCCCTGGGCGTCGGCGCGGGCAACGTTCCAGCCTACATTGAAACGACCGCCGATATCAAACAGGCGGTCAACGACATCGCGCTGTCCAAGGCGTTTGACAATGGCATGATCTGCGCATCGGAACAAGCCGTCATCGTCGACAAGGAAATCTATGACGACGTCAAGGATCAGTTCAAAAATTACAATGTCCACTATGCAAATAAGAAAGAAAAAGAAATGCTCGAGCAGTACATGTTCGGCGTCAAGGCCTTCACCAAAAATGTCGGCGCAGCCAAGCTGAATCCGGATATCGTTGGTAAGTCCGCCGCCTGGATCGCCGAGCGGGCCGGCTTCACCGTCAATCCGCGCACCAGCATCATCATCGTGGAATGTAAGGAAGTCGGACCGAACGAACCGCTGACCCGCGAGAAATTATCGCCGGTGCTGGCCATGCTGAAAGCGGAATCGGTCGAAGATGGGTTCGATAAGGCGGAAGCGATGGTCATGTTCAACGGCATCGGTCACAGCGCCGCCATCCACACCGCCAACGCGGATTTGGCCAAGCGCTTCGGCGAACGGATCAAAGCCTGCCGGATCATCTGGAATTCACCGAGCACCTTCGGCGGCATCGGCAACGTCTACAACTCCTTTATCCCATCCCTGACCCTGGGCTGCGGCTCTTACGGCCACAACTCCGTATCGGACAACGTCAGCGCCGTCAATCTGCTGAATATCAAGAAGATCGGAAAAAGGAGAAACAATATGCAGTGGTTTAAAGTGCCGTCCAAGATCTATTTTGAAAGAGATTCCATCGAATATCTCCACAGCATGCGGGACGTGGAGCGGGTCTTCATCGTTACCGACCGCTCAATGGTCGATCTGGGCTATGTCACCCGCGTTACCGATCAGCTGGAACAGCGCCGCAACAAGGTTCAGGTTCAGCTGTTCTGCGACGTCGAACCGGATCCGTCCATCCAGACCGTCAAGAAGGGCCTGAGCCTGATGCAGGCGTTCCGGCCGGATACGATCATCGCAATCGGCGGCGGTTCCTCAATGGACGCGGCGAAGGGCATGTGGTTATTCTACGAACAGCCGGACGTTAACTTTGACGATCTGAAGCAGAAGTTCATGGACATCCGCAAGCGGGCCTTCCGCTATCCGGAACTGGGCAAAAAGTCCAAGCTGGTCTGCATCCCGACGACTTCCGGCACCGGTTCAGAAGTAACGCCGTTCGCCGTCATCACCGATAAAGAGGAAAACAAGAAATACCCGCTGACCGATTACTCCCTGACGCCGACCGTCGCGATCGTCGACCCAGCCCTGACGATGAGTCTGCCGGCTTCGATTACTGCCGACACCGGCATGGACGTGCTGACGCATGCGACGGAAGCTTATGTTTCCACGCTGGCCTCTGATTTCACCGATGGTCTGGCGCTGCAGGCGATCAAGATGGTCTTCGAATATCTGCCGCGGGCGGTTGCCAACGGCAAGAACGATCCGGAAGCGCGCGAAAAGATGCATAACGCCGCAACCTTGGCGGGCATGGCCTTCGCCAACGCATTCTTAGGCATGAATCATTCTCTGGCGCACAAGATCGGCGCTGAATTCCACGTGCCGCACGGCCGCGCCAACGCGATCTTACTGCCATACGTCATCCGCTATAACGGAACCAAGCCGGAAAAGCCGGGCGTCTGGCCGAAATACAACTATTACAAAGCCGATGAGAAATACGCGGAACTGGCCCGCTTGATCGGCCTGAAATTCAACACCGTTGAAGAAGGCGTCGTCGCCTATGCCAAAGCCTGCGCGGATCTGGGCGCGGACTGCGGCATCAAGATGAGCTTCAAGGAACAGGGTCTGGATGCAAAGGCCTGGGACGGCGCGAAGGAAAAGATCGCTTATCTGGCTTACGAGGACCAGTGCTCCCCAGCCAATCCGCGCGTGCCGATGGTCAACGATATGATCGACATCCTGCGGGCTTCCTATGAAGGCGACACCAGCTATTACACGAAATAAACGAGTCCGCCTTTCCCTTCTTCATACCAATCATTTCTGTTGGAACTGATATTCCTCAGTTCAGACGTTCCACCTTTCCTGAATCCCGTTCCGGCGCCGCTTCGCCGGGTCGGGATTTTTCTGTTTACGCTTAAAAGTATACCGGATTGAGAAAACAAGGCAGTCCGTCAGACTTTGTTTTCGTTCATCGTTCAAGCTTATTTTAAAATTTGCCGCATAAAACCCGCGGACACCGTAACTTTCCGCAGCGTCAGAACGGCCGGGTTACATTGAAAACCCACTTTATCCATGGTATAATGAGGCCAATAAAATTGATCTACCATGCGGAAGGAATCTTATAGAATGACCTCGGAAATCAATGGGAATGCGTCGGAAAAAAAAGCGCCTTTATACATGAAAATTTATGAGATTATCCTGAGTCGGATAGAAACAGGGCAATATCCTGAGAATTCAAGTCTGCCTTCGGAACTCGATTTTCAGAAAGAATTCAATGTCAGCCGGATCACTATCCGCCGATCGCTGAAAGATCTGGAAGACGCCGGCTATATCAGCCGCAAACGGGGAAAACTGGCAAAAGTGATGCCGTTAAGAACCTACAGCAACCTTGGCGAGGTCGTTGGTTTTTCAACTTCGCTTAAGAAATCCGGCGGCCGGCCCTCGTCGATCATTCTGCAGTTTAAAACCGAGCCTGCCAATCCGCTGGTCAGCGAATATCTTCAGCTTCCGTTAGGCGGGGAGGTTTACTTTTTAAAACGGCTGCGTTTAAAGAACGGCCGGATTATCGGCGTTCATGACACGTATATTCACCCGCAGATCGGCTGCCTGATCAAACCGGAAGATCTGGATGAAAATACCTCGCTTTATGAGTTATATGAAACGTTGGGAATTCAGATCGGCTGCGCGGATGAAATCATAGAAGCCCGCATCGCCTCGCGCCAGCTGAAACAGGAACTATTCATCAGCGAAGATGAACCGATCATGTATCGGGAGCGGATTACCTACACTGCGGACAACAAACCGATTGAGTTTTCGCAAAACAGCTATCGGGCGCTCGATTACAAATATGTCGTCCATTTAAATAACACACGTTAGCGAGATCGTTGAGAAAGCAGCGCGCGGAGAAACCGGCGTGATCGCCCTTGAGAAACCGGCTTGCGACGAATCTTCAAGCTCCAGTATTCCTGTTGGAGCTTTTTCGTTTTATAAAAGACCTGAGGTCAAAACAAAAACCCCATCAGCGGCTTAAACACGTCAAGCCGTCGATGGGGTTGATTTCCGGTTATACTGAATCGGATGATTTCATCAGAGCTGCCGGATCATAACAACGAATTTGATCCTGCGCCTGCTCGATCAGCGTTTTCAATCGTTCCTGCGTCATCTTGGATGCGGGCAGCGTCAACAGCTCCAGAAGCAAAGCCAGATTCACGCCGGTTACAACGAAACCTGTCTCTTTCGCGCAGACCTGCATCGCGGCGTTAAAGGGAGAGGCGCCGAACAGATCAGTGACGATGCAGTAAGTTTCGTTCACCTGACGAAACCGCTCTGTTTTTTTCCGCATCTGTTCCATCAGCGTTTCAATACTGCAGCCATCTTCAAAGCAGAGAATTTCCAGCGACGGCGCGGCGCGGACGATCATCATCACCGCACGCTCAAACCCTTCAGCGAGGGTGCTGTGGGTACACAAGAGAACATTACCCATGGTTTTTCCTTGCCAGCCAGCCGCGGCGGGCTTCGTTATAAAAGAACCGCGCTTTGTCCAGATTGACAGGATTGCGCATATCGCCGTCTTTTATCCAGGTTGCGACCGACACGCCGTCATAAACTTTCATCAATTCATAAATATTATCGCCGGTTGCCCGGCCGCCGAGAATAACCGGAGTCTGCGGAAGCTTCGGACGAAGCTTTTCAAGCAACGCCAGACTTTCCTGCTGATCCTTTCCGCTCAGAAACAGGCCGTCGGCATAGGCCCGCTGCACGATCCGCACCGCTTCTTCAATCTTATCCGGCGCTCCCAGAAAATGCCCGCTGACTTCCTGCGCATCCGCATACACAGGCATCGTGCTGCCCAGCTTTTTTTTCAATTCCAGAATCTCGGCACATTGCCCTTCAACCAGACCGCATAAGCTGACGCTGAGACCGGTATATAAATATTCGACCCGGATAAAATCTGCCTGCGCCGCTTCCGCGACCGCTAATGAAGCGACGCCGTCCCAGTTTACCAGAATTCCCAGAAGCTTATCGGGAAATGTCTTCCGCAGGGTTACCGCCAGCGCCGTCATAAAGGTCAGAGTCTGGGGCTGAGCCTGTTGACGCAGCGGACCGTCATGCATAT
The DNA here is from genome assembly GCF_015558105.1 of Holdemania sp. 1001095H_141210_F2. Classification (NCBI taxonomy): domain Bacteria; kingdom Bacillati; phylum Bacillota; class Erysipelotrichia; order Erysipelotrichales; family Erysipelotrichaceae; genus Holdemania; species Holdemania sp. 1001095H_141210_F2. The sequence continues at coordinate 24,485 of NZ_JADNPO010000028.1, forward strand.
TCTGCAAAATAAAACCATCATAGCCAATCTCCGCCAACTGCCGGGCTTCCGCCATCAAATTGGCAGCAATCTCCGGAAAACGCCGGCCCTGATTCAAATAACTTCCCGGCATGGCCTCCGGCTGCAGCATCGCCAGGATGCGCGATCGTTCAGACATCATTCCGTTTCTTCCCTCCTTCTGAAATATTCCGGCTTCCAGGCCCATAAAGCGCTGAACAAGGCCGCCGGCGGCAGCACGCCCAGTTCCGTGATATAGGCGGTGATGAACTCCGGCGCAATCGGAACGCACCCCTGAACATGGAAATCAAGACGTTCAGCATCCGCCTCCGCCATTCCTGCGGCCATTTTGAAGCGCAAATCTTTCGGTTCGATCACCTTGCCGCCGCCCTGCAGCGCCCTCATATCCGCCTTTTGAGCCGTTGTCAGCACATAATATGGAACATGCTGCCAATGCGCCAGCAGCGCAGCCATCTCCGAACCCGCCGTATTCAAGGCCGTTCCGTCTGGATAAAAGGTTTCCGCGCCGATCAACACGGCGTCGCACCCCTTCAGCCCCTGGCAAAGCGCCGCATCCGGAATGAATGAAACAGACTGATGCGTCTGAACACAGGTTTTGACAAACGGAAGACCGCCGCTGATCGTCCGGCTCTCCGCGATGACAATCTCCGTATCGGAAGCCAGCTGCTGAACCACCGCATCCACCGTGCTGGAATAATCATAAAGCAGAATTTTCCGGCAGTTTTTCAATAATGCGGAAGCCGTGGCAATAATTGCCTGACGATGCGCGCGGCCGGCGGACTGAAATTGTTCCACAGCCGCCTGCACTGCGCGGCCGACCTCAAAGTCCGCCTGAAGCTGAGTCTGGATCCGGGCGCTCAGCTCGCTGACGGCGTTGATGATCGCATAGCTGGACTGGCCCCGGGTCGCGCAGCAATAATCAAGCAGCTGGTTGATCAGGATCAGGCCGGCCGGCGAGGAATCCTGCCGGCCGATCTCCCCGACGATCTGACTGATCCGGTCGATATGCGCCGAAGCGCCCAGCACCCGCGGGACTACGATATCGTCAAACAACGGCCGGGCTGCTTCCGGCAGCGCGTTCCGCAGCGCTTCCTTTTCCATCAGCCGCATACATTCACCGCTTTCGCATTCTCAAACAAATCCGGAAGCAGCCGGCGGGCATTTTCCGCATAGATGTTTTGCAGCTGCGTCTTCGTTAATCCATAATAATTCAATTTCATGACCTCCAGTTCTGTAAAATACTCCGGGAAGTCGCTGCCGAACAGAAATCGCTCAGGCGCCAGCACGCGCAAGGCTTTCTGCAGGGCCGGGGCTTCGCAGGCGACCGAAGTCTCCAGCATCAGATTGGGAACTTCTTGGCACAGATCAACCGTTCCGTATTGGAAATCGCCTGCCCCCATGTGCAGCAGAACAAATGTCAGCTGCGGAAAGCGCCGGAAATACTTCAGCCACTGATCGGGCGCTCCGCGGTGTGTGGAACCGGTAAAAATTTTGACCACCGCCTGATGCTGCGCGCAAACGACCAGGATCGCATTGATCGTGGATTCCAGCTTTTCCGGCAGGAACCCGCACTCCAGAGAATCCATTTCGATCAGCCTCACCTGATGATCGCTCAAAACCCGGCGGGTTTCCGCAACGGCTTCGTCCTGTTTCGGATTGATGACGGCACAGGGAATGATCTGCGGATATTGCCGATGCAGGGCGATCACCGCATCGTTGGCCGACGCCATGGACGCCCCTTCGAAAGTGGAAAGAACACGGTAAGCGATATGATTCGCCCGCATATCCTCCAGTTGTTCTTCAATCTCGTATTGATGGGACTGCGCATTTCTGCGCAAATGGGCATGAAAATCAAAAATCATAATCGCCCCTCCTTAAGCCAGAATGCCAAGAGCCACCCCGGCAATTCCCAGCAGGAAGACCGCGATCATCAAAACGATCATGTTCACTTTCTTCCGTCCCATTAACCAGACCATCAGCAGCGTCAGAAGCAGCGGAAGCAAGTTCGGCATTAACCCGTCGAGCACTTCCTGAAGCTGGATCACGTCGTCGCCCGCCGCAAACTGAATCGCCAGATTGATCGAAACCAGCGAGGAGATAAAACCGCCGCAAATTAACGACGCGGCGATTCCGGCATATTTTGTAATTTTATCCAGGATGCCGCCCATCTGCAGCCGCGCGACTAAATTCAAGCCGCCCAGATAGCCTTTGAAAATACCGAAATAGCGAACTAACAGCTGAACAAGCGTCATCACCAGGACAAACACAACCGCTCCCGCGGCGCTGGTGTAATGACTGGCCATGATCATTGAACAGCCCAATCCGGCCATGATCGGCCGCAATGTGCCATGGATGAGGGAATCGCCAATGCCGGCTAACGGCCCCATCAGCGCCACTTTAATCTGATTGATCGATTCCGGATCGATATCATGGCTGCGGGCATTCCGCTCTTCCATCGCGGCGGAAATCCCGATGCAGAAAGACGCCATCCGGCCCTCCGTCAGAAACAGCTGCGTATGCCGCTGATAGGCTTCCGCCTTGTCCTTCGGATCGGTATAGACCTCTTCAATAACCGGAATCAGGCCCTGGACAATCCCCGGCGCTTCCTGTTTTGTATTGGAACAGCCGCTTTCAATCGCCAGAGAATACATGTAGGTTTTCCACAGCGTCTTTTTGCTCAGATGATTCGGCGTTCCTTCCTGCGCTGAGGAGGACAAAACGGTCTGCGGCGCGTCTTCTTTTTCCACATAGTAATTCAGGGCGACGCAGACTAGCGCAATCGCCGCCATTCCGATCATATTGATTCCCAGATACGCCGCGATGATAAAGCCCAGGACAAAATAAGGCCAGGAACTCTTGTTTTTAATCGTCCCCAACAACAACGCAACGCCCACGGCGCCCAACATGCCGCCGCCGGCGCGCACGCCGCTGGTCAGCCAGGCCGGGATGACGTTCAGGAAATTCTGAACGACTTCCGCTCCGAAGTAAACGGCGATGAACGTCGGCAGTCCGAATAAGATATAATTGACGATCGCCGGCATCAGCGACGTCCAGATCTTAATCCCCCGGACATCCGCTTTCTTTGCGGCTTTTTCTACCTGACGGGTCGTGAATTCCTGCAGTGTTGCGTTCCGGAATTGACGGCCGATCAGACCTAACAATGAAATCGGGATCGCCGTCGTAATTCCCAGCGCGGCGCTGCCGGACAGACAGGCCAGAGCCGTAGCGATTCCCGCACTGATCACCTCATCCGGCGGAACTGCGGTCCCGACATAGACGACAGCCAGAAACATCAGTTCAATCGTGACGCCGACCTCCAATCCCATCGGCAGATTATTGAAAATCAGACTGACGATCGGCCCCAGACAAATTGGCCGGTAAATGAAAGTCGACAGAAAGGCTTTATCCAAAAATCCCAGCCAGACGACGAGCGAGACTAAAAATGCTTTCAGTAACATAAGTTCTCCTTTCCGGTTTGTTTATTTTTGTTGCAGAATCTTAAGCTCTTTTCCCCGTTCCTCTGGAACGGCTTTAATGGTCATTTTAGCGCAGGACGCCGCCAGCGCTTTCAGCGTTTCGACATCCTGATCGTTGACATACAGATAGTCAAGAACATGCCGGATTCCGGCTTTTTTCTCGTCAAAGCTCATATTTCCCAAGATGATCTCCCGGGCTTTCACATCCAATCCTGCCCGGACCATGTCCAGCATCGCCTGCGGCGTGCGGACAATCATCAGCGTCCGCCGGGCGGAGGTGTCCTCATTGATCAGCTTCAGGGCAGCCTCCTGCGACAGGACTTCCAAATGAATCCCCGACGGGACCGCCAGCGCCAGAATCATCCGGAGCATCGGATCCGCGGCGCTCTTCTCGTCTACAACCAGAATTTGTTCCGCCCTCGCTTCCGCAATCCATTTTGTAATGATTTGCCCATGAATTAACCGATCGTCAATCCGAATCACGGTAATCTCCATCTTTATCCCTCCGCTTTCTGCCATAATTCTTCAATGTTGCGGTAATAAACGTCTTCCAGTTCAGTTTGCGAAAAACCTAGCAGCTGGATTTTGCGGACTTCGGTTTCGATCGGCTTATATGGCCAGTCAACGCCGAACAAGATCCGCCGGGATCCAATTTCGCAGGCAGCTTTAAGCAGCACGTCGCGCTGGTATTGCACGGATGTTTCAAGGTAAATATTGGGAACATCGCGCACCGCCTCAACGACGGTATAACCAAACTCCCGGCTTCCCATGTGTGTGAAAACAAACGGATGATCAGGAAACATCTTCGCGTAGCGGATCCAGGCAAACGGGGTGCACAGCGGACTGGTTCCGACATGAACCTGGACCTGAACCGGATATTCAAAAATATGCGCGAGGACCTCCTGCAGCTGCGGTGTATTATCAGAATAATACCCATGTTTCCAGGGATGAAATTTCACGCCGACCATGTGCCGCTGCCCCAGATCCAGATCAATTTCCTGATGGACATCGGGCGCCTTGGGATTGATGAACGCATAACCCCGAATCTGTTCTGGATACAACTGCATGGCTTCATAGACAAGGTCGTTCTGGCGGCGATTATCGGTACCGGACAGACTGCTGATACCGGTTTGCGTGATGCCATGGCTGAGCATGTCCTTTACGAGCTGATGAACGTCATGAGGATCGCCAGAGCTGGTTGTCCCCAGATGAGAATGAGCGTCGAGCATTTTCAAACGGATCACCTCTTCTTTCGTCAAGCAAGCTGCGCATCTTGTTATACCTTTATACTAACATGTCATATAAAAATGTCAATTATGAATACATGATATAACAAGTTTATTCGCAATTATTCTATGTTCCGCTTGAAATTTGAGGCAATTTTGCGTTCCTGTCACCAAATTTCGTCCCGCTGAACAAAAAAAGACAAGGCTTGATAGGATGATGCCTTGTCCCAAACTTTGCGTTTTTCAGTTTACCGCTGCGCTTCGATCTCCCGGATTACCGTCCGCAGCTGTTTCAGCGGCACCGCCGGACTGTATAAATACCCCTGATAATGCGTACAGCCCAATTCTTTCAGCAAGTCGCGCAGTTCTGCAGTTTCGACATATTCCGCGATGACCGTGAAGTTCATCGATTGGGCCAGATACAGAATTGACTGGATGATCTGCCGTCCGCTCGCGTTCACCCGGGCATTTTTCACCAGACTGCCATCCAGCTTGACAAGCTCAAACTGACTGCTCTGCAAATACTTCAGCGACGTACTGCCCATTGAGAAATCATCGACTGCCAGCGAATAGCCCAGATCTTTAAACTCCTTCAGCCGCTGGCGCATCGCCTCGTCCAGAAGCAGCGTGTTCTGCTCCGTCACCTCAATGCAATACCGGCCTTTCGGCACCGGATGTTGCCGGAGAAAATCCGCGAACACCTCCGATTTCAAGGTATCGACGGTGACGTTCATCGAAATCACCGCGTCGATCCCGCTGAAATCCGCCTGCAGCACCTGCGTGAACACCGCCATCTCCAGCGCCTGCAGCTGATCGGTTTCCTTTGCCAGATCAATGATCAGCGGCGGGGGAACCTTGCCATAGCGGGGATGAGTGTACCGCAGCAGCGCTTCCACGCCGAAGCAGTGGTTTTCCGCGTCAAACTGCGGCTGATAGCCCATTTCAATATGGTTCTGCTGCAAATCGTTGTTAATCTCCGCCGCCAGCAGCTTTGCGAAATTGCCAACGGCGCCATGCATTCCGATCAAATTCGCCGATTTGCCCTGCTCCATTTGGGCGTCCAGCGTTTCGATCAGCTCGCTCATCTGCTGCTGCGACTGGCGGATCAGCATCTTATCGTAAAGCAGCACAAACGGCGCGTAAATTCCTACGCCCAGCGCAATGTTCACAATCTGAAGCAGCGCTCCTGTCCACGATCGGGTTGCCAGATAGCCGCTGATCAACGCTGGCGTCGTCCATTCCACGCCCTGCACGCACACCGGAACCCATCCCATTCCCATCGCCAGCGACGAGGTGAACAGACAGACTAAGGGAGTCAGTAAAAACGGAATCACAAACACCGGATTAAACACAACCGGCAGGCCGAAAATCATCAGCTCATTGATATTGAACAACATCGGAATGACCGCCGTTTTTGCCAGCGTCCGGCTGACGCGCTGACGGCTGAACAACATCAGCGCGATCAGCAGACAGATCAATGTCCCGCAGCCGCCGATGAATACAAAATTATCCAGAAATGTCTTGGTAAAGATCTCCGTCGGCGCCATTCCGGCCGCCGCCGCGGCAACGTTGATCTGCATTCCCTCCTGAAACAGGGAACGTGAAACATTCTCCAGAACGTTGGCGCCATGGATTCCCAAAAGCCACAGCACGGAAGACAAAAACACAAACAACGCCGAACTGACCAGCCCCCGTCCCATGTGCCGGAACAACGTATTGGACAACAGCACAAACACTTCCTGGAAACTTTCAATATGGAACACCAGCCGGATTCCCTCGTTGAACACCGCCGCCCCCAGCAGCACCGCCAGCATCGGCAGAATCGCCGTCAGCGCCTGATTGAAATTGTAATCCGCGCCGGGGGTAAAGAAATGCTCGTCCGGCAGCTTCCGCCGCAGCCAGCAATACGTAAAGCTTGTAAAGAATGCCGCGCACACCGCGGTAAACGTTCCGACCGCTCCCGCCGATTCCAGCTTGAGGCCGCCGTTGAGAATGATGAACACCATGACGGCCGCCGGCGGAACGATCCAATCCCCAGCCAGCGGTTTCTCCTCGGTCTGCAGCGCGCCCCAGGCCAGACACCCTGTCAGCAGCACCGACAGAATGCCGAAGGTACATTGATAAAGCAGTTCCGCCAGTTCTTCGATAAAAGCCAGCGCAGGAAAATAACCCGCAAACGTTCGAATCAATAACGAAAAGGACCCGATCATTAAAATCGGAATCGCGATCGTCAATCCCGCCCTGACCGCGCGGATCAGTCGGCAGGATTCCATTTTCGCCAAGCCGGCGCTGAACTTCTCTTTCCGCATGTTTTTCTCCCTGATTTCTTCTATTATACCGCATTTCATGCGGAACGTCCGGCTTTCTTTGTCCAAATTACGAACGGGAATGCGGTTTTGCGGATGCCTGACCCCAGCGATCGTCGATAAACTGCCGGATCAGACTGAACGCGTCCTCGCGGCAGCCCTCGTTTTCCAACAGCTCATGACCGCAGGCCTCAAAGCAGACGAGCTGTTTGCGCTCGCTTTGAATTTGATGATAGGCGTATTGCGAAGACGACAGCGGCACAAATTCATCCTGCAGCCCCTGCAAAATCAATGTCGGACAGCTCACCTTTTTCACGGCCGGCTTCAGCTTTTTCACCAGCTCAAAAAACTGCGGGAAATACTCATATTCCAACAACCGCTCCTCCATATACGCCTTGAACTGCGATTCGCTGTGCTTCAAAATCGCGGCATATTTGGGAATCAGCCGGCTGACTGTTTCCAGATTCATATACTCAAATGCCGGCGCGACCAGCACGAGTTTATCCACCGCCAGAAACGAAGCCAGAAACGCGGCGATCACCCCGCCCATCGAAAACCCCAGCAGCGTCACCTCATATCCTTTTTCCAGATAGGCCGTGACCTCCTGGTTGGCGCGCGCCACCCAGATCAGCCATTCCTTGTCATTTTTATCTTCGTCGTACAGATCAAAACAGCGATATTCCAGTCTGGAATCCGTCTCGCACATCGTTTTCAGGTAGTGAAAATCTTCCTGCTTGCGCCGGCCGAAGCCATGAATCGCGATCAGAACCCGTTTTCTGCGGCGCCTGGCAAATAAGCCAGGCCGGATCATCCGCGCCTCCGATAGCGATACAGGCAGATGCCCGCCGCGACCGCAACGTTCAGCGATTCAAAGCTGGACATTTCGATAAACGCCCGCTGATCGCAGATTTCCAGCGTCGCCGGCCGGATTCCCTGTCCTTCATTGCCCAGCACCAGGGCCACGTTTTCAACGATCGGCAGTTCGCTCAGGGGCTGCGCTTCATGCAGCGCCGTCGCGATCACCATAACCCCTTTTTCCTTCAGCGACCTCAGCGCCGGGATCAGTTCAATCCGCGAAATTGCGATGTGAAACAGCGCGCCCTGGGTGGAGCGCACGCATTTTTCATTGTAGACATCGGCGCAGTCGGGCGAAAGCAGCACCTGATCGAAACCAAACGCCACCGCCGTACGGATGATCGTTCCGACGTTGCCGGGATCCTGCACCCCATCCAGCGCCACAATCCGCGAATTCCTCGATTTCCGGCTGACCTTCTGCGCACAGACGGCGATCAGCCAGGCGCCGGACACATTGGCGCTGAGCTTGCGCATGACGCTCTCGCTGCAGACGATCGCTTCCTTTTCCTGATGAAACGGATTTGTCCGGCCAGCTTCGACCAACAGCAGTTCAACCACGCCTGCTTTCAGAGCCTCACCGATCAGATGTTCGCCCTCGATCAGAAACTGACCTGTCTGATCACGATATTTTTTCTGCTGGAGCTTCGCCCAGTTTTTTACTTTCTCATTCATCGGGGAATTGATTTCCATAAATCCGCCTCCTGTTGTCTCTCTCATTATGATAATCAATCGGCGTGGAAAAAACCAGAATCTTTTTCGATTCCGGTTTCATTTTTATTCTGACGCCGCTTGACGGTCCGTGTGCGGATACGCGCAATTATAGGTTTTCCCGGGCTCCAGCTGGATTCCGCGGGCTTCAAACAATTCGCTGACGGTCACCAGCTGATACCCTTTCTCACTCAGCCATTCGATCACCCGGACGCTGGCCTGGGCCGTCGGCTCATACATATCATGCATCAGGATGATATCGCCGTCCTGAACCTCGCGCAAGACCACATCCACTGATTTATCGGCATTCTGATGCGCCCAGTCGCGCGTGTCAATCGACCACAGGATCAGCGGATACGGCGAGGTTTTCTTCAGCATATCGTTATACGCTCCATAGGTTGGACGAACTAACAGTTCCTGCTGCTCCAGAGATCCCGCCTCCCCGATCGCATCCCAGGTCGCGCTGAATTGATCGAGTATGCCCTGGCTGCTCTGCTTGGTCAGATCGACATGCCCGAACGTATGGTTGCCGACTTCGCTGCCTTCCGTAAGCATCCGCGCGACGATATCCTTGTGATTTGCGACCCGGCTGCCCAGCACGAAGAAAGTTGCCGCACCGTCATGTTCCTGCAGCGCGTCCAGAATCACCGGCGTCACCTGTCGGTTCGGTCCATCGTCATAGGTCATCGCAACCATCGGCCGGGTCGGGTCGATGATCCGGCCCCGGGCCTGCAGCCCCAGCAGATTGCGCGTATCCTCATCGACATAGCCGATGACTTTATTCAGCGGAATCACCGCGATCAGCTCCTCGCTCTGAGCAGGTAATGTCTGCGGCGGCAGAACGACGCGCAGTTCGTCTTCGTTCAGAAACAATTCCGCCTTGTTATCAATCAGCACGTTCTCATCGACTTCATAATCCGGATTGGTCGTTTCCGGCACCAGTGTTGTCAAGAAGCTGCGCATTAAAAAAGCCAGATGCTTCATGCCGTCCGCTGAAAACAGATCGCTGAAGCGAATCAGCCGATCCTGCTGCAGATCGAAGGTCCAGGCCCGGACTTCTTTCATGTTGATGGCGCCGGTCCGCTCAAAGCTGATCTGCACTGAGCCGTACCGTTCGTTCAGCTCATAGGATTCATAATCAGCATATAGGGTACACAACCCTTCGACACCCTGATTTTCCTGTTCAAATCTTGCGATTGCTTCGTTGACGGCCGCTTCGATATTCGCGTCGATCTCCGCGCTGTTTAAATGCGGATAGTACACCGCGATCGCCCGCTGGCCAGTCACCTTGATCTTCTGTTTCATCTTTCCGATACGATGATTTTCCTCAATCGTCTGACGCATCGCTTCCGGCAGACGCCGCCGCTGACTTTCCCGCTGCCACGACTGGCCGATCAGAACACAGGCCGCTATTAAAATGAAAAGACAAATCCCCAACCGACATTTTGTTTTTGTTTTCACGCTTCTCACCTTCGTTATCACTGTATGTTCTTAGCGAAGAAAAAAGACGTTGAAACAACCCCGGGTGCTTACTCCGTTCAGGGCAAACCTGGAATTTCCCAACACGAAGCAGACAGGATGAAATGTGATCTCTCCCTTCATCCTGCCTGTTTTATCTTTGTCGGTATTCAAATAAGAATCCAAACTCTCCCAGCTTTCATGGCTTGATGAAAAGATCAGCGAGAACCCTTTTGATCAGCAAAAAAACATCAGAAAGTTTGCTTTTCCTTCCTGATGTTTCTCGCATTTCAAGCCTTGATTGAACTGTTTCCTGTCCCTTTCAGCAGGGTTCAGCAAACAGCATTGAACAGACTCTTTCAGCCCCGGCGGATCGGGATCTGAACTTCTGTCAGCCAGTCTTCTTCCGAGTCCTGATTCCAGATACCGTCGATATAGCTCTCGCGTGGTTCACCGATGATTTCGGCGTGATTGTCCTCCACCCACTGCATCAAAGCGGCATAAACCTCGCTGAAGCCTTCATAGCCGCCTTTAAACAACGCGCAGGCCGCTTCCACCGCCGGTTCTTTGCGGAACTGGACGTCGTCGAAATCCGGCTTCATCACTTCGACCGCCTGACAGATCTCGGCGTGAATGTCCTTTTCCCGGTATTCGCCATCCAGTTCTTTTACGAAGCAATATTCCGGCTGTGTGCATTTCAGATCCGGATACCGTGAGGCAACCTTCGCTCCCGTCGCCGGGATCTCGCCAAGCAGATCACGATACGCGGGCAGGGCCACCTTGCGGGCCATCACGATGCATTCCGGCAATTCTTTGACGATAACATTGATTTTCATAACGCTCTCCTTTGCGCCTGTCGTTAAGACGCGTTCAATGCGGCGAAACTGATGCTGCAGCGAATCAAGATCGGCGGCGATCTGACAGCGGCGCTGGCTCAGAGCGTCGTTTTCACTCACTTCGCCATGCAGAATCCTGCGGATCAGCGCCACGCCAAGTCCCAGCTGCCGCCATTGCTGAATCTGAGCCAATGCGATCAGCTGTTCCGTCGAATACCAGCGGTATCCAGTCTCCTCGTCGATCTGCTTCGGCCGCAGCAGACCGATCGAATCATAATACCGCAGTGTTTTGACCGTCGTCTTTCCCATTTTTGAAAAATCTCCTATTTTCAGCATCTTGTTTCCTCCTCCGCAAACAAAGCATAGATCCTCCCTTAACGGGAGTGTCAACTGTTTTCTCAAGAAAAGTTGATTTTTTCTATCTTATCATGAATTTATGTGTTTTTCTGCTTTTCAGAGTGTGTTCATGTTGACAGAATAAACTGTAACTATTATGATTACAGTATCAAAAGAACATTTCGTTCTTTCGGAGGAACTCATGTTGCCATTCTTTTCCCGCTTCTTCAACAAAACGATGAAGAAACAACCCATCCGGCTGACGCCCGCGCAGGCGAAACAGAAAATGGAGAGCGAACCGGTTACGATCCTCGACGTACGCCAGCCGCAGGAGTTTGCCCAGGGGCATATTCCCGGAGCGATCAATCTGCCCAACGAAACGATCGCACACACCGCGCTGGCCACTTTGAGCGATGAGGACGCCGTGCTGCTGGTGTATTGCCGGTCAGGTCATATCAGCGCGCAGGCCGCAAACAAACTGGTCCAGCTCGGCTACAACCACGTCTATGATTTCGGCGGGCTGCTTCAATGGCCTTACGAAACGGTTCGCAAGGGGCAGAAATGACCAGCGAGCTGACCGTCGCGATTCACGCCGCGGTGTATCTGGCGCATAAAAACGCCCCGCAGTCCAGCGAGGAACTGGCTGTCAACATCTGCACCCATCCAGTGCGGGTCCGCAAGATCATGGCTGCCTTGTGCCGGGCCGGGATCGCGATCTCCCAAGAAGGCAGCGAGGGCGGCTACCGCCTGTGCCGCAAGCCTCAGGAAATTACGCTGCGCCAGATTGCCGACGCGCTGCACGCCGCGTTGGTGGAAAGCCGGTGGCAAAGCGGCGATCCCGAAATGAGCTGTCTGGTCGCCTCCGGCATGGCGCGGGAAATGGATAAAATCTACCGCCAGTTAAACGAACAATGTCTGGAAAGTCTGGATCGGCTGACGCTGTGGGATCTGCTTCAGGATCTCTTTGTCACGCAGCCGGAACAGATCATCATGAATAAAAAGGAGGAACCCATTCATGAAAACATACGATAATCTGATCATCGGCTTCGGCAAAGGGGGAAAAACGCTGGCTGCCAGCCTGGCGAAAGCCGGCCAGCGCACAGCGCTGGTTGAAAAATCACCGTTAATGTATGGCGGCACATGCATCAACGTCGCCTGCCTGCCAACCAAATCCTTAGAAAACAGCGCCCGCCAGTCTGCGATTCAAGGTGGGGATGACGCTGCCCGGCAGCTTCATTTCCGGCAGGCAATCGAGGAAAAACGCCGCCTGACCGCAATGCTGCGGAAGAAAAATTATGACAAGCTTGTTTCCTCCGGCGTCGAAGTGATGGATGGAGAAGCGTCCTTTCTCGATGATCATCACGTCCAGGTTTTGACAAAAGAAGGCCCGGAAATTCTTGAAGCTCACCGCATTTTCATCAATACCGGAGCGAAGCCGTTTGTCCCGGACATTCCCGGATTGAAGCAGAGTCCGCGGGTTTATCTCAGCGAAAGCATCATGGAATTGGAAACGCTGCCGCGGCGGCTGGTCATTTTGGGCGGCGGCTACATCGGACTGGAATTCGCTTCGATGTTCGCAAATTTTGGATCTCAGGTCACCATCCTGCAGCCCAACCAGCGGTTTCTGCCGCGTGAGGATCTTGAGATCGCGGATGCGGTGGAAACGAGCCTGGCCCGCCGGGGCGTGCGGCTAATGCGCAATACGGCGTTAAAGGAAGTGCGGGATGAAGCTGCGGAAACCGTTCTGATTTTAAAGCAGGACGAAATGGATTCAGAACTGCGCTGCGACGCACTGTTAGTCGCGACAGGCCGGCGTCCGCAGCTGGACAATCTGCATCCGGAAGCGGCGGGGATCGCCCTGACTTCCCGCGGCGCAATCGCCGTCAACGAACAGCTGAAGACCTCGGTCGATCATATCTGGGCGATGGGCGACGTCACCGGGGGTCTGCAATTCACCTATATCTCGCTGGATGATTCACGGATCGTCACCGACGCTCTGAATTCGGGACCGCGCACCACCGCCAATCGAGGTGCGGTGCCTTACAGCGTCTTTATGGATCCGCCGTTCTCCCGTGTCGGTTTGAGCGAAGATGAAGCCCGAAGCGCCGGCTATGATCTTAAAATTGCCAGAATTCCGGCCGCTGCCATCCCGAAGGCGCAGGTATTACGCAAGACCGACGGCCTGTTAAAAGTAATTATCGACGCGAAAACCGATCAGATACTCGGCGCGCACTTCTTCTGTGAGGAATCGCATGAAATGATCAATCTGATCAAGCTGGCGATGGACGCCAAACTTCCGTATCCCGTTCTGCGCGATGGCATTTACACTCATCCGACGATGAGCGAAGGTCTCAACGACCTGTTCGCCGCCGTGCTTTAAGTCTAACCTTCCTTATTTATTATCAAAACCACCCGTAAAACGGGTGGTATCCTCTGGCCCTATAAGGGCCTTTTGT
>NZ_JADNPO010000029.1:0-37581 GCF_015558105.1 Holdemania sp. 1001095H_141210_F2
TTTAAACAAGCTTATGAATTTGAATAGGAAGAATGGCATTTTCTTTTACGAACTAGATTGTTCCAAAAAGTGCCAAGCCATTTCTTCTCTATGAGCTTCTCAACTTAGGTTGGCCCACAAAAGAAAAGAAGCTAAGAATATTATATCCTAACTTCTGATACCCTTGATGAGATACTAAGATTAACTGAACATCACTTGCATGATTTCTTCTCAATTTCAATATTTTATACTCATCTAATCTAATTCTATTTCGAGTAGGATACTTTATTCCTACTTCTATAATACGAAAAAGTGCCGCAAACTCCACCAAAAGTAACCGGCACTTATCTGTCCACCACTTCTCAAATAAGAGATAGTGTCTGACGGGTATCGCTTTCTCAAGCGTCCCTACACTTATAGTATATGCCATTCTTGAGTTATTTCAAGAACTTTTTATATCATTGGCGATGTTACAATTTCTTTCATGAAATGTCTGTCAAATAAACTTAAGATAAAAGTCCGATATCTATTCCAAAGTGAGTTTAACGAAGAAAAAATATGAATTTAACTTTTAAACACGCTCTGGGTAAAAAAGGAAATGTTGATCAACAAGAAAAAGAAATTCATGCAATCTGAATGTGGATTAGCGCTTAATACTTTGCTTAATCGCTGGTCATCCAATCTTCGTTTATCTTTCGTTGTTTCTTCAATTAAGCCTGTCCCTTTTGATGATTCAAAAAGGACGCTATTCGAACTCATTGAAAATACGGTATAATGAGGATAAATTTCAGGAGGAAATCCATGGTACATTTAGCGAGAGGTTCAGTCCGGATGATCTGTCTGGACTTAGATGGCACACTGTTTACGCCCCGCAAAGAGATCAGTGAGCGCAGCCGGAAAGCCATTAAGGGATGTCTGGATTCGGGGATGGAAGTCGTGCTGGTGACCGGGCGACCCTATTTGTTCGCAAAAGGGGTGGCGGCGTCAATCGATCCGCGCGTAGATGCGATCGGTTATGTCGGCAATTACCGCAGCATTCAAGGCGTGGCGCAGGGAACCCCGATTTCACAGGAAACGGCCTTGGAGATTCTGCGGCTGCTTCAGCGTGAGCATGTGTGGATGCAGGCGAAAACGTTTCATCATGTCTATGGGAATTCGCTGAATTTAATTCGTCCCGATTATCAGAAGGTTACGCGGCATAATCCGCCTGGGGAACAAATTGTAGTCTGTTCCTGGACGCAGCCGCTGCGGCAGATCCAGAGGTCGAAAGAGCCGGTATATAAAATCATCGCGCTGGGCGGATTTAAGATTAAAAAGCTTAACCGTCTGCTTGCGCCGATCCCGGATATTAAAGTTTACAGTTACGCGAAAACCAATTTGGAGATTACTTCAAATCAAAATGATAAAGGCACGGCGATCCGGGCGGCAGCGGCTCAGCTGGGAATTCCGTTGGAACAGGTGCTCGGTGTCGGTGACAGTCTGAATGATATTGAAATGTTTAATGTCTGCGGCATCAAAGCGGCAATGGGCAACGCGTCTTCCGCGTTGAAAGCCCAGGCGGATCTGATCGCGGACACCAACGCTCAGGAAGGTGTTGCCAAGCTGTTGGAATCGTTGCTTTAAGATTGGTTTTCCTGACGGAATAATAAAAAAGGAAAAAAGGGAGGAATGAGGATGAAGTTTTCACAATTAGCGGCCCAGCGGTATTCCGTCCGCCGTTTCGACAGCCGGCCGGTTGAGCAGGCCGTCTTAGATCAAATTTTGGAAACAGGCCGGTTAGCGCCAACCGCGAAAAACCTGCAGCCGCAGCGGATTTACGTCGTCCGCAGCGAAGTCCTGTTAGCGAAGCTCAGAGCGATCACGGCAATGACCTTTGACGCACCGCAGGTACTGATCATTTGCGCGGATCAGAGCGAAGCCTGGGTTAATCCGTTCAACGGCCGCAGTTCAGCGGAAATGGACGCGTCAATCGTTGCCGCACACATGATGCTGCAGATGCAGGAGCTGGGAATTGGCAGCACCTGGGTTTGTTGGTTCGACACGGAAAAGGTAAAGCAGACGCTGGCCCTGCCGGAAAGCGTTGAGCCGTATTGCCTGCTTCCCTTTGGCTATCCCGGCGCCGACTGCCGGCCATCCCGCCAACATGAGCAGCGCAAGCCGCTGGATCAGACAGTGCGGTATCTCTGACGGATTGTGTCCGCTTGCTTTCATTTTCGCCGCATTCATTTTGTTAGAAGACATTCAAAGCATTTCTTTGGATGTTTTTTTATCTTTGGGATAAAAGTTGATCTTTTTTATGGGTCTATTGTTGTAAACCTGACGTCATGCTATAATACAATCAAGAAAAGCAATGGATAGGATTTATAAAATTGAAGTGGGAGAATATGTATGAAATTCAGAGAATTACGAAGGTTTGTCTTTGGCTTTTGTTTGCTTGCCGGCTTCATGAGCTTGACTGGTTGTCACGCCGATCCGGCGAAAGGTTCGAATGAAAAATGGCTGAGTCAGGTGGATACGCAGGCGGTCATCGTCGGGGAAAATTATTACATGCCGGACTTTGATCAGAACCAGATTATGATCTGGAATTTTTCAGATCAGTCGCTGAGGCAATGGGATTTCTTTGAAGACGCTCAGATGCCGTCAGGGAAGATCCGGCGGATCACTTCGCCAGACGCCCGCCGGCTGGCCATTTGGACACAAAACGAAGAAGAGACTGCCGGCAGTTATGGGAAAAATCCAATGACCGTAAATCTCTGGAATCTGAAAGAGATGCGGTTGGAAAAAAAGATCATTGCGACTGAATCAGGACAGATGCAGGGGCAGGATCTATATTGGATTCAGGAGAATCAGCTGTGGCATCAGTCTGTGGATGAGGATTCGGCGGAAATGATCACCGATCTCAGCGCGGAAGTACAAGACGCGGACAGGATGTCGGTAGAAGCTATTCTTGAACATACCGTAATTGTCTCTGCGGATTATTCTATTGAGAAGTCTACGCGGACTTACTTTAAAATTGACCGGGGAGATAAAACATCAAGTTCCTTTGTAGTGGAGCCGGGAGAGTGGGGTGAATATTATTCCGTCGCCTATTTGATCGGTGCGGATGAAGAAAAACTCTATTTTCAAATCTACGGATCAATGAAAAACTATTACTTCTCAACGGATCATGATGGCAAAAACGCGGAGCTGATCCAGAGTACAAATGAAGGAACGCTCCTCCGCCCCCGTCCGGCGTTATCGCAGAAGGGGTTTTACACGATCGTCACCAATCGTGAAATCGGTAATTTTGATGAACCGCGGCAATGCCAGATCATCCGTCAGAATGGTTATGATAGGGAAAGTGTCGCTGCGCTGAAATGTCTGGAAGAACTACGCTGCACGCCAGTGGGCGGTTGGTTAAAAATTCAGGGATATTCCGGCGACGGCGTAAATCATGTTTTTCTTGTCCAGCCGCAAACCGGTAAAATGTTCACCGTCGTTGAGGCTAAAAACGAATACTATCAAAGTCGGGAAGACGCGGCGATGGAGGGGATCGGCCAGCCGGTTACGTTTGCCAGCGAAGTGCGGGAGGCCCGGGGCTCATCCAAGGATCCCGGCGCATCGTTAACTTGTCTTGGATATGCTTTGGAAGTGGATGGGAAAGCGATCATGATCAGCGCCAATGGAAAACAGCTCCAGCAGCTGAATCCGGAAACAGGTTTGATTGAAGACCGCTATGTTTTATCGCGGTCACGTTATCCGGAAGGAAGAATCGTCCAGCTGCAGCACAACGGCGGACGGTTGTTTATGGATATATCCTGGCGGAAAGAAGAATTCCTGACATCAACAACGCTGGTTTTGAATTCCGCCACCTTTGAAGTGACGGCGGAACTGAACGATGTCAGCAACTATACCGTAAATCAGGATCAGATGATTCTCGTGCAAAGGTCCGACTGGAGCGCACCGGAAGAATACGGACGGCTCAATCTGGTTACGCAAAAGAAAGAAAAATTGTTTGACAGCACGCTGTTGAATCCGGAGGGATATTATAGCTTTTACGTA
The DNA here is from genome assembly GCF_015558105.1 of Holdemania sp. 1001095H_141210_F2. Classification (NCBI taxonomy): domain Bacteria; kingdom Bacillati; phylum Bacillota; class Erysipelotrichia; order Erysipelotrichales; family Erysipelotrichaceae; genus Holdemania; species Holdemania sp. 1001095H_141210_F2. The sequence continues at coordinate 4,021 of NZ_JADNPO010000029.1, forward strand.
AGCAGTCTGGCTTATGATGAAAAGGAGAATTGCCTGTGGCTGACCGCAGGTTCCCCTAACGAAAGTGATTTGTATCAATATTCTCTTGATGATCAGACACTGCGGCTGCGGGCAAGGCCGGATCAGCTGAATACCTGGAATGAACAAAGCTTTATGCTTTTTCCGATTGCCGACTCTCAATTTGTACTGGGATTGTGGCAGGCTGAGGATATGGTTGGCGATAATTTTGATATCTATGAATTTGATGGAAGTCATGCGGAGTTGATCGCGAAGGATCTGCCGTTAGGAGGAGATTTTGTTTTAACGGAAAACGGCGCGTTCACCGCGGAATATTCGCAATGGGATTGGAGCCAGCCGTTTCAGGATATGAATTCAGCGACATATCGGGAATATTCGACAATCTATTACCGCAGCGGCGAGGAAAAGGAAGAACTATTGCAGCTGGACAGCTCCTCCATTCAGATGGCTTATCTTCCTGCTTCGCGGAAACTTTGGTTACGGGCGCAGGAAGAGTCGATAAAATATCCGCAGGAATCGTGGATTACCTATCTTTTTGATTTGGATTCCGGGGAATTGCGGAAAGTGAACGAGGAAAGCTTTAATATTTATGAGTAGGCAGAAAAGAATGAGATACATTCTTCGAAGTTTTGAGTTAAAAGAATAAAAAATCAGGGATCGTGCGTGCTGGCTCATCTTGGAAAGCGGAAGCTTTCGCAAGGAAAATATTTTCAGCTCAGCTAAAATACGCTATAATCTTTACCAGAGAGCGAAAAGAGGTGATCGCGATGCTTAGTTTTGAAAAGGTGTTGGAAGCCATTCCCGAGCGGGTGCGGATGCGGCTGGTTCCGGTCACCTTTGAACCGGGCGAGACAATCATCGAAAAAGGCGCGCCGGTGACCTGCGGCTACATCTTTACCGAAGGGGTACTCGACGTCCAGAGCATAAACACGCGCGGGATCGCCTACACCTATGTCACCAATTATGAAGCCCGCTTTGTCGGTCTGATGGAAATTTATTCTGATCATCACCGTTACTGCTGTTCGTTGAAAGTCGATGAGCGCTGCCGCGGCTACCGCATCACCAGGGAAGATTTGTTCATCCTGCTGTCCGATTGCAGCCCGTTTAAAGAATATCTGATCTGTTACTGGGCGAATCAATTTTATGATTCAGCGATCAATGAATCCCGCTATCCGACCAATTCGATGAACATTAAGCTGATCGACTATCTGCTGCGGCTGTGCGACGCGCTGAAACCCAGCGGCGACGTGATCCGGATCAAGATCAAGCGGGAAGAACTGGCGGCCTTTATGGGCTGTTCCCGCCGGACGGTTTACCGGCTTCTGAGCCAGTTCAAGAACGAAGGTCTGATCGGTAAGGAAGGCAACACGCTGACGATCACGCTTGAACAGCGGAAAAAGTTACAAAAGAAACGCGAAGAATAAGAAAAACCTTCCTGCAGGGGAATTTGAATGAGAAGATTGGATCTCAGACAATCAAAGCGGGAAGGTTTTAATTTATTCTGTTACTACTTATTTTTCAATAAGCGAGGCGGCTGCGTGAATGCCGGCCAGACGTCCGGAGGTAAAGGCAAAGCCCTGATCGACGCCGCCATAAGTGACGTAAGGCTTCTTTTCAGAATACAGTACGCCGGATGCATCCAGCCCGGCCGCGTATAAGCCGCTCATCACGGAACCATCCGTCTTCAGAACCTCAAGGTTTGTGTTAACGTCCAGCGCCGCGCAGGTACTGTATGGATAATTGGCCATTTTGATTGCATAGAAGGGTCCTTCCCCCGCTAACGGATCCAGGTTTTCGGCATTCTTGCCAAATTCCTCATCGACGCCGGCGGCACAGGCGGCATTGTATTTTTCCACGGTCTGTTTCAAGGTTTCAGGCTCCATCCCCAACTGAACTGCCAAATCTTCCACGGTGTCCGCTTTGTAGGCAAAGCCGGCGGTGACCGCTGCCTCCATGACTTCATGAGCGTTTGGAATCGGCGTACCATCCGGAGCCCAGCCGTTAGCGCCCAGATTGACGGTTGTCATATAGGCCGGAGCCGTGCGCAAACCACGTTTCTCAACGGCGCTGATCTGCGTGTCGCTGTAAAGCGAATAGAAGTTCGGGCCAGAAACCCAGGCGTTGAAGCCAAGCTGCTTTTCATTGGTGAAGCGCTCACCCTGCATGTTGACGGCCAGGGAATCCGGCGCGACGCCCAGATAATGCGGCAGATCGCCTTCTGTCCATTTTGTCGGCTTCATCGTCTGCATACACAGTTTGTCTTCCAAGGTGTGATATTCAAAATTGCTCAGAAAGCCAGCCGCACCGATGATGTGCACAGCCGGGCACATTCCGATATTGTAGGTCGCAGCGCCTTCCGCAATCGAGGATTCGATCATCTTACCGTCGTTTTGCTTCATGCCGACCATATCCCAGCTGCCGGAAAGCGGATAAACCGTGTTCGATAAATATTTCTGGGTCATCGCGGAATTGGATAAGAAGCCTCCGGTTCCCAGAATGACTTTCCTGGCGTGAATCAGAATTTCCTGACCGTTGGCGGTATTGCGCGCTTTCACGCCGGTAACCTGGCCGTTTTCCACAATCAGATCATAAGCTTCCGTTTCCAACATGATTTTGCCGCCCATTTTCGTGAATTCCGCCATACAGTTGTCATAGAACTGAATGTTGTGCTGCCGTCTGACGGTCATGCCGTCCTTGCTTGGCGCATAAGAGAACAATACGATATTGGAATCGCCTTCGGTTAACCCTGTCTGCGGTTTTTCCAGTTCCAGCCCGTAATCTTCAACTAACCAGTCGATTGTGTCGCCGGAATGATCGAGCAGTAATTCGATCATTTCCGGCTTTGCATCGCCTTCGACATACGTCAGCCAGTCCGTTAACAGCGCGTCGCGGTCAGTGAAGTCCTTTCCGTCATTGTACTTGTCCGCCAGACCCGGCGGATTCACCGCGAAGACGCCTGAGCACAAAGAGGAAGCTCCGCCATATCGGCCAGCCTTGTCAATGGCCAGTACGCTGACGTTCTCAGGATTTTCCGCTGCCATGGTTTCCGCAGCGCTCAAGGCGGCGGTAGTGCCGGCTGCCCCCAGTCCGACAACCAGAATATCCGTCGTTAATTCCTCCGCCGCCGGCGCTTCATCCGGAATGGTTTCAAAGGCGGAAATGGCCGCAGCGTCGGTGCCGGCCGCTTCCAAAGCCTGAACGATGGCCTTTTTCGCGGCGCTTTTAATCGCGTTGCTGGAAACCGTCGCGCCGCAGATTGCTTCGACGGCAACGGATTGATGTTCAACCATTCGCTGCGGAAGCAGATTGGCCGCGCTTTGGAAAATCCCGACCGTGTCCGCGGAATCCGGATTGACCTGGACTGCAAGCAGCTGTGTTTCATCCACGGTAACGCTGACCTCGATATCCCAGGCGGAACGGAAACCCGGAGCCGAGGCCGTATAGGTTCCAGCTTTCATCTTGACGTCGGGTTTTGCCGTTTCGACTCCGTTTAACGTATTCCACGCCTGACGGGCTGCGCTGAGGACGGCTTCGCTGGTAAGGGTCGCACCGCTGACGGCTTCCACGTCAATGGATTGACTCTCTTTCATCGCTTTCTGTAAAGTCAGGATGGCCTGACCGCCAACCGCTTCAGTTTCTTTGTCTCCCTGGATCACGACGTCGGCGAGCGTGCCGTTTTCAGTGGTCAGTGTGACGGAAACTTCGCCGCCGAATCCCTGAGCGGCCGCGGTTCTCGATCGAGTTCCGGTTTCGCCGCCCGGTGTTTTCGAACAGCCGGAAAGCAACAAGGCGCCAATCAGAAGCAGTATGTTGAATCGTAGAACTTGCTTTTTCATTATTTTCCCTCCGTTTGATAATAATTTATCATAGCCTGCGATGATGTGGAGAGGAGCGTTCGTTTGCATTGGGTGCAACAAAAGTTACATTCCTGTGTTACAATAAGCGAAAGGGGTGGGATAATGGATGTGATCCAATTACATTATTTCCGGACGATTGTGGAGCAGGGAAGCCTGAATAAGGCCGCGGAAGCACTCTATATATCAAGACAAGGATTAACGAAAATTATCCGGAAAATGGAACAGGAGCTGGGTGCGCAGCTGTTTGACGTCACGGGTACCGGCGCTGTCCCGACGCGATTCGCGGAAGCCTTGTATGAACGTTCGGAAGACTATATCCAATTTCATCAGGATTTTTTAAGTGAAGTCCACAAACTGAAGCAGAAACGGACAAACGAACTGGTCATCGGCTTACAATCCGGATTTTCGGAAGGTTTTGGCAAAGATTTTCTGGCGAATTTCATCATTCAAAATCAGGATCTGGCGATTCGCGTTCGTTCGGTTACGAAGCAGCGGCTGGCGGAAGCCATGGAACAAAAGGAGATCCCGGTCTGGATCGCAACGGGAAATTACAACGAAGCGGTTTTCCATTCTTTGCATACCAGGAAAAACAAGCTGTTTCTGCTTGCCGCGAAAGATCATCCGCTGACGCGGCAGGACGAAGTCCGGCTCGCGGACCTGAATCCTTATCCCTTGATCGGCCTGAGTCACGACATCGGCCAGGCGGGGAAGACCAATGCTGAAATCAGTAAAAACCGGCTGAAAGCTCCCGATTATTATCTGAATTCATCCGATCGGGATTTGATTATGAGATTAGTTCAGAGCGGACTTGCCGTCAGTTTTAACGCTGGCTGGCAATACACGGAATACCCGGGGATCGTCGCGCTGCCCTTAGCGGATATGCATGTAGAAGTACAGCTCCATGTGCTGCTTCGCAATGATGTGGCGGTGAACTCATCCATTCAGCGGCTGATCGACTACATAGAGAATTTCAGCGGTTAAAGACGGACCCTGCAGCCCTGTGAATTTGCGGATAAACAGGAAATACAGGAGGCCGCGCTGGATCAGCGAAGCAACAACGTTGCATTTCAGACGCTGCCGTGTAAGAATAAAACTGATCTTTAAAACTCTCAAACAAGTAAAAAACAGGGTTTTGCGGACTGTTCTTTCAGGGATCGAAGCCGCGATCGAAGTGGATCAACTCAAAGCGCAGAAAACGCTTACAGAAGAAACGCGAAGATTCATATGAAATATAGTAAAAGTGACATTTGTCACTTTTTTTGTAGGCTTTTCCATGATATAAAACTACTGTATTTGTAAGCGTTATGCTTACCAGGAGGGAAAAGATGAAAAAGTTAGGACTTCTCTGTACCGCTGCACTGCTGACTTTATCGCTGGCAGCCTGCTCAGGCAACGGCGGCAAACAAGGCGGCACAGACAACAACGGAGGCACAGCCAATAACGGCAATAAGCAGGTGAAAGTGGCGATCGTTCTGTCCACCGGGGGACTGGGCGATAAGAACTTCAACGACATGTCCTATGATGGCTTGTCTCAGGCCAAAGAAGATTTCGGAATTGATTTCCAGTATGTTGAACCGGAATCAGCCAGTGATTTTGAAGCAGGTTACCGCCAGTTTGCGGATGCCGGCGTCTATGATTTAATCATCGGTCTGGCAACCGATCAGAACGATGCTCTGACGGCGGTGCAGGCGGATTATCCGGATCAGAAATTCTCGATCATCGACTCGTCTCTGGAACTGCCGAACGTCAGCGCTGTTTCCACAAAGTGGCAGGAACAGACATTCCTGTGCGGCGTTTACGCCGGCTTAGGCACGCTGTCTGAAATGCCGAAAGCCAATGCGGACAACGTTGTCGGCGTTATCCTGGGCATGGACAATCCGAATCTGCGGTCTGGCGTCGTTGGTTTTGAAGCGGGTGTAAAATATGTCAATCCGGAATGTGAAGTTCTGACGGCGACGGTCGGCAGCTTCAACGATTCTGACAAAGGTAAAAATATCGCAATGTCGATGTATAACAAGGGCGCAGATTTCATCCAGCACATTGCCGGAGCTTCCGGACTGGGTGTCTTCAATGCTGCGAAAGAAGCTGACCGCTATGCATTCGGCGTCGGCGGAAACCAGAATGCGATCGAACCGGATTATATCCCGGCGACCTCGATCCGCAACGTCAACGAAATGGTCTACAACGAAGTCAAGGCTTTAGTTGAAGGCACATGGACCGAAGGCGTCAAGATCAGCGGCTTAAAGGAAGAAGCGGTCGGTTATTCCAATGAATTCTCCAACGTTGAAGTTCCTGAAGACATCGCGGCGGCGATTGCGGATATCAAAGCCAAGATTCAAAGCGGCGAGCTGGTCATCTGCGAAACAGAAGATGAACTGGACAGCTGGGTATCTTCCAATCAGTATACAAAATAAGCTGAAAACAAGTTGATTTTGTAAAAAGAAAAAGGAGGAAACAATGAACAGTGTAGAAATGATTGATATTGTTAAGCAATATCCATTAGTGCGAGCTGTTGATCATGTTTCCTTTTCTTTAGGTCAGGGAGAGATTCATTCCCTGCTGGGAGAAAATGGAGCCGGCAAATCAACGCTGATGAAAATCCTCTACGGTATGACGATGCCGGATGAGGGTGAAATCCGCGTAGACGGCAAGCCGGTCAAGATCAAGAGCCCAAAAGACGCGATCCGGCTGGGGATCGGCATGGTGCATCAGCACTTCATGCTTTCCCCGGTCATGAGCGTTACTGAAAATATCATCGTCAATCACGAGCCGCGCAAAGGCTGGCTGATCGACGAGAAGAAGGCCGAGCAGGAGATTCAAGCCCTGATCGACCGCTTTCACTTCAATATCAATGCCAAAGCGAAGGTTCAGGAATTATCCGTCGGCGAGCAGCAGCGCGTCGAGATCCTCAAGGCGATCTACCGCGGCGCCAACATTCTAATCCTGGACGAACCGACGGCCGTGCTCACGCCGCAGGAAGTCGAAGAACTGTTCGTCATCATGCGGAATCTGAAAAAGGATAACAAGTCGATCATTATCATCACGCATAAGCTGAAGGAAACACTGGCGATTGCCGACCGGATTTCCGTTCTGCGCGATGGGAAGATGGTTGAATCCGGATTGCCGCTTGAGCATGTCACGACCAGCGATCTGGCAAAAATGATGGTCGGCCGCGATGTTGAACTGAATGTGCGCCGGGAAAATACGAACATGGGCGAGGAGTTTTTCCAGATTCAGGATTTAAAGCTGAGCGAGCGCGGCGTGCAGGTGCTTAAAGGCATCTCGCTGTCAATCCGCAAGGGCGAAATCCTGGGGGTCGCCGGAATCGAAGGCAACGGCCAGACCGAACTGATCGAAGTTTTGACCGGTCTGCGCAAAGCCGATTCCGGGACGATTACGATGGGAACGAAAGCGATCCATGGAGATGCCCATACCTTCTTAAAGCATAAGATCGGACACATTCCGGAAGACCGCCTGAGCCGCGGTTTAGTCGCGGAAATGTCGATTGAGGACAATCTGATTTTAGGCTATCATGACGAACCGCAGTTTCTCAAACAGGGACTGCTTCAGAAAAAAGCTATCCAGAGCTACGCCGAGGAAGCGGTCGGCGAATACATGATCAAAACGCCGAACGCGCGCGAATTTGTTTCCTCGCTCTCCGGCGGAAACCAGCAGAAGGTGGTCATCGCCCGGGTGTTCAAGCAGAACCCGGACGTGCTGATCGTCGCCCAGCCGACCCGCGGAGTCGATGTCGGCGCGATGGAGTATATCCATCATCAGCTGCTGCGCTTGCGCGATGAAGGTAAAGCAATTTTGTTAATTTCAGCGGATCTCGACGAAGTCCGCTCGCTGTCCGACCGGATCGCCGTGATTTACGACGGCCGGATCGTCAGCGTTCAGCAGGCCGAGGATACCGACGAGCTGTCGCTGGGCCTGTTGATGACCGGAGGAAAGGAGGAACACCATGAGCAAGCTGTCTAACCGGCTGATGAAAACCAGTCCGATCGTGATCTCGCTGGTGTCCTTCGTTCTGGCGATTCTGGTCAGCTGCGTGATCATGCTGCTGTGCGGTTATGATCCGATCTTCGCCTATTCCGTGATCATTGAAGGTTCGCTTGGGTCTGTGCGTTCCTTCACTAACACCCTGATCCAGGCGACGCCGCTGATTTTTACCGGTCTGGCGTTTATGGTCGGCAAGAAAGCCACGCTGATCAACCTCGGCGTCGAAGGGCAGATGGTGACCGGTGCGATGGTTGCCGCTTTAGTCGGCATGACGCCGCTGCCGCTGCCGGGCATTCTGCATCTTGTACTGGCCTTGTTGAGCGGTGTGATCGGCGGTGGTCTGGCCGGTGCGCTGATCGGCTTTCTGAAAGTCCGTTTTGGCTCCAACGAAGTCATTACGACGACGATGACCAATTTCATCATCGTGAATTTCTGCGATTATTTAGTCAATTATCCATTAAAAGCTGAGGGCGCGGTCGCGCAGACCGAGAAAATCGTCGACGGCGCGCTGTTAGGCAAACTGATTCCCGGTTATCAGCTGACCTGGGCGATTGTGATCGCGGTGCTCGCGGCTCTGATCGTCAAGTTTGTATTGGAAAAGACTCGCTTTGGTTATGAAATCCGGGCGGTCGGCTTGAACATGAAGGCTGCGGAAACGGCCGGCATCAAGGTCGGCGGCGTCATGATGAAAGCGATGCTGTTCAGCGGTGCGTTGGCCGGTCTGTGCGGCGCGGTGCATGTGACCAGCGTCGGCAAGCGGTTTATCAGCGGTTTTTCACCGGGATATGGCTTCAGCGGGATCTCCGTCGCAGCGCTGGCCAGCGATTCACCGTTAGGTATCATTTTGGCAGGCATCATTTTCGGCGCCTTAAAAACCGGTGCGATGTATCTGAATATGATGAGCCAGATTCCGACGGAGTTTGTCAGCGTCATTCAGGCGTTAGTCGTTATCTTTGTTTCCGCGCCGCTTCTGATCCGGGCCTTGATCGGCGCGGACCGCAAACCAAAGAAGGGAGGACGCAGCTATGCTGAATAATATCACAGGCATTCTGAGCACGATGTTCTCCATGTCCATTCCGCTGATTCTGGCGGCGCTGGGCGGCGTGTATTCCGTGCGCAGCGGCATCATGGCGCTGGGCCTTGAAAGTATGATTCTGACCGGCGCGTTTACGGCTGCCGTCGGTTCGTTCTATTCCGGCAACGCCTGGATCGGTCTGTTGTGCGGGATCTTGGGCGGCATGATCTTCGGATTGTGCCACGGCCTTCTGTGCATCCGCTATAAGGTCAATCAGGTCATCAGCGGTATCGGCCTGAACCTGTTAGCCACGGCGGCGTCCACGCTGCTGATGCAGATTATCTGGGGCAACAAGGGCAATTCCGAAGCCGTCGCTTCCGTCAACACCAAGCTGACGTTCTTAAAGGACGTGCCGGTGCTCGGCGATATTTTCAGCCGCCAGTCAGTGCTGCTGATCTTCACGATTCTCGTCTGTGTCGCCAGCTGGTTCATCTTATTTAAAACGCCGTTTGGTCTGCGCTTGCGGATGGTCGGTGAAAATCCGAAGGCTGCCAGCAGTATGGGCATTCCCGTCCGGCGGATGAAGTATATCGGCGTGTTGGTCTGCGGTGCGCTGGCCGGCCTGGCCGGGGCGTATTTGTCGATCGACAGCCTGAATATGTTCGTGCGCGATATGTCCGCCAGCCGCGGCTACATCGCGATCGCGATCGCGATCCTGTCGCGCTACAATCCGCTGAACGTTCTGTTGTGCGGTTCATTGTTCGCGCTGTGCGATGCGGTTCAGATTTATGTTCAGGGCTACGGCATTCCGTCGCAGCTGGTCCAAATGATCCCGTACATCGTCACCCTGCTGGTTCTGGCGTTTGGCGTCAAGAACATTCAGCCGCCTGCCGGTGTTGGTAAATATGAAGACGAATAAAGGAGGAACTATGGAACATTTCAAGAGTACGTCCGTTGAAATCACGGATATCTGGCAGAGCAGCTGCCAGTACCCGGACGTCACGGTCAACAGTAAGAACGAAGTCTTTGCGGTCTGGGAAAAATATCTCGATCACACCGAGGTTATCCAGTTCGCGCAGATGATTGATCATCATCCGCACAATGAAGTTCAGATCTCCGGCAGCGGCCTGGCACTGCGGCCAAGCATGCACACGTTCAACGACCGCGTGATCACCGCCTGGTCGGAATTTGAGAATGGCGTGTGGAAGCTGTGCGTCCGCGAATATCAGGACGGCGTGTTCGGCGCGATCCAGGTGATCGACGAGGGCGAAGCACTGTTCTATCCTTCCGTTAAAGACGACGGAATCCATCCGGTCGTCGTATACAACCGTCAGGGCGTCGGCTTCAGCGATACGATCGTTGCCACGCTGGGCGAAACGGTGACGCTGGAAAAGGTCAACACCGCGGTGAAGACGTATCGTCCATGCTTCGATCATGACGGCAAAGGTCATTGCTTTGTCGCTTATGATCTGTATAACGGCGTGAACTATGACGTCGTCGTGCGCGCCAAGATCGACGGGCAGTGGAGCGAGGAAGTCAAGCTGAATCAGACGGCGATTTACAGCACGCATCCGGTCATGACCCGGGTCGGCCAGAAGGTCACGATCGCCTGGTATGAAAACGGCAAGCACTGTTATTTCAGCAACAACGTAATCGACGTGGAAGTAAAAGACGGCCAAGTTGTCACGTCCCATTACGCGGTACTGACGGAAAACCGCAACTGGTACAACAACATCGACATCACAGCGAACGCTCAGGGCTATACGGTGGTCACCTACACCTGGGGCAAATACAACGCGATTGTGCGCGTGCGTGATTTAGAAGGCGTCTGGTCGGAACCGGTCGTCATCACCTACAACGACAGCCAGTGCGCCGTGCGTCCGCATATTGCGCTGGATGAAAGCAATGTTCTGCATTATATCTGGCAGTTCGGCAACAAAAACGGCCACATGCACCGTTACGCGTCGATCGTCTACAACGAAGTCGCGCTGGACGTTTTGCCGCAGTTCTATGATTTAGAGATTGAAAAGAAGATCGATCAGTTCGTGCAGCCGATCCCGGCGGAAAAAGCGCTGGACAGCCGCAGCGCGGAAGAAGTCGCGGCCTGGCTGAAGAAGAACGGTTATGAGAACCTGATGCTGACCTTCGGCGATATCCACGGCCAGTCCAATCTGTCCGACGCGCTGGGCGAGATTGATCAATATTATCACTACGCGATCAAGGACGCCAACATGGATTTCTGCGCGCTGACCGACCACGACGATTATCCGGATATCGCGACGGATTCCGAATGGGAATGGAACCGCACGACGCGCAATCTGTTCAATGGGGAAAAGAACTTCGCCGTGCTGTTGGCCTATGAATGGACGTCCAACGAATACAAGCATGATTTCGGGCACAAGAACGTCTACTACCCGTCCAGCACCGGCGGCCTGTACCGCAGCACCGATCCGGAAGGCAACAACCCGACGGTGCTGTTCGCGAGCATCAAGAAGGACGGCGGCCAGTGCATTCCGCATCATCCGGCAGCCAACTGGGGTCTGGTATCCGCGGCGACGGACTGGGATTACCATGATCCGGAAGTCCAGCGCGTCGTTGAAATCTTCTCGCGCCACGCCGACTATGAGAAATTTGAAAACCAGTCGAAGTACACGAAGAATATCATGAAATTTGAACGCCACTGCGCTCAGGACGCGCTGGCTCGTGGCTATCACCTGGGCTTTATCGCAGGTTCTGACTCGCACCAGATGGAGCATGGCGTCGAAGGCGGAATCTTGGGCGCCTTCGTTCCGACGCTGACCAGTGAAAACGTCTGGAACGCGATCTACAACCGCTTCACTTACGGCACCAGCGGCGCCCGGATTCTGGCCTCGCTGAAGATCGGCAGTCACCACATGGGTGAAGAAATCATGATTCCGGCCGGGGAAGCGGTGAAGCTGGACGTCAGCGTGCTGGCGGTCAACGAGATTCGCAAAGTGCAGATCATCAAGAACAACGAAGTTCTCGTTGAGAAGGAAAACTGCGGTCAGGCAGTGGACTTCACCTTGGAAGACAGCGAACGCGGCGAAGAAGATTTCTACTATCTGCGCGTCGAGCAGATCGACGATCACTGCGCATGGTGTTCGCCGATCTGGGTTACCCGCGGTTAAATTGCGGTTTCGTTTTACGCTGAATAACAAGCTGGATTTAGAGCGATCACAGATAAAATACGAAACAAACCAAAAACGAGCAGTTCGGTTCAGTCAACCGTCCTGCTCTTTTTATTTACGTTGAAAAAGAAAAAAGAAGAGAAAAGTTTCTCCCAAGGAAGAAACTTTCTCATCTTTATTTTGATTTTCAGTTTATAGGTTTATTTGCAATCGAAGCCCTGGTCCTTCATATCCTGAACAACCTTGTCAAAGCTCATGTCCGTGTTGGAGAAATCAAATCCCAGATTCTTTAACGTATCCGGATCCGCTTCCTTCAGGTTCATTTCAATCGTAGCGATGATCGTGTCTTCGATTTCAACCTTGGTTGTGACGCCCTTCATGTCTTCCGTGATGCCGGACTGGGTAAGGATGGCGTCGATCATCTGTGTTTTTTCTTCTTCCGTGATCGTTGTAAAGTCAATGTCGCCGAACATTGATTTATCGTAGATCATCTTTAAAGAAAGAACGGTAATATCGTTGTTTTCAGCCGTCAGATCATAGGTAGCCGTCATTAAGCCTTCCTGCGTATAGCTGCAGGAAGCCGTCTCGGTCTTCGTTTTTGGTGCGCTGGAACAGCCTGCGATCAGTAAGCAGGCGAGAAGGGGCGTAATAATCTTTTTCATTTTTCCTCCATGAAGCGGAATTCCGCAATCTTACAGTTTCCCCACCGATCGCTTGCCTTTGGCAAGTCCCTGAATCAGATCGGCGCGGACTACTGCTTCCTGTATTATAAACGATAAATAGAAATTTTTGTATTCCAAAATAGAAATCCGTACATGTTCAGCGAATGAATGAAGTTTTCATTAATGGATTTCAATAAAAAACAAGAATCATCGGTCCGCCAGCTTACTCGAGCTCAGGCAGCGCCGCAAAGTGATATGTTAAACGCATAAAGGGGAATCACTATGGGAAACGCAGAAAAACAGACCAGGCAAAAAATTATGACGATCGCCAGGGAACACTTTTCCCGTTACGGGTATGCCGGAACCAATCTGGAGGCGATCGGTAAGGAAGCCGGAATGACCCGTGGTCCGCTTTATTATTACGTTAAAAAGGCATTGGTTTCCGCCAGCACCAAAATTTATAGAACCGAATCTTTTTGCCGAAGATCAAAAAATGAAAACAGAAACGAAAACGGTGCAGACCGCAGCGGGATAATCCCTGCCGGTCCGCCGCTTTTTATTACCAGTTGAGTTTCCGGCTGATGAATTGTAATTTGCAGAAATCAACCGCGGGCGGCGGGTTTCTTAATCGCCGCGGATAAAAGAAACCCAATCCCGACAAAAAACAGAATCCCATAGAGTCAGGCTGCAGGCATGCCTGTTTGCGGATCGTTGATTTCAGTTTAAGCGCTGAGCGGTTAAAGTTTCGGGTTAAACAAGGGCAGACCTCAGGCCAATGACCGTAGGGGCTCAGGGCTTGTCTGTGGAAATTTCAACTTCGTTAAGAATATGAATTCAGTTGAAGCGGCAAGGCAGGGAAGAGGCTGGATCAGAAAGGATATTAAGAAGCATGCGCAGGAGAAACGCCCTCAAACAAAAACCCGCTGGCATGCGCCGACGGGTTGAACGCTGATTTATGGAAGAAGTCAGCACGCTTTCAGCCTGGCGTACAGTTCGTCGTCCAGACAAGCGCTGCCGGCTTTGGCGTTAGCCTTAGCCTGATCCGGCGATTTCGCCCCGGGAATGACAACCGGGCTAACCGGATGAGAAAGGATATAGCGCAGGCTGGTCTGAACCAGATTCTCTTTGCCCGCCACTTCGCGCACACGGTCCAGCCGGTCCATTTTCTGAAGATAGACTTCCCGTGCGCTGCCGCCTTCATTAAACGGCATGCGGATGGTATCGGTGAAATGCGTATCACGGGTATAGTGCCCGGATAAAATCCCCTGCGCCAGCGGTCCGCGCACGAGCACGCCGATGTTGTTTTCCAGACAGTAGTCCAGCATTCCGTTAGTTTCCGGCGTCTTGTTGATCAGCGAATAATCCAGCTCGACGACCTCGCAGCTGCCGCGCCGGTTGAATTCCTTCAGCACGTCCAGATGATCGGTCGATATGCCGTAATGACGCACCAGTCCCCGTCGTTTTAGCTCCTCAAACCCTTCCAGCCATGGCTCGACTTCCGCCGGTTGTAAATCGTTGAGATGACACAGCGCAATGTCGAGATAGTCTGTCCGCAGGCGAAACAGCGAGGCGTGGCAGGCTTCGATCACGATATCGGCGCAGGTGAACTGCATCGCGCCGCCGAAGCGCTTCGCCCAGTTGCCGAATTTTGAGATCAGAACGACGTTTTCGCGGATTCCCTCCAATGCCCGGCCGAGCCGTTCTTCTGAACAACCGCCGGGTATGCCGTAAGCATCGGCGGTATCAAAGACCGTAATCCCGCTTGCATAGGCGGCCTGAATCGTTTCGTAAACCTGTTGATCATCCAGTGCGCCCCATTGATTGCCAATGTTCCAGGTTCCCATTCCCACGGCGGAAACCTCCATCCCGGTTTTTCCAAATTTTCTTTTCAGCATGCTAAACCTCCTGATTTTTCCTTATTATACCATATCCACTGCCGCCTTCTTTGATATATGCCCGATGATCGTTTTCTGCGGCAAGGGTCTTCAGCTCTTTTACGAGCGAGCGTTATTTGTGAAAGTCGATCATTTCGGATTTGTCCGTCAAAATATTCGAGGGTTCGCCGATTGCTGCCGCTAAAATAAAGCAAGCAGAGAAAAAATCAGAATTTCTTGCAGAAAGTCGCGAAGAAGTGTTGACAAAGAAGCTTGGCAGACTATAATAATAAGTGCTAGCACTGATAAGATAAGAGTGCTAAAATGAGCGATAAGGAGGAATTACGATGATCAGACCATGTAATGATTTTGTGCTCTTAGAGAAAGAAAAGGCAGAAGAGAAAACCGCCAGCGGGATTATCCTGACTGACAAAAACACAGAAAAACCAACCGTAGGCAAGGTTCTGGCAGTCAATAACGGTCATGAGGTCGACGGCAAGCATGTCGAATGCTGCGTCAAAGTCAACGACCGCGTCATTTACGAAAAGTATGGCGGAACTGAAGTCAAGATCGACGGACAGGAATATTTATTAGTTCCGGAATCCAAGATCATGGCGGTTATTGAATAACAACAAACATTTAAAGGAGGAATGAGAATATGGCAAAGGAAGTCCGTTTTTCTAAAGATGCCCGGGTCGCAATGATGAAGGGTGTCGATACACTGGCCGATGCGGTCAAGATTACGCTGGGTCCGAAAGGCCGCAACGTCGTTCTGGAAAGAAGCTATGGTTCACCGTTAATCACCAATGACGGCGTGACGATCGCCAAG
This sequence comes from Holdemania sp. 1001095H_141210_F2, assembly GCF_015558105.1. Taxonomy (NCBI): domain Bacteria; kingdom Bacillati; phylum Bacillota; class Erysipelotrichia; order Erysipelotrichales; family Erysipelotrichaceae; genus Holdemania; species Holdemania sp. 1001095H_141210_F2. The sequence goes on from NZ_JADNPO010000029.1 coordinate 19,427, forward strand.
GAAATTGAATGCGAAGACAAGATTGAAAATATGGGCGCGAAGCTGGTTCTGGAAGTCGCTTCCAAGACCAATGATACGGCCGGCGACGGCACCACGACAGCGACGCTGCTGGCGCAGTCGATGATCCACAAAGGCATGAGCAGTGTGGAAAAAGGCACGAATCCGGTGCTGATGAGAGTCGGCATGGAAAAAGCGGCGAAGTTCATTGCGGACAAGCTGCTGGAACAGACGCATAAGGTTGAAACAAACCAGGATATCGCTCAGGTTGCCGCAATTTCTTCCGGTTCTCAGGAAGTCGGTGAAATCATTGCGCAGGCGATGGAAAAAGTCGGGCGCGAAGGCGTCATCACTGTTGACGAGTCCAATGGTTTTGAAACTGAACTGGAAACAGTCGAAGGCTTACAGTATGACAAGGGCTTCATCAGCCCATACATGGTATCCAACCGCGAAAAGAACGAAGCGGTGCTGGAAAATCCGTATATTCTGGTTACCGATCAGAAGATCAACACGATTCAGGAAGTCCTGCCATTATTGGAAAAGATCGTCCAGACCAACAAGCCGCTGCTGATCATTGCTGACGATATTGATCAGGAAGTCGTTGCGACGCTGGTTCTGAACAAGCTGCGCGGCACGTTCAATGTTGTCTGCACGAAGGCGCCAAGCTTCGGAGACAATCAGAAGGCAATGCTGGAAGATATCGCGATCGTCACCGGTGCGAAGTATTTTGCCAAGGATCTGGCGATGGAACTGAAAGACGGCGAAATCGAAGATCTCGGACATGCGAACCGCGTCGTTGTTAAGAAAGATGACACAACGATCGTCGGCGGTTCAGGCAACAAGGAAAGACTGAACGAGCGGATCGCAGAACTGAAGCAGCAGATCGAAAATACGACGCAGGAATACGACAAGAAGCGTCTGAACGAACGGCTGGCGAAGCTGACAACAGGCGTTGCGATCGTGAAGGTCGGCGCTGCGACAGAAAGCGAAATGAAGGAAAAGAAACTGCGGATCGAAGACGCTTTGAATGCGACGAAGGCGGCTGTTGTCGAAGGGATCGTCATCGGCGGCGGCGCAGCTCTGGCTTCGATCTATCGCGAATACCGCGACGAGCTGAAGGGCGAAACTCCGGATGAACAGAAGGGCATCAGCGCTGTCTTTGAAGCAATTCTGAAGCCGCTGTATCAGATTGCGGAAAACGCCGGCTATGACGGCGATCAGATCACTTCCCGTCAGCTGACAGAAGGCAAGAATATCGGCTTCGACGCCAAGAAGGGCGAATGGGTCGATATGTTTGAAGCCGGTATCGTAGATCCGACCAAGGTTACCCGCAACGCGCTGCTGAACGCGGCATCCATCTCGGCGCTGTTCATCACAACTGAAGCGGCGGTCGCTGAATTGCCGGAAAAGAATGCTCCGGCGGCGCCAGCCATGCCGGATGGCGGCATGTACTAAGCCATAACTGAATTCATCAACGATCATAACTCTGTGTTTCACGCAGACAGCACAATCCCCCGGTGCTGTCTGTTTTTTCTTTTTCCCAACTGATTTATTCGCTTTCAACCTTGCTGAAAGCGTTTTCCGAAAGGGCGCTTCATGGTATAATAGGAAATACAATCAAGGGGAGGACAAATCACAATGACAGGGGGAAGTGGACAGCTGGCTTTAGATCGGGTGGAAGCCGGCGAGAGTCTGGAAATATCAAAGAAACAAACGGCGCTGCCGCCGGGATTGACGCGCGGCCTGTTGATGAAGGATGTGCTTCGAATCGCGGGCCCGTCGTTTGTCGAACTGACGCTGACACAGCTGACGTCGATGGCGGATTTGATGATGGTCGGACAGCTGGGGGCATGGGCGATCACGGCGGTCGGCTTGACGACGCAGCCGAAATTTCTAATGATGACAATGTTCATGGCGATGAACGTCGGGGCGACAGCGTTAGTTGCCCGCTATAAAGGTGCGGACCAGCCGGCGAAGGCGAATGAAGCGGTGCGGCAGGCACTCATGCTGACGCTGGTGATGTCCCTTACGGCTTCCATCGTCGGCTTTCTCTTTTCGGAAACGATGGTCCGGTTTATGGGGGCCACGGATGAACTGAGCTTGATCAATGGTACGGTTTACTTACAAATACAAATGGCCGGCTTTGTGCTGATGGCGCTGACCACGACGATCACGGCGGTGCTGCGCGGGGTCGGCGATTCCAAGACGGCGATGAAATACAACGTCGCAGCCAATGTGATCAATATCATTCTGAACTGGCTTCTGATCTACGGCCATCTCGGCTTCCCCAAAATGGGCGTGGCCGGAGCCTCGTTAGCGACGGTGATCGGCCAGACGGCGGCGTTCTTCATGGCGGGCTGGGCGCTGATGAAAAAAGGCGGATATCTTGAATTCCACTGGCGAAAGAAGTTTCATCTTGACCGGGAAATTCTCGGCAATATCTTTGCGATCGGTCTGCCGGCGATGGTCGAGCAGCTGTTTATGCGCTTCGGCGTGATCCTGTATTCCAAGACTGTCGCTTCCTTAGGCACGGTCGCGTTTGCGACACATAATGTCTGCATGAACATTCAATCGCTGTCGTTTATGATCGGTCAGGGCTTCGCGGTATCCTCGACGTCGCTGGTCGGCCAGTCGTTGGGAAAAAAGCGGACTGATATGGCGCATCATTACGGCAAGGTCAGTCAACAGATCGGGATCGGCTTCTCGCTGGTGCTGGCGTTTGTTTTCTTTGTGATCGGCGGCCCGATCGTCTCTCTTTACAGCAGCGAACCGGAAGTCATCGAACAGGGCACGCGGATTCTGATGTTTCTGGCGCTGATCCAGCCGTTTCAGGCGACGCAGTTTATTCTGGCCGGCGTCCTGCGCGGAGCCGGGGATACGAAAACCACCGCCGTGGTCATCTTTGTCACGACGCTGATCGTGCGCCCGCTGTTGGCGATGCTGACGGTATACGAGCTGCATTGGGGTCTGTATGGCGCCTGGATCGCGCTGGTTGCGGATCAGCTGCTGCGCACGCTTTTGATCTGGATGCGCTACCGCGGCGGCCAATGGCAGCTGATGAAGCTGAAGGGCGAAGCGGCATAAACTGGGAAAAACGGAGGAGAAAACACATGGATAGAATTCAAATGGCAAAAGGGAAACTGGCGCGCGGACCGCTGCCGGCCATGTTCAATTCTGAACATTACCGGCAGGTCGCTGACTTTCATCAGACGTTAAAGCAATACGCCCCGACGCCGCTGATCAATTTATCAAAACTGGCGGAAAAACTGGGAATTCAGGCGATTCTGGTCAAAGATGAATCGCATCGTTTCGGTCTGAATGCCTTCAAGGCTCTGGGGGCCAGCTATGCGGTGCATCAATATCTTGATCAGCATCCTCACACCCGGCCGGTATTTGTGACGACGACCGATGGCAATCATGGCAAAGGCGTGGCCTGGGCCGCACTGCAGGCCGGCTGCCGGGCGGAGATCTTCATGCCCAAAGGCACCGTCGCCAGCCGCGTGCAGGCGATCGAGGCGCTGGGCAACGCCAAAGTCACCGTGACGGAATGGGGCTATGACGATACCGTGCGCTGGACGCGCGATTATGCGCAGCGCAACGGCTATGTTTTAGTGCAGGACACGGTGCTGGAGAATTACCATGAAATTCCTCAGAACATCGTGCTGGGCTATACGACGATGATCCGCGAGGTTGTTCAACAGATCGCGGAACAGGCGCTGGACAAGCCGACGCATGTATTTTTACAGGCCGGCGTCGGTTCGATGGCCGGGGGCGTGCTGGGCTGGCTGGCGGATACATTGAAAGCAGAGATGCCGGTCGTCTCGATCATTGAAGCGACGGACTCCGCCTGTGTCTTCGCCTCCTGTACGCAAGGCACGCTGGTCTCAAAGGCCGGCATCACGCCGACGATCATGGCCGGTCTGAATTGCGGGGAAGTCAATCCGGATCTCTTTCCGGTGCTGCGCGATTACGCGGCGTTCTACTTCGCCTGTGCGGATGAAATCACGGAGGCCGGGATGCGGCAGTACGCTCAACCGCTGGAAGGCGATGAAGCGATTGTTTCCGGCGAATCCGGGGCTGTCGGACTGGGGCTTCTGTTAAGCTTGTGTCAGGATCCTCATTATGAAGCGATGAAGCAGGCGCTGGGACTGGATGAACATTCCGTCGTGCTGCTTCTGAATACGGAAGGAGCAACGGACCCGGACGACTATCGGCGCGTTGTCGGATGCGATCCGCAGTTGGTCGGAAAATGAATGGGGAGCGGGGCCGGTCGGTTTCCACCGGGGTGATCGCCGCCATTCTGATTGTTTTCATAGCTTTGGGAATCTTCCTGCAAAATCTGGATGTGTTCTTTCCCTAGCTGTTGGAGCCAGATCCCCCAATGCCGCCACCGGTTGTGCGGGAGCTGCCCTCTTTTCTCGACGGCTGTCTGCGCAACGAAGTAAATACCCTGACGATTGCTGAGAAAGACGGAATTGTGTATTTAGACCAATCTTATCAATGTGAAATCAATGAACTGAGCGAAGCCGATCAGATTCTGAAAGAACAGGGACTGGGTTCGATCAACACAAAGGAAATCCATTTTTCGATGGAGATTCAGATTATCCCCGATCCAGTCCTCCGGCAGCAGGCCCTTACGAAGGAAATGATGAAATGGCAGCGGCTTGTTCAATATGCCGGTTGTTTTTATCACTGTATCCGGCTGAGCGAAACTGAAATCACGGAAGACAACATACTGGATTATGCTTTTCCTCTGGATGCACAAGCCTGGCGCGTCGATCAGATTGTTCAGATTGATCATCAGGTTTTCGGCACTGTGGGCGAGCGTCTGTTCATGTTTCATATCGCCGATGTGCTGATCCCGCATGAGCCCTCTGATGAAATGACCTTGCTGGACGTTACGGATCCGTTTATCATCAATAAGATCCGGCCGTTGATCGACATCGAAGTTCCGCTGTCATGAGGGGGCGGTGCGAACGCCGCAGAATCGTCGTCATAAGGAAAGCAGGAAGCAGGTGAGTTATGCGTAAAATTGAAGTATTTAACGCGCACGAGGGGAATCTGAGAAATGTCTCGCTGACGCTGCCGAAGGAAAAACTGATCGTTTTGACCGGAGTTTCCGGTTCCGGCAAGTCGACGTTTCTGATCGACGTCCTGTTTAACGAATGTCAGCGGCAGTATCTGGAAGCGATGGGAATGCAGGGAATTCCCAAGCCGAAGGTGGATAAAGTCCGCGGCGCCAGTCCGGCGGTCGTGATCCCGCAGACGGCGGCGAATAGGAATCCTCGTTCCACGGTCGGGACCCTGAGCGATATCTATACCGATCTGCGGATGATTTATGAAAAATTACACCGCCGCACCTGCCCTCATTGCTGCGCGGTGATCGACGCGGCTGACTGCAGGGAAGAAACGGAAAAGCGCGACGGCGATTTCCATGTTTTCATGCGCTGCAGCCGCTGCGGCCAGCGCATGGAGAAACTGACCCGCACCCATTTTTCGTTCAATACAACGGAAGGCGCCTGCCCGGTTTGCGAGGGGCTGGGGAAAATTCATACCGTCGATGAGGACCGGATGTTGGATCCGGCGCTTTCTTTAGAGGCAGGGGCGGTCCGTTTCTGGGAAAAACGCTATGGAGAATATGAAATATCCGTGTATTATGCCGCCTGCCGCGCTTTCGGTCTGGATGAACCGCAAAATATCCCGCTATGTCAGTTCTCCAAAGCGCAGCGGATGTTATTGTGGGAAGGCAGCGACAGTCCTGCGCTGTTGTCTGAGCTGGCCAGAAACCTGCCGCCAAAAGCGGCTGCGGGCAAAAAGTTTGAAGGTGTCGCGGCGAATCTGCGGCGGCGCTGGGCTGAAAAGGGCGGGCAAGCCACGGCGCTGGACGCGTATTTTCAGACGGTTGAATGCCCGGCCTGTCATGGCGAGCGGCTCAACGCGCTGAGCGCTCAGGTCACCGTGAACGGAACCCGCCTGCCGGAATTATCCGGTTTTTCCTTAAACCGTCTGCGGGATTGGATTGACGCGCTGGAGCCAGCGTTAACCGGCAGTGCCCGCGAACTGGCCGATGCCTATCTGCGCGATATTCAAACCAAGCTGAACCGTCTGATCCGGGTCGGCCTGGGTTATCTGACGCTGGATCGGCAAATCATCACGCTTTCCGGCGGGGAAAGTCAGCGGCTGCGGCTGGCGGCGGCGCTGGATCTGGAGATGTCCGGACTTTTAATCATGCTGGATGAACCGACGGCCGGTCTGCATCCGCAGGATACCGAAGGGTTGATCGCAATCCTTAACCATCTGCGTGATCTGGGCAATACCGTGCTGGTGATCGAACATGATCCGGATGTGATGCGGGCTGCGGATTTACTGGTTGAATTCGGACCGGGCGCCGGGATTCATGGCGGAACACTCATCGCCTGCGAACCCCCGGAACAGCTTCGGTCGAATCCCGATTCCTTAACCGGATTCTGGCTGGCTGCACCGGCTGAGTTTCCTTCGCAGACCCGATCCGCGCAAGGCTGGATTACGATTAAAAATGCCTGTCAGTATAACCTGCGCCATTTTGACGTCGCTTTTCCCACCGGATGTCTGTGCGCGGTGAGCGGACCTTCGGGCTCTGGGAAATCCACGCTGGTATTTGAAGTGCTTGCGGCAAACCGCGGCGGCCGGGCTGAGATCACGGGCCTGGAACAATTTGAACGGATCGTGACGATTGAACAATCCGCGATCACCCGGATGAAGCGTTCCAATGTCGCCACTTACAGCGGCGTTTACGGGTTGATTCGCACTCTCTTTGCGAAGACCGGGGCAGCCCGCGCCGCGCATTGCCCGGCTTCTTATTTTTCGTTCAATACCCCAGGCGGACGATGCGAGAACTGTCAGGGAATGGGCGTGGTGGAAAACAACATGTTGTTTTTTGCCAACGTTGAGGTCGTCTGCCCCGTTTGTCATGGACAGCGCTTTAACGATACGGTGCTGAGCGTCAAATACAACGGCAGCTCGATCGACGAAGTGCTCAAACTGACGGTTGAGGAAGCGATAATTTTCTTTGCCGGGCAGCCGAAATTAGGCCGGATGCTGAAGCGGTTAGCGGAGGCGGGATTGGGGTATCTGCCGCTGGGGCAGCCGCTGACGACCCTCTCCGGCGGTGAAGCGCAGCGCTTGAAGCTGGCGGTGGAGCTGATCGAAAATCACAGCGGAAAAGCTCAGCTGTATTTAATGGACGAACCGACGACGGGATTACACCCGGCCGACGTCGAACATTTTCTGAAACTGCTTCTGCGGCTGCGGGACGCAGGCCATACCGTGATCGTAGTGGAACACAATCCGCAGCTGATCCGGGCGTGCGACTGGGTGATCGATCTGGGACCGCAGGGCGGCGATCAGGGTGGGCAGCTGATGTTCGCCGGTACGCCGCAGGCATTCAAGGCCGAAATGAAAAGCGCGACGGCCCGTTATTTGTAACAAAACAAGTTTAAGACGATGAGAATTCTGATAGGAAAGATGTTCAGTGATTTCAGCGAATCAGAGAGCGGCTGATAAAAATACAAATCAGCCGCTTTTTCTTCTCTGTACCCAGGAACGTCTGTTCGAAAAAGAACGGCTTCAGCCGCGGACGGACTTTGCCGGACGGCGTTCAATCCCAGGATCTGCGTGCTTTTTGTCAGATAAAGAGATCTTCGGTATGGGAACATATTGGTCGGGAAAAGAATAGAGATAAGGGAAAAGAGCGCTTGACTTGCGGCAGATCCGGAGTATACTTAGGAATGATCGTATACAAGTAAACTAATTGCCAAGGAGAAACGCTGATGAGTAAAATACGAATACCCATCTTCAACGTCGAACAGATGCTGAAAGGCTATGCCCGTTTGCGCGAGGCTTACAGCCGTTTCTGCGTTCATTCCATCGCGGACGAAGCTTTTTCTCCCAATGAAATGAACGTGCTGATCTTCCTGTCCAACAACCCGTCGATCAACACCGCCAAAGAGCTGACCGTCACTCTGGGCGTATCCAAAGGTCTGGTCTGCCGCAGCGTGGATACGCTGATGCGCCGGGGCTATCTGACCAGCGAGGAAGACGCGAAGGATCATCGGATCCTGCACCTCAGGCTGACGCAGAAAGCTGCTCCGGTAATCGGTCAGATGCGCGTCAATCAGACACGCTTTTCCGAAGCGGTGACCCGGAATATCAGCGAGGAAGAACTGGCGGTGTATACCCGGGTTCAGCATCAGATTTATGCGAACATCGAAGCGATGACCAATCGGAAAGGGGACGAATTATGCTTCAATCGAAAGAAACCAATTTAGGGAAGGACCGCATCGGAAGCTTGTTTTTTGCGCTGGCGGTTCCGGCGATCACATCCCAGGTCGTCAACGCACTCTACAACATGGTCGACCGGATGTATATCGGCCATATTCCAGGCTCAGGCGCTGCGGCGTTAACCGGCGTCGGCGTTGCCTTCCCGTTAATCATGATTATCTCCGCTTTTGCGGCCTTAGTCAGCATGGGCGGCGCGCCGCGGGCCTCGATCATGATGGGCAAAGGTGATAACGAACAGGCCAATAAGATTTTAGGCAACTGCTTTACGGCGTTAGTGATCACCGCCCTTGCCCTGACGGCAGTCACGATGATCTTCTGCGAGCCGTTGTTAATGATGTTCGGCGCCAGTGAGAACACGATCGTTTATGCCAAAGCGTATATGATGATTTACGCGGCCGGTACAATTTTCGTTCAGCTGACGCTGGGCATGAACGCTTTTATTTCCGCGCAGGGCTTTTCCCGCGTCAGCATGCTGACGGTCGTCATCGGTGCGATCACCAACATTGTGCTCGATCCGGTTCTGATCTTCGGCTTCCATATGGGCGTGCGCGGGGCGGCGCTGGCGACGGTGCTGTCGCAGGCTGTCTCGACCGTCTGGGTGCTGCAGTTTTTAAGCGGTAAAAAAAGTCAGCTCAAGCTGCATCCGAAATATTTCAGCATCGACGCCAAGATCCTGTTCCCGGCGCTGGCGCTGGGCGTTGCGCCGTTTATCATGCAGTCAACGGAAAGTCTGTTAGTGCTGTGCTTTAATTCCTCCTTATTGAAATACGGCGGCGATCTGGCGGTCGGCGCAATGACGATCCTGTCCAGCGTCATGCAGTTCTCGATGCTGCCGCTGCAGGGCTTAACCCAGGGCGCGCAGCCGATCATCAGCTTCAACTATGGCGCGGGAAATATTGACCGGGTGAAGAAAGCGTTCCATCTGCTGCTGGTGAGCTGTCTGGTTTATTCCTCCGTCATGTGGGTGCTGTGCATGCTGTTCCCGCAGATGTTTGCGGCGATCTTTACCGGCGATCCGGCGCTGACGCAAATTACGGTCTGGGCGCTGCGGATTTATATCGCGGCTGTGTTCTTAATGGGCGCGCAGCTGGCTTGCCAGCAAACCTTCATCGCGCTGGGCAACGCCAAGATTTCAACCTTTCTGGCGTTATTGCGAAAGATTATCCTGTTGATTCCGCTGATCTATATTCTGCCGAATTTCTTTGAGAATAAGGTGTTTGCAGTATTCGTCGCGGAACCGATTGCCGATACAATTTCCGTACTGGTCACAATCACGTTGTTCTTCCGCTTCTTCCGCGCGGTGGAGCACGAACAGATTCACGCTTAAGCCGAAGCAGAGAAAACAAGTCTGTGAAGAAAGCGACGCTCTTCGCGTCGTTTTTATTTTGATTTTAAACAAAGATTTAAGAAAATAGAAAGTCCGTTTCTGACGATTTCATAAATTTTCCAGTTTCCGCAACGATTCGATGTCGGAATTGAAGTAAGAATATGCTATGCTTAAAGTAAAGAATACCTTGAATGATCTGCGGCAGGGAGCTTGCAATACGCAGAATTTGAGGAGGAGAAAGGAACAGAACATGAGAAAAATGAAGAAAAGCAGGATTCTTTGGCTGGCAGTCTGGCTTTGCCTGGCTCTCAGCGGCTGTGCTAAAACAGAAAGCGCGTCTGAGATTATGGCAAAAGTCCAGGCGAAGCAAATGGAAAGCGAAGCGGTTCAATCCGTCGCCATGAACGGTCAGCTGAAGATGACCACGCAGGGAATGACGCTGGAATTTCCGATGGATCTCGTCATCCAGACGCAGCCGGCAGAGAAACAGGGCGAACCTGTCGTTTACTTTAGTTTTACAACCTCGTTTATGGGGCAATCCATGGATATGAAATACTGTGTTCAGGATCAGATGATGTACAGCGAAGTAAATGGCGAACGCAGCAGCCAGCCTTACGCTTACACGCCGGAAACGATCCAGGAACTTCAGCAGAACAGGAATATGGAGAAGATGGTTAACGCTTTCTCCGTGAAGAAAACCGGGACCGGTTATGAGCTGATCTATGAAGCGCAGAGCTTTGCCGAGCTGGCGGATTTGTTAGGGGCTTTAGGCGATGCCGAACCCGATCTGGACGCCCTGCAGGAATTGCAGCGGCAATTTGAAACGATTGATCAGACGGTGACTTTAAACCAATGGAAGATGAGCTTCCAGATCTCGAAGGATTATCAGATGACCGGCGGACTGATCGCCATCGACGCGACCAGCGAAGCCGAAGGGACGACGATGAATTTCGGTATTGAAATCAACGTGAGCGTCCGTACGGACCAGCCGATGACCACGATAGATCTGTCAGCTTGGGCAATGTAAAAAGCAAGGGAGCCAGGCCGGATAAGAAAAAGCTGCGCAGAGGCGTCTGAATTATGCTCCGGATGCTTCCCGCTGCCCCGGGGTTTAAAAGAAATGAAGGTTGAGGTATGAAGTGGAAAAAACTGGAGATCGCGCTGATTGCGCTGATGATTCTCTACACCGCCGGGTTCTGGACGTTTAAAACTTTAAGTCACCATCCGTATTCACTGACGCCGATCACGCTGTCCCGCGTTTGGCTGCGTGAGAAAGTTGGCCTTGATATCACGCTGATCAACGAAGTGTTCCGCGCTGAGCTGAACCGTGAAATTGCGCCGGCGGTTGCCGAGGTGGACTTTCGGGGGGAATGTTATACCATTGACTACGCCGCTCATTTTACCCAAACGCCTCAGCCGATTGGTCTTCTGTATGAAGGAAAGGGAAACAGCCCGGACGGCCGCGGAATCTCGCTGGAGCTTTATATCAGCGACCGCGATTTGAGTTCGGTTATGCCGCTGTCAAAAATGATTACCTGGCTGGGGCCAGAGCGGCAGCTGGGCTGGCTTGGGTCAACGGCGGCGATCCTGGACTATCAACAGGTGGGCCAGACTGTCCGCGGTCAGTTTCATGTCAAACACGACGACTGCTTTTATCTTGGCGAACTGAGATATCACGATCCCGCCATGAATGGGGATTGGGAACATGACCAGAAGATCTGGGAAACCGCGCTGGACCAGCTGCTGCCGTTTCTTGCCGAATAAACAAAAGGATTGCGTACCGTGATCAGGTCATCACAGTACGCAATCCTTTTTTAGCTTTTTGAATGGAAAACAAAGCAGGAGAAGACGTCTACAAGCCGCATTTCAGCTGTGCGTTGCAGTTGGTGCAGGTATTGCAGCCGCCGATTTCTTCGACGATGCCTTCCAGGCAGATCGGGCAGATATCGCCGACCTCCACGCCGATATTGCGGTCCTGCCGGTCCGCGCGCAGATCGGTTTTCTTTTCCGCTTCCTGCGTCTTTTTAACCGGAACACCGAAATCACGCTCAATATCCATCTGATCCCAGCTGTTTTCTTCCTCGTTGCTCAAGGTCAGTACCTGGGAATCACGTGAACCGTCAACGTACACCGTCCCGCCTTTTGCGCCGCCCGCGTACAGCCGTTCATAGATGTGCTGAACCTGCCGAACCGAGAAGCCCCGCGGGGCGTTGACTGTCTTGGAGATGGAGGAATCGATCCAGCGCTGGATTACACATTGGGTATCGGCGTGTTCTTCCGGCGTCAGCTCCATCGCGCTGACGAAGAACTCCGGCAGCGTATCGCGGGTGTAGCCCGGATTGAGCGCCAGCCACTGATCGACGATCGCCGCGTTGACTTCGATGAACTTGCCCAGCCGTCCCGAACGGAAGTAAGAGAAGCTGAAATACGGTTCCAGACCGGTGGAGACGCCGACCATCGTGCCGGTCGAACCCGTTGGGGCAATCGTTAACAGATGCGAATTCCGGATTCCGTATTTCAGGATGGACTGCCGGATGTCCTCGTCCATCTGCTTCATGTATCCGGTGTTGATGAACGCTTCACCGCTGGTAAAGAACGGGAAGCTGCCTTTTTCCTTCGCCAGCTCGACCGACGTCTGATAAGCCGCGCGGGCGATGCAGTGGAAGACCTGATCGATCGTTTCCAGCGCTTCCGGCGAGCCATAGCGCTTGCGGTTCCAGATCAACATGTCGTGCAGGCCCATGACGCCCAAACCGACGCGCCGTTCGCCCAGCGCCTGATTTTCGTTGGCCTTGAGGAAATACGGGGTGCTGTTGATGACGTTGTCCTGCATCCGCACGGTCAGTGCGACCGTTTCCGCCAGTTCATCAAACAGGATCCGGCCGTCTTTCTTGTCGACGAAGTTGGCGAGATTGACGGCGGCCAGGTTGCAGACGGAATACGGCGCCAGCGGCTGTTCCCCGCATGGATTGGTGGCGACGACTTTCTGACCATAGGCTTTAGCGTTGGTCATTTTGTTGGCGTTGTCGATGAAGAAGATGCCCGGTTCCGCCGAGTAGGTCGCGCAGAAGCAGATCAGATCCCACAGATCGCGGGCGTGGATCGTGCGGTAGGTCTTGATCGGATAACCCAGTGCTTCCCACTCGCGGACGTCGCCGATCTTGTGCCAATGGGTATCGTAGGCTTCTTTCTGCTGCGGGGTATAATTGGCGATGTCCGGGAACCGCAGATCAAAGGTCCCGTTCTTTTCCACCGCTTCCATAAATTCGTCGGTTAGTGTTACGGAAATGTTGGCGCCGCTTAAGAATTCCGGATTGACCACTTCCAGACGACCGCCTTCCAACAGTGTCTGCTGAGCATAGTCCAGAACGTCAGCCGGCGTGTTTTTGCTTTCGATCAAGGTTTCCAGCATCTGCCGTTCCAGCCGGGAAAGCGGAATAAATTTCAGTTTGCGCTGAGCCAGTTCGCGTACCTGTTCGTCTTTACTGTTTTCACTCAGCCATTTCAGCACGCGCGGATTCTGCATTTTGGAAATGATGAACTCGATGATGTCCGGATGCCAGTCCGCCAACATGATCATCTGCGCGCCGCGCCGCGAACCGCCCTGCTCGACCAGATTGGTCAGGTTGGCGATGTCGTTCAGCCAGCTGACCGCACCGCTGCTGCGGCCGCCGACGCCTTTGGCCGGGGCATGCTTCGGACGCAGTGTCGAACCGTTGGTCCCGACCCCGCCGCCGCGGGACATGATTTCCATGACTTCCTTGCGATGTTCCGCAATGCCGCCGCGGGAATCCTCGACAAACGGCATAACGAAGCAGTTGAAATAGGTAACCTGCGTACCGCTGCCCGCGCCGAACAAGACGCGTCCGGCCGGGATGACGTTGAGTTTCTTTAACTGTTCAGTAAACAAGCCGGCATATTTTTTCCGCTGTTCTTCATCGGTTTCCGGCTCCGCCAGCGCGGTGCCGACCCGGCGCGCGATTTGTTCATAGTAAATTTCCATCGGCTTGTCGATTTCCGCAAACGGCCGGCGGATCATCCCCGTGATCGACTCCTGCTCGTCTTCCAGCGTACCGCGGAATTCTTCTTCAATTTCAATCGTCACGCTCTCATTTTCCCAGTCGATCGCTTTGACGACGCCGACGCCCCGGGCCGGATATTTCGGGTCCTCTTTGATGACGGTCAGCACGATGTCGCCGATGCCCAGCGTTCTGAGTTCGCGGTCCTTTTGGGCGTAGCGGTCAAGCATGACCAGCCGTGAAACACCGGAATGGATCGTGTGATCTTCCGGTTGGATTTCAGTTAAATAGGGAAAAAATTCCCGGATGTCCTGATTGAGTTTAGCGATTGTTTCCTTGCGATATCCCATAATATGAATGCTTCCTCCTATGCTTAAATTTCCGAACCCTTCGCACTCTGAATCTGCAGCGCGTAAAAATAATCGCTGATCCGGTTCAGATAGACGCCCAGCGACGGATCTGTCTTCCGGGTTTCCTGCAGCTTCCACCAATGCCGCTCGACGCGCCGGCTGATTGCCCGCAGCCGATTCAGCATCGCGCTTTCGGAATTGTCGATTGGATAATGAAACCGGAATTCACCAGCCGCTGAGACCCGCGAATAAATTTCCGTTTCCAGCTTCCGGGTATAACTTTCCAAATCCGCGCTGCCATACCCGGCCAACTTCGCGCTGGCGGCGCTGATCTGGTTCACGATCTGTTCCATCGGTTTTCTATATCTGGCAAATCCGCTGGCTAGCAACAGACATTCAGCGCTCAGTTCGTCCAGATCGCCCAGGACTTCGATTAACGGATCTGCTTTGGAAATCCGCTCACCCTGAATCCCGGTCGTTCCCTGATCCCCGGTTTTGGTTGTAACGATCATGTTTTCACCTCGCTTCATGTCTGCCTTTTACGGGCCATTGCTTCCATTATAAAATGTTTTTGTCCAGAAGTCATAAAGAAATCGCGATTGGAACGATTTTCATAATTTATTCGAAAAAAAGTGAGGTAAACTTACCTGGTTTCATTTCAGTTTCATAATTTGAAAGCGATTCAGGCAGGGACAAAGCGAAGATCCGGGCATAAGTTTTCTCCCTGGATGATAAACTGAAATGAAGCATGTTGAAAACGCCAGGGGAAATCCTAAAAATTGGAACAGACGGCCGTGGTGTAGTGATCTCGGGCCGGGGCAATACTATCACTGAACTTGAACTGGGAAGTTCAACGGTTTGGAAGGAGGAATCGCGAGGATGAAAACCAATTTTGATCCTCAGGCTCAAAAGGCGATCCAGGCTGCCCGCACGGTGGCGCGGCAGATGAAAAACACCTTTATCGGGACGGAGCATTTATTAATCGGCATTCTGCAGACGGACAACTCCGCGCTGCAGAAATTGCTGAGCGAACGCGGAATTACCGCCGAACAGCTGAAAGAGGATATTCAGGTGCTGTTTGGTTTTAATGAGGAAGAAACAAGACAGACGGAATATACGCAGACTGTCCAGGAAATTCTGGAGAAATGTCTGGTGGAAGCGGCCCGTTCCACGCCGCCGGTGATCACGCTGAAAATGTTGACGCGGACATTGTTGGAAACACCCAATAACGTCGCTTCGGAGCTGTTGAGACGGTATGATGTGGATATCGCCGGATTGATCGCGGAGCTGAACCGGCAGGATATCGAAAGTCTGAATGCCATCCGCGAGCTGCGCAACCTGAACCAGTGGATGACCCGCCGGCCTTCCAATATCGTTGAACGGCAGGCGCAGATGAATTCGATCATCCGGATCCTGTGCCGTAAGGAAAAAGCGAATCCGCTGCTTTTGGGGGATCCGGGCGTCGGCAAGACGGCGTTGGTGGAACAGCTGGCCAAAAGCATCGACGAGAATGAGGTGCCGGATTGTCTGCGCGGCAGCGTCATCTTTGAACTGAGCGTCAACGGTCTGGTGGCAGGTACAAAGTACCGCGGCGAGTTTGAAGAGAAGATTCAGAAAATCCTGGATGCCCTGCGGCAATTTCCCCAGGTCATTCTTTTTATTGACGAAATTCATCAGATCATCGGCGCCGGCAAGGCGGAGGGTTCGATCGACGTGGCCGGTGTGCTGAAACCGGTTTTGGCGCGCGGAGAAATCCGCTGCATCGGCGCGACGACCTATGATGAATATCTGAAGTTCATTGAAAAGGATCGGGCGCTGCAGCGGCGCTTTCAGCCGGTCATGATTGAAGAGCCGGATCTGGATTCCGCCCGGCGGATGATCGAAGCGAAGATTCCCGAATACGAGCAGCATCATCAGATTCGATTTCCGTTCAGGCTGGTTGGCCCGCTGATGGAAAGCACACAATATTTCATGCCCTCGCGCAAGCTGCCGGACAAGGCGCTGGATGTCATTGATCTGGCCTGCGCCAGCGCGCGGATGGATTGTCGTGAAGAAGTGGAGCAGCGGGATATTGATCAGATTTTAGAACAACTCACCGATGTGCCGTTACAGGACCGCTGCCGCAAGGACCGGGTGATGCAGCGGCTGCGCATGGAGCTGATCGGTCAGGAAGACATTCTGACGCAGATTGATCAGCAGCTGCAGTGGATGGAGCTGGGCGTCGTACAGGAACGTCCGTTAGGCGTATGGCTGCTTTGCGGAAAGCAGTTTTCCTTGAAGCAGCGGCTGGCGAAGGTGCTGGCGCAGCTGTACTTTGGTCAAAACGAGCGGCGGATTGAAGTAGATATGATGGATTACCAGGACAGTCAGGCTGGTTATCGCTTCGTTCATGGCGTAGATCAACAATATTCGCTGTGGCTGGAGAAACTGCGGCGTTCGCCCTATTCGCTGTTGTTGATCCGCAATCTGGACGCTGCCCGTCCGGAATGTGCGGCGATCCTGCGCAAAGGCATCGAACAGGGAATGATCGAGGAAGAAGCGGGGCGGAAGGTGGATCTGCGGCATTGTCTGATACTTCTGGACAGCGAACAAAGTCACGCCGTGTCCGGATTGGGCTATCAGGCAGTGACGGTAAAAACCGAAGAGGAAGGCTGGACGGCGCTGGCCGATGCAGTTCTGGATTTCCGGACGCTGGACAGCACGGAAATGGAGACGCTGGCGCGGCGGCGTTATCAGGAGATGACGCGCAAACTGCCGCAGCTGGCAATGGAGCTGGGCGAGGATACGCCGTTTGATGTGGAAGGGGAAGACCCGGAAAAGATCGATCGTCAGATTCGCTCTTATCTAACGCGGCATTTTAAAAAATCCGCGGGCTGAATCCTGTAAAAATCCGCCGGGATTTGTGAAATCCGGTTCAGTCCATTGCCGGACTTATCGGGGTGTGATAAAATAAACACTACCATAAGGGCGAAAAAGAGGGAACAGGATGGAATATTCAGCATTGATCGTGGCTGCCGGACAGGGGCGCCGGATGAATCTTGGCTACAACAAGGTGTTCTACACCTTTGCGGACGGAAAGAATGTTTTGGAAAAGACGATGAGCATTTTCGAGGCGGACTCACGGTGCAAACAAATCGTGATTGTGACTCAGCGTGAGGATTACGTGCGCTGTATGCGCAACCGGACACAACGGGGGAACGTTGTGTTTGTGGAAGGCGGCACAACCCGTCAGGAGAGCGTATTCAACGGATTAATGGCGGTCAGTGAGGATTATGTGCTGATCCATGACGGCGCGCGGCCGTTTCTGGAACAGGAATGTCTGGACCGGCTCTGCCAGAGCTTAAGCGAGCATGACGCTTGTCTGTTGACGGTGCCGTGCAAGGATACGATCAAGGTCATTGAAGACGGAAAGATTAAGGAAACGCCGAACCGCAGCCAGCTGGTGCAGGCGCAGACGCCGCAGGCGTTTAAGACGTCGCTGATTCTGCGGGCGTACCGCAAGGCGCGTCAGGAAAAGGTACAGGCGACCGACGACGCGCAGGTCGTAGAACTGTTAACCGGCGAAGCGGTGTACGCGGTGCTGGGATCGTATAAAAATATCAAGATTACGACGCAGGAAGATCTGCGTTAAGAACGAATCATTCCGGCCAGCATCGCTGTCCGGTTTTTTTATGGAGCAAAGTGTCTGAAAATGAAAATTATGAAAATAACCGCACGCCCTTGAAATAACTCAGGAACGGAATATACTAAGGGTGTAGGGACGCTTGAAAAAGCGGCACCCGTCGTAAGCTATCTCTTCATCCAAGAGAAGCTGTGGACAGATAAACGCCGGTGATCTTTGTGACGGATGACGGCGTTTTTTCGTATTATAGAAGTAGGAATAAAGTATCCTACTCGATATAGAATTAGATGAGTATAAAATATTGAGATTGAGAAGAAATCATGCAAGTGATGTTCAGTTAATCTTAGTATCTCATCGAGAGTATCAGAAGTTAGGATATAATATTCTTAGCTTCTTTTCTTTTGTGGGCCAACCTAAGTTGAGAAGCTCATAGAGAAGAAATGGCTTGGCACTTTTTGGAACAATCTAGTTCGTAAAAGAAAATGCCATTCTTCCTATTCAAATTCATAAGCTTGTTTAAA